>CAYUHN010000075.1:0-14520 GCA_964444495.1 uncultured Roseibacillus sp. | reverse complement strand
TTGCCTCAATCAAGATTATCGCGAAAAACTGCTTTCCCTAGCTTGAGCGCCCTGCATCTACTCTCTCTTTAGGTAAAATGCAGTAGCTAAGGAGCCCTCCAATAAAAGTAAGCAAGGCACTTACCGGATACAGCCAGACCGAAACAATATTAATCCGAATACTCTTCAGCCAATCAGCAAAGCCCTCAACGCCAATTCCACGCAAAGCGCTTTCGACATCAGGTCGCATATAGACGGCTAGTAAAAACGAGAACACTGAGCCAATTAACAACCCTGGGAAAGCAGTCTTCGAACGCAAAAAGATAGCTGCTAATAAGACTCCCAAGAGTGGTCCGAAAGTGTATGTGAGAACACCGAAGGCGAGGGCAATTAAATCGGAATTCTGGTCTCTCGTATAAACTCCCCAGAGAACCAAGGATACGATGGTGAGGACCACTCCCCAGATACAAACTGCCATTCTCGACTGAGCCACTCGTTTCTTGCTCTGACTCTCATCTTCGAGCTTATCCCGTCCGAAGATAATGGAAAGAGAAGTCTGAGAAAGAGCCGCCAATACCGAATCCAAGCTCGAGATCGCAGCAGCGAAAGCCGCCGCTAAAATTGTCCCCGAAATCCCGATTGGCAGCACCGTCACGATCCATGCCGGAAAGACGAAGTTTTTATCTTCTTTGAATCCTGCCAAAACTCCTTCGCTAGGAGGATTCTTCAGATACCAAGCAAACAAGCCCGAACCTACCGCTAGCATCAGGAGCGTAATCAGAATCGAAATTGAACTCCAGCACATGGCTTTACGGGCGTCTTTGATACTGCCGCAACAGAACATCCGCTGCGTATTCAACTGATCGACCCCGAAGGCGGCAAAGTTCTGAAAAGGCATTGCAAATATTCCAACCCATAAGGTGTAGGCAAGAGCCTTATCTTGAAATGGAGTGGTCAAATCCAACATGTTCATTTTGTTAATCTTCTCACCCTCAGCGGTCGTCACCTGATTGAGTTCAAAAACCTCCCCAAAACCCAAAGTGAAATACAGCCAACCGAAGGCCAACAAGCCTCCTGCAGCGAACAAGCAAAACTGAATCGCATCCGTCCAAATCACCGTTTGCATTCCTCCCAAGAAAGTCCACAAGACCGCGATTGCTCCAATAATAGCGATACATAACATCCCATCCATACCCGTCACAGTCTTCAAGATGAGAGCGGTAACAACCACCCGGACTGATGCGCCTAAAACCGAACCCACGGAGAAAAGCGCTGTCACCAAACGCCGTGCTCCTTCTCCGAGACGGTTCCCCATAAAGTCATAGGGAGAATAAATCTGCTTCTCATAGTAGAGAGGGACCAGCCAATACGCGACCGCGAAGCGAGCGATAATGGAACCGATTCCCCATTGCAGATAAGTCCAGTCTCCTTGCAAAGCATAAAGTCCGGCGGGAACCCCAATGAAAGTCAGCGCACTGATCTCAGTCGCGATCATCGACCCTGAAACCGCCCACCAAGGCAGGGACTTTCCACCCAGAAAAAAGTCTTTGATGGTGTTCTGTTTACCAGCCAGGCGCTCCCCCAGAATGGTGATCCCTATCATGTAAGCGGCAACCACCACCCAATCGATCCAGTGAAAAGCTTCGACGACTTCGTTCATCTAATTGCAACCTAAGCAACGAAGACCGCTGGTCGTCCATTCAATGCGTGACAAAGTTCGTCACCACGGAGTTGAAAACATTCAAAAAACTTGGCCTCAGCGAGGGAACGTCTTTAGACTGTCGCAACCCGTATCCACTACTTGAATTCTTCGTCTGGTCCTACTGCAGTCATTGGTCTGATTCCCGCTCGCTGGGCTTCAAGTCGCTTCCCTGGCAAGCCACTTCACCCGCTTCACGGCAAGCCCTTGATTCAACATGTTTTCGAACGAGCAAGCCAATGCAAAGGCCTTGCCGATCTGGCTATTGCTACCGACGATTCTCGTATTTCCGAAGTAGCCAAAGGCTTTGGAGCCAAAGTGATTCTCACCTCCTCCGAACATCCTACGGGAACCGATCGACTGGCGGAAGCGGCCCGAGATTTTCCCGAAGCCAGCCACTTTATCAATATTCAGGGAGACGAACCTCTCATCGAGCCCACTCTCATTGACCAACTTGCCCAAGTTTTAGCAGCCGATGCTGATCTTGAGATGGTCACGGCCGCTTCCTTGATTAAAGAAGAAAACCAAATCGCCGACCCCAATATCGTGAAAGTCGTTGTCGCCCAATCAGGCAACGCTCTCTACTTCTCACGTTCGCCTATTCCTTTCGTGCGAGAACCCGGTCGCGCCCCCCATCATCGCCACATTGGAATCTACGGATACCGCGCTGATTTTTTACAAACCTTCATCAAACTTCCACCTTCTCCACTTGAGGAGTCGGAATCTCTTGAACAATTGCGCGCACTAGATAACGGAGCACGCATCCATGTCGTGATGACGGACCATGAGGCCATCGGACTCGACACCCCAGAACAAGTTTCTCTTCTCGAACGCCTTCTCAAACCCGATTCCGACCAGCAGACACCGTGAAATATATTTTTGTTACAGGAGGAGTTGTTTCCTCACTTGGAAAGGGCCTCGCTGCCGCCTCAATCGGGACCCTCCTCGAACACCGAGGTCACAAGGTGATGATCCAAAAGTTCGATCCTTACCTGAATGTCGATCCCGGCACGATGTCCCCCTATCAACACGGTGAAGTCTACGTCCTTGATGATGGAGCGGAAACTGATCTAGATTTAGGCCATTACGAACGCTTCACCTCAAGCAAGCTTTCACAGCTCAACTCGCTCTCCTCTGGACAAGTCTTTGAGCAAGTCATCAAGAACGAACGAGAAGGTCGCTACCTAGGATCAACCGTCCAGTATATCCCTCACGTCACGGATGAAATCTTGAAACGTCTTTCCGATGTGACGGAGGCTAATCCAGACGTCGACATTCTCATGACTGAGATTGGAGGAACGGTTGGCGACATCGAAGGAACTCTTTTCCTCGAAGCACTTCGGCAGTTCGCCCTCGAAAAGGGAACCGAAAACGTCTGCTTCATTCACGTCACCCTCTTGCCCTTGGTTCGTGCCGCAGGAGAAATGAAAACCAAACCGACCCAACAATCAGTCGCCAAGCTTCGCGAAATTGGGATTCAACCTGATATCATCATCTGCCGTACTGAACATGATCTCGATGAGGATAATCGTCGTAAAATCGCCATGTTCTGTAATGTAAAACAAAAGAACGTGGTCGCCTTTCGCGATGTGAAAGACACCATCTACCAATGCCCTATCGATCTCCGCCGCGATAAAGTCGATCGCTTGGTCGTGGACCATCTTGGAATGAGCGAATCTCCCAGTCCTGTGCTAGATGACTGGGAAGACTTTGTGGACCGAATAGTCAATCCTGAAGGCTCGGTCGATATTGCCGTCGTCGGGAAATACATCGAACTGCAAGATGCCTACAAATCCATCTACGAATCACTCACCCACGCTGGAGCTAGCCACCGAATCCGGATCAATGTTCTCCGCATTGATGCCGAGGCCGTCGAGAAGCTGGGCGCCAAAGAAGTGATCGGTCAAGTCGATGGCATTCTAATCCCTGGAGGCTTTGGGGACCGCGGAGTGGAAGGAAAGATCCTCACCGCACAATATGCCCGAGAAAACGATATCCCCTACTTCGGCATCTGCCTAGGGATGCAAATTGCGACCATCGAATTTGCACGAAATGTCTGCGAAATCTCCGGAGCCACCTCGACCGAATTTAACAAGGACGCCAAAGAGCCTGTCATTTGCTTACAAGAAGAGCAGAAAGGAATCACTGATATGGGCGGCTCCATGCGACTGGGATTACAGAAATCCATCCTCCACCCCGACACCCTTGCATCAACGGTCTATGACGGAGCTAAAGAAATCGCGGAACGCCATCGCCACCGCTACGAATTCAATTCCGACTACACCGACGCCCTACGCGATAAAGGACTCGTCTTCTCGTCTGTGTCAGCAAACGAAGGCTTGGTGGAGATCATCGAACTTCCGAGCCATCCCTTCTTCATAGCGGCTCAATATCACCCTGAATTCCTTTCCAAACCAAACAAACCCCATCCTCTCTTTGCTGCCTTTATTGGAGCTGCTAAAGAATCTCGCGAAAGAGAAACGTCATAAGTTCGCGCGTATTTACCAAGTTGCGCTTGTCTCCAAGGCCGCTTTAGCATGAGGTCGCTCCTAATCACATGAAGGTCGTAGCGATAGCAAATCAAAAAGGTGGAGTGGGAAAGACCACAACCTCCATCAATCTATCTTGCGCGCTCGCCCGTGAAGGTAAGCGGGTCCTACTCATCGATCTCGACCCGCAAGCCAATGCGACGAGTGGATTAGGCTTCCCTGCTGACGAACATGAGAGCATTTACAATGTTCTAGTTGGCGAAGATCTCCTCGAAGCCAAGGTTCTCACTACCCCCCAGGAAAATCTTCACCTGATTCCTGCCGAAATGGATCTCGCAGGAGTAGAAGTGGAATTGGTCCGAGTTGACAACCACCTCACTCGCTTGACAGAAGTCCTCTCCGACTCCGCTCGGATCCAAAAGGCATATGATTTTTGTATTTTGGATACGCCACCTTCGCTCGGCATTCTGATGACTTCCGCTCTGGCGGCAGCCGATGAAATCTTAATTCCCCTACAATGCGAATGGTTCGGCCTCGAAGGGTTAGCTAAAATCACTCGAGTCGTCAGTCAGATTCGTGATGCTGGAATCAATGATCATGTGGTCATCGAAGGAATTCTGATGACCATGTTTGACGGACGCACCAATCTCTCACGAAGCGTTGTGCAAGAAGTTCAAAACTACTTCCCTGGCGAACTTTATAAAACCGTCATCCCTCGCACCATTCGTCTCGGAGAAGCTCCTAGTCATGGCCTCAGTATTTTCGATCACGACCCTTCTGGCCTCGGAGCTCAGGCTTATCGTGATCTCGCCCGCGAGTTTCTTCGCCGGCATAAAAAAAGCGCCAATGCTGCCTGACAGGATTCCCGCTTGCCGGGCTTTCTAGCGCTTTGAATACTTCCCCCGCGAGGCGACATAAGCCCTGCAAAATAGCTGACGTTTTTGACTCGTTCCGGTCGATTACTTCACTTTTAGTTCCACTATTTCTCGTTTCTTAAATCCCTTTCCCTTCCAGCAACTCCCGTGAATTTTTTATCCAAATTTTTTGGCATCCTTTCCAACGATATCGGCATCGATCTCGGCACTGCCAATACTCTAGTAAATGTCAAAGACCACGGCATTGTTCTTCGTGAACCATCCGTAGTCGCTGTCAAAGCCGGCACCAATGAAGTCCTCGCCGTCGGTGACGACGCCAAACGAATGCTGGGGCGAACTCCCGGCAACATCGTGGCCATCCGTCCCCTACGTGATGGTGTTATTGCAGATTTCGAGGTTACAGAAGCCATGCTGCGCCACTTCATTCGCAAAGTGAACAGCAAACGCCGAGCTCGTCCTCGTGTGGTCATCGCAATCCCATCTGGTATCACCGAAGTCGAACGCCGTGCAGTGAAAGAATCTGCCGAACAAGCTGGAGCCCGCGAAGTTTTTCTAATTGAAGAACCGATGGCGGCAGCAATCGGAGTCGGCCTTCCAGTACAGGATGCCTCTGGTAACATGATCGTCGATATCGGGGGAGGAACGACCGAAGTCGCTCTTATTTCCCTTTCGGGAATCGTCTATGCCCGTAGTGTCCGAACTGCAGGAGACGAACTTGATTCTGCTGTTATCCAATACTTGAAGCGCGGCTACAGCCTCATGATCGGTGAACGCACCGCAGAGGATATCAAAATCCGAATCGGTTCAGCAGCAGAGCTCCCCAAAGAATCTACCATGGAGGTGAAAGGACGAGACCAAGTCTCAGGCCTGCCCAAAACCGTCACCATCTCATCAGAGGAAATCCGTGACGCCATGGCAGATCCCCTTGCCAGCATCGTGGATGCGGTACGCACCACCCTGGAGCGATGCCCTCCAGAACTTGCCGCCGATCTTGTGGACAGAGGTCTTGTTCTGGCAGGTGGTGGAGCCCTCCTCCGTGGGCTTGATCGGCTTTTGCGCGAAGAAACTGGTCTTCCCGTTCATATTGCTGAAGATCCCCTTAGCGCCGTTGCTGAAGGCACCGGAAAAGCCCTCAGCGAAATCTCTTTCCTCCGTCGAGTAACAAATACTGACCACCACACCGCTCGGTAACTAATTTTTCGCAGCTCCTTGCTCTCACATGAAAGCGTCAACCCTGATCTCCCTGTTCCTTTTTCTAGGCGCAGTGACTTGGGTTCTGACCTTGAGCCCTCCAACTGTCCGAAAAGTCCAAGAAACCTACTATCGAAGCATTTCCCCTTTTTTAAAAAGTGGTTCATCGGTGGAAAAATTTAGTCGCGACTTTGTTCGCGAAGTGGAGCATTCCGACAATCTCCAACGACGTCTGGAGGCAATCAACTCGAACTACAACGAACTCAAACTGATTGAAGTTCGCTTTCGTGAACTTGAGCGAGAAGTTCAACAGCTCAACCAAGCTCTCGACTTTAAAAGGCAAACCCCCTTCGAAGTTCGCGCCGCAAAAGTCATCAAACGTCAACCCTCTACCTGGTGGGACACCATCACTGTCAACCAAGGCCAAGATGCCGAAATCGGGCCACAACTCACCGTCTTAGCCGAGGGCGGCCTGGTTGGCCGAGTCGATCAGGCCTTTGACGACATCTCAAACATCATCCTTGTCACCGACGAGAGCTGCCAAGTTTCAGTCTACATCGAAGGGACACCCGAGAAAGGAATCCTCAGTGGAGAGCCTGGCGAATATGGTTCAGCGCCACTACTACGACTTCGCTACTTGAGCCGCAACGCCATCTTACAAGAAGGGATGGCGGTCTACACCACTGGACGTGGTGGAATCTTCAAGCCAGACATTCTAGTCGGACACATTATCGAGATCATTTCCGGCGGTTACGAAACCGAAGCAAGGGTCAAACCAAGCGTCGACCTAAACGAACTCGCAGTTGTGTTTGTTCTTACAGGAGGAAACGAAATTAGCGACCCTACAGAAGAAGCTGGCACAACTACAGGAAAGGAGGAGTCTCCATGATTCGCTACTTCCTCACTGTCCTACTCATTCTCTTAGCCGCTTTCATCTTTCGGCAGTTCATTCCCGTTCTTCCCGACTTTTTTTATGCCCGAGTTTTTCTCGTCCCTCTCATCTTCTTGTGCGCGGCAGTGACAGTACAACTTCCGGCCATGCTCATTTACTCTTTCATCTGCGGCTTTCTTTGGGATGCACAGCATACTGTTCTCCCTGTCACTGGTGATATTGAAGTCTATTCTGAACCCATTTCGACCCTCCGCTTTGGATACTCCATCATCCTCTTTGCAATCGCAGGCCTAACAATGCAAGGAGTTCAGCCTATCTTTCGAGAAGGAAAATGGCAGGTCTCGGTCATGGTTACCGGACTGGCACTCTTTCTTTACCTCCTTCTGGAACTTATGCTCCTTTCTTTCGTTCAAGGTCAAATCTTACTTAGTTTACCCACAATTCGCTTCATCCTTGCGAGCTCGGCCATCACCATGTTCGCATCTCCCTTCGTCTTCCTTCTCCTTTTCAAACTCGCAAAAACCTTCAGATACACGATCACCTATGATGGTTTACGGAGAGGGAAAGGTTACACCTTAGAAAATACCTAACGCTCCTTTCTCCCTAGCCCGATGGAACCTCGCTTTCGCTTCCGACTCTACTTGCTCACCGCTATGGTGCTGCTTGGAACAGTCACGTTGCTTCATCGCTTACACGAGCTACAGATCCAAAAACAAGACTACTTTATCCGCCAAAAGCCTGGCCTTTCAATCGTTACAATTCGCGAACCCGGTGTGCGCGGCGAGATTTTTGATCGCAATGGTGTCGCGATGGCCGAAAACTATGCTGTTTACGAACTCGTAATGAATCTTGGAGAGGTTCGCGAATCTTGGAAACGACAATGGACAAACGAAGGGATCGACGAAGAAAATAGACCCGAGATTCCTCCTATCGATAAAATTGTTGAACAACTGATTGTCCCCCGCCTAATTGAACTCGGCATCGATCCCAAAATCAACGCAGCGGCAATACGAACCCACTTCATCACCCATCGCGACCTCGTTCCCTATGTTTCTTCGACCAAGCTCAACTTCGATCAATTTTCACGAGTAGCAGAAAACACCTTAGGACTAGAAGGCGTCTATGTAACCTCACGACCACTTCGCCGTTACCCTCTTGGCACCCTTGCAGGCCATGTCCTTGGCCATGTTCAACAATGGAAAAAAGGATCTTATTCCGCCGCAGAAGCCGCCGAATTCCAACACTACTTTGGTGACAGCAAAGGAATCGCAGGAATTGAAAAAACTCTCAACAAAGAGCTCACTGGTCTTCCTGGCAAGCGTAGTCTCTTCAAAAATGAAAAAGGAATCATTATCGGCCCCACGGTGGATTCTCGCCCTCCAAGTGCAGGGGCTAATGTCACCCTGACCATCGACGCAGGGATTCAATGCCTGGTCGAAAACGTCCTCCGCCGAGCTGGTCGAGCCACTGCAGTTGTCATGGATGTCAACACCGGAGAGGTCCTCGCTATGGCTTCTCTCCCCAACTACGACCCCAACGACTACGTTCCCTCTCTTTCTCAGGAAGCTTTCGATTATTACAACACCAACAAAGCCAGCCCCTTCACGAACAGGGCCGTCTCACGCTACCAATCTGCTTCCACCACCAAACTTCCCGTTGCTCTCACCGCGCTCATGAACGGCATGACCAATTTCCAGGACAATTGCCCAGGATATGTGGCCTATGGAAGTATCAAAATTAGATGCCACAACAAACATGGTCACGGCCCAATGAATCTCGAATCCGCGATTCAACGATCTTGTAATCCCTACTTCATGAATCTGGCCAACAGACTTGGCCGCGAAAAAATTGTGGAAGGGTTCTCACTTCTTAACCTTGGCCGCCGCACTAATGTGGGCCTTCCCGATGAAAAACCTGGAATCCTCCCTGGCAGCACGGCTTGGTTCCAATTACAGGAACCAGGTTCGATCTTAGTTTCTTCCCAACTTGGACAAATGGCGATTGGACAATGGCAAATGGAGGCCACTCCCCTCCAAATCTGTGCCATCACCGCTTGTATTGCAAATGGCGGAAAGTATTACCAACCACGGCTTGTTAAAAAAGCCGTCCTTCATGGTGACGTCAACGACGACATCCTTATCCAAGATCGACCTAAGCTACAAGTCGACCTTGTAGCAGAACGCGGCGTAAGACCTGCCGACCTCAGACGCTTGCAACAAGGAATGTGGAGAGTCGCCAACCAACCAGGAGGGACTGGCGTCCGAACAATGAAGAACCCTAGTTTTCCTGCCGCTGCAAAAACTGGCACCGTGGAGGTGCGAAAAGCCGAACCCAAAATCAACAATTCCTGGGTCACTGCCTACGCCCCCTACGATAACCCCCGCTACGCAATCACTGTGTTTGTTGAAGGCGGATCAAGTGGTGGAAAAGTGGCAGGCCCACTCGCCCATATCATCCTCCGCGGAATCGCTGCGGCGGAGAACAATCTAAGGCTTCCTATCAAAAGGATGGGAAAATTCGCTGGTCATTTTGACCGAATCGAACAAATTGAACTTCCCGAGGATTCTTTCCTTTCAATTACTTTGGATGGAACGGATGACGACGAAGGAGAGATCGACGAGACCGCTGACGATGGCACCCCAATGCTTGTCACGCCCCGCTCCATTCCTCTCTTGAGTCCGACCCAAGATTCTGACTAGGGAGCAACCGCACACGCACCAACACTTTCAAAACCATAGTTAGCAATAATTTCTCCGGAATCCATTGCTCCAGCACCCTTTCAGATTCACTCACACATGTTGAAACAGATTAAACGCGCCTTTGGCTTCGGGGAAGTTGATCCTCGCCAAGGCAATACCATTGTCATCAACGCTGAAACCCTCGAACGCCGAGTGGCCCTTCTCGAAGATGGCCAACTTGAAGAATTTAATATCGAACGAGAAGGCGAGATTAATCTCGTAAACAGCGTCTTTAAAGGCCGAGTCAAGAACGTCGAACAAGGGCTCAAAGCCATGTTTGTCGACATTGGCATGGATAAAAATGCCTTTCTTCACTTCTGGGATGCCATTCCAGCCGCACTCGACAACTCGATGGAGGAAATCCAGCGATCCGATCGTCCTCGAAAAAAGCAGAAAAAAATCAGCTCTAAGGATATTCCCAGCATTTATCCAATTGGTTCCGAAATCATGATTCAGGTCTCAAAAGGCCCGATTGGAACCAAAGGTCCTCGCGTCACTACCAATATCTCTCTTGCTGGTCGCTACCTCGTTCTGATGCCTTTTTCAGAACAATTTGGTATTTCTCGCAAAATTGATGACCCCAAAGAACGGGATCGCCTGCGAAGCATCATGCAACAGCTCGATGTGCCAGAGGGGATGGGAATCATCATGCGAACCGTGGCCCAAGGTCAACGTGCTCGCCAATTTATCCGGGACCTCAAGATGCTTCTGGAGCAATGGGAAGAGGTGGAAGACAAACGTGACAGCAAACCCGCCCCGACTTGTGTCTTCCAAGAACCAGGCATTATTGAGCGCACTGCGCGAGATTTCCTAACCGAGGATATCGACCACGTCATTTGCGATGATTTAGAAACCACCGAGCAAATGCGCCTAATCGCGGAAAAAATTTCTCGTCGGGCCAAACGTCGCATCCATCATTTCCCCACTCGCTCGCCGATTTTCGACAAATTAGGCGTCCAGAAGCAAATCGACGAAGCCTTTCTTCGCCAGGTCTGGCTCCCCTGCGGCGGATACATCGTCATTGACGAAACCGAAGCCCTTATCGCGGTAGATGTGAACTCTGGCCGAAACCGTGGCGGGAAGGATGTTGATAAAACCCTTCTACAAACAAATGTCGAAGCAGCGGAAGAAGTCGCTCGCCAGCTCCGCTTGCGCAATATCGGAGGCCTCGTTGTTGTTGACTTCATCGACATGAGGCATCGCCGAGACCAGATGCAGGTTTACCGAACGATGAAGGACCGACTCGTTAAAGATAAGGCGAAGACCCAAGTCCTCCAAATTTCCTCCGTTGGCCTCATGGAAATGACCCGCCAACGACTCAATGAAAGCCTGCAAGAAACGCTTTCCGAACCTTGCGAGTACTGTGAAGGCCGCGGCCGACTCAAAACAGCCTTCACTCTTTCTGTCGAAATCCAACGAGCACTCAATACCGTCATTGCCCGCCACCAGGATACCGCTGGCGATCTCGTGGTCATTGTCCACCCGGTAGTCTTGGAACGCTTCAAGCAAGAGGATAGCCAGATTTTAGTGGAGATCGAGCGTAAGCACACCGGCCGTCTCATCTTTCGCACGGACTCTTCCCGACACCGAGAACGCTATGACATTGTCGATGCCAATACGGAAAAAGTCTATGCTTCGGGTTAGAAAATTGAGGGATTTTGCTTTTTAACTTTTTCCCCATGATGATCGTCCTGCTAAGATTTTTTCGATGTCGGACAGAACCATCAGCTCAGCTCCAACAAAAACGACTTTCGGCTATCTCCCAGATGGCCGCGAGGTGTTTCAATATACCCTCAAAAATACCAATGGGGTCTCTGCCACAACATCGAACTTCGGAGGTCTTCTTACCAAGCTCTTAGTGCCATCGGCAGCTGGAAAAACAGAAGATATCGTTCTGGGCTTTGACTCCTTCGATGCTTGGATAAAAAACGAACCTTATTTTGGCGCTACGGTCGGACGATTTGGTAACCGTATCGCAAATGGTCAATTTAGCCTCGACGGAAAAGATTACCAACTGGCCACTAATAATGAGCCTGCTGGCATCCCCTGCCATCTTCATGGAGGAATCGAAGGTTTTAGTAAAAAACTCTGGAGAACTGAACTCAACGAAAACGGCCTTAGTTTTCACTACCTCTCTCCTGATGGAGAAGAAGGCTACCCCGGAAATCTTAAGGTCAAAGTAAGCTACTCCCTCAACGAAAATAACGAACTGATCTGGCGAGCACTCGCAACCTGCGATGCCGCAACTCCCATCAACCTGATCAATCACATCTATTGGAACCTTTCGGGGAACCCCGAAAATTCGATTAGTGATCACCTACTCAAGATAAATTCAGAGAGCTACCTGCCTACTACTCCAGGAATGATTCCTTTACCAACTGCTAAAAAAGTCCTCGATACTCCTTTTGATTTCCGCGAAACCAAAACGATAGCTTCTGGCTTATCGAGCCATGATCCCGATCTCGAAATAGCCAATGGTTACGATCACGCCTTTATCATCCCCGGGAATGGCCTTCGCCATTTCGCTACGATTTCTCATCCTGAGAACAATCGCCGTCTTGATGTTTTTAGTAACCAACCTGCGATGCACTTCTACACCGGAAACTTCCTCAACAACGAAATCGGAAAAAACGGAATTCATTACCCTAAACGCAGTGGCCTTTGCCTCGAAACCGAAGCTTACCCCAACGCTCCTAATCAACCCAACTTTCCCTCAGCTATTCTGCGCCCTAGTGAAACCTATGAACACACTTTGGTCTACAAACTCTCTTGGTAAACGTCCTTTTACATCATGCCTGATTCACTCCTAACTCAACTCCAAAACGCCACTGGCTCACCTCCTGAGCATCTGACCTCGGAACAGCAGGTCCTTTGGTTCACTAAAGCTGACAACTGGCAAAACGCTCACGATATTGCAGAGAACCTTCCCGACCCGAATGGAGCATGGCTTCACGCTCACCTCCACCGCGTAGAAGGAGATCTCTGGAATGCTGATTATTGGTATCAACGAGCTCAACAGCCCTCCCCACCAAAAGACCTCTCCCTCGAAGACGAGTGGCTTTTACTCGCTAAGCACTTTTGCCAGTAATTTTTAAAGAAATTGGCTGAGCCGCAAACTATTATTCCTGATTAAATCAACATGATTAACGCTTGAAGTGCTGCCAATCTTCGAATACCCCGCCGCTCGGACTCATATATCCCCAAAAAAACATGCACCTTTCCATTATCGGAACTGGATACGTCGGGTTGACTACAGGAGCCTGCTTTGCAGAAGTTGGGCACAATGTCACTTGCGTCGACAACAACGAAGAAAAAGTGGCCACTCTACTGGCCGGACAAATTCCTATTTATGAACCAGGTCTTGAGGAACTCGTAAAACGAAACGTAGCAGCTGGTCGTCTGAAATTTACCACTTCTACCGAGGAAGGGGTAAAAGATGGCGAAGTCGTCTTCATCGCCGTTCCCACCCCTCCTCAGTCAGATGGCTCAGTTGATCTCTCTTTCATTGAGAAAGTTGCTCGCGAAATTGCTGAACATCTCAAACCTGAGATGGGATTCCGCGTGATCGTTGACAAATCAACGGTCCCCGTTAAAACAGGATCCAAGGTGCAAGAAACCGTGCGCCGCTACGCTCCTGAAGAGGTCGAATTTGCAGTCGCATCTAATCCCGAATTCCTACGTGAGGGCTGTGCGGTTGACGATCTTCTCAACCCTGATCGAGTTGTTTTCGGGGTCAATAATGAAAAGGCAGCAGACATGATGCGCCGAATCTACGATCCCTTCAATGCTCCGGTTCTAGTTACCGATATCGAATCTGCGGAGCTTATCAAACACGCCGCTAATTCCTTTCTTGCTCTCAAAATTTCTTACATCAATACCGTAGCCCGTATTTGTGAAAAATCCGGAGCCGACATCGAAAAAGTTGCGGAAGGAATCGGTATGGATGCCCGTATTGGGCGTCAATTTCTTAATGCGGGACTTGGCTACGGCGGCTCCTGCTTTCCAAAAGACGTCAAAGCCTTCATCAATATTTCCGAGACCCTTGGCTATCCCTTCGAGCTCCTCAAGCAGGTCGAAACCATCAACGAAGATCAGCGTAGTCTTTTTCTCAACCGGATTCGCGAAAAACTGTGGGTTCTTCAGGAGAAAAAAATCGCAGTTTGGGGCCTTGCTTTTAAACAAAACACAGATGATGTCCGCGAATCGGTTGCCATCAAACTGACCAAAGAAATGCTCGCCGAAGGCGCGACTGTGACAGGCTGGGATCCGGAAGCTATGGAATCTGCTAAACGCTTCGCCAATCTTCCTGAGAATTTCATCTACGCCGAAGACATGTATTCATGCCTTGATGAGGCAGAAGCTCTAATCATTGCCACCGAATGGCCCGCCTTTGGAAACTCTGACTTAGAGGAAATCAAACGCCGTATGCGAACTCCCCTTATTTTCGATGGGCGAAATCTCTTCGACCCTGAAGTCATGAAGGCTCATGGCATCGAATATCACTCAGTTGGTCGCTGTTCGGTCTAAGGAAAACTCCTCCAACGTTTAAGGATAAAGCTGAGTTCTTCGATGAGCTCAGCTTTTTTATTATCGCCTCCTCCGCAGAGTAAGCGACTGAAACACGGCCTGGTTGACAGATTTTAGGCAGCGGCCTGAT
>CAYUHN010000074.1:0-14639 GCA_964444495.1 uncultured Roseibacillus sp. | reverse complement strand
ACAACGCAAAATCAAAGGGTATAGGCCATCGCCTGCTCCCTATGGGATGGCTGTGCTAATTATTATTGAGGGCGCTCTACTCGATCTTGGAATTGGACGATATTCAGTTAGTTTGATAGATGGTTAGGTAATGGAAATTTTTTACCTGCTAGTTCGGCAAGCGGATCGTTCTTCTGGGTTAAAGTGAGTCCGAAGGAAGATTAACTTCACGCTCTAAGGTTGGCAGTAGTATGGAAAGGTTGTTTTCCAGAGTTTCTCGACGGGTTCGATAATTTCGCTGACGAAGTCGATAGGGAAAAGAATGGGTAAACCTAGTATGAGGGTGAGTAAGCAGAGTAAGCCAATCAACCTATGTGGCCTTTTTTCAAGGAGGACTGCAATGCCATGGAATAGAAAAAAGAGAAAGGGGAGACCGTAGCCTTGCTGAACTGGTACCGAAATGGCGAGTTCGTGGAAAAAACCAGAGACGAGAAAGACGGTGAAAATAGCGCCTTTTTTACTGAGCTTTTGGTCGAGAGGTTTCTGGACCGTGCGAGCCATCATCTGGCTGTAGGCAAGATTCCACCGCGCTCCCCAAAAATCCTTAAATCCTGTTGTTACGAGAGGATTACGGAAGAGAATACGAACGGGGAATCCAGCAGCTCTCCAGAGTGTTGTGTTCAAGCGCAGGACTCCGTAGTGGAACATCATACTCATAAAGATAAATGAGAGCGGGAAGTATTGTAGCTTGCTAGCAAGGTAGGCGCTGAAGCCCAAAGCACCAAGCGCGATGGCGAGTAGACCTGCCTTGAGATGACTTAGCCATTCAATTTTTCGCCGTTTACCGACCCAAGCCTTTGGTTGCATTCCAAACCATAAGAAACTGAAGAGGAACCATCTGAGCATGGGCATTGGTTTTCCTCCGGTCTTGAGCCACTCCATGTAGGTAATCGTTTTCATGGCGAGTAGAAGAGTGGTGCAGAGCCCGACCATGCGAGCGAAAGCTGGCTCCTTGAGCATGAGGAAGTGAACGACTCCATAGGGAATAAGAATTCCGATCCACCAGAGAGGTCGGGGGATTTCCGGGCACCTTTCTGCGACCTGCTTGCCCGTTAGGTTCGAGAACGCTCCGATGCTGAGAGCGATGAAGAGAGTTAGCGCGTTAAATTCCATAAGAGGGCCCCCCAATAAACAGTAACAAGTGCGATAAACATCGTAACCAGAATCGTTTCGGCTATTTTGTTAAACGGTGTTTCTGGAATGCCGCTTCGATCGAAGAAAAAGAATTGGCAGACGATTCGTCCGCTCCACCAAGCACCCATTAGGATGAGGAGAGCATTGGCGAGACTTGAGCCACTAAGAAGCTCATGGTTCAACCAGAAGCTAACAATTCCGAAGAAGAGGTGACTAACGAGAATGTAGATCGCGTAGGTGAAGAACATCTCCCGAATGAGGGGAATGAGGGTAGCGGTGCGTTCTTTCCACTTCAAGCAACGGGGGATAGCAAGGGAGCCAACGCAAAGAAGAAGCTGAGAAATACCGGAAATTTTAAGTCCTAAGAGAAGAATTTGTTCCATGATGTTAGAAGAACGTTAGAGTGAGAAAGAGGCCGGCGAGATAGATAAAGGCGGTGAGGAAGAGGGCATTCCATTGGGGATTGTCCCGCTTGATTTGCTTGTCGTAGTATAAGAGATGTAGAATGACTCGGCCTCCCCAGAAGATGGAGCAGAAAGCTAAAAAACCTTTTGCCATAAGCGTTTCTGCGCTGAGAAGTTCGTCGTAGGCAAAGAAGCAAGCCACCGCCATTGCTAGCATAGTCAATACAATGAAGAGGGTGTGAACCTTGAAGATTTGTTGAAAGAAAGGCTCCGTATTAGAGAGATTTCTTTTCCATCCTAATTTTTCAAACGCAAAGGCGTTGGCGAGACAGATGAGGAGTAAAATACCACTAGCGAGATAGAGGGAAAATTTAGGCATAAGTCATTATTTATTGTATTTTCAGTAAATAATGAAAAATGACGTGCGTCAAGCCCCTGTTTTTATGTTTGCGCTATTTTTTCAACTTGGGTTTGTTGATTTCCAACTCCTGCCGAACTCTCAGGCTTGAGCAAAGTGAAAGCACTTTAGAGCGGCAGCAGGGTTGTGATCTTCAAAACCAGAGGCGCTGGGGAGGCGGCCTCGATTCTCAAAGCCCGTGAAGAGTTCAGTAAGAAAGGATTCTTCGAGGTGAGGTGCATTGAGGCAGGCCAGAATTTGTGAGCTATTGGTGAGAAGCTCAGGTAGGCGGCGTAGAATTTTTGGGTAATCTTTTTCAGCGTAGAAGCTGGAACCTTGATTGGATGGTGGGTCGATCACTACAATATCGTAAGGAGCTTCGCGCACGAGTCGGCCCCAAGATTTGAAAAGATCGTGCGGAAGATATTTGGCGCGTCGGCAAAGGTCGGTTTCGAAATTGAGTTGATGGTTCCGTCTTCCGGTTGAGAGAGCACTGCTCGCCATGTCGAGGTTAACCACCGACTCCGCTCCACCCGCAATCGCAGCTACGGATAGAGAGCAAGTGTAGGCAAAGAGGTTTAGCACGCGCTTCTCGTGGGAGTTCTCCCGAATCCAATCGCGGCCAGGTTTCATATCGAGAAAGAAGCCGTGGTTCTGATTGCGGTCGAGGGAGAGGTGATACTTAAGATCGGATTCTACTGCGAAAGTAGGAGAGGGGATTCCTCCGAAAATAACCCGCTTAGGAGCTTTAACAAGATGCCGTTCTTGCACCACGATCGCTTTAACTTCTAGGTGCTGCTCAGCCCATTGAGTTAAGTTTTCAAGTAAAGGGGCATTGGTTTCCTTCTCGGCATAAAATGTTACTAATATTACCGGAAAAAACCAATCGATAGCGACATGTTCTAAGCCGGAAAAGAACCCTCCACGCCCATGAAGGAGACGCCGGCTTTCACTGCTTAAATCAGAATTTTTGAGCAAGTCCATTTGCGTTTTTAGCTCCTAAGGAAGTGTTTGATTCGTTTATTTCGAATTTTTTTTGCTTAGATATTTCTTTAAATTTTCGGCTTGCTCGAAAATCTCTTTGTAAACTTCGTCTCGGTCTATGGGTGGGGCTAATCTGAATGCTCAGGGTGTTTGAAGAATCCTCTAGCGGAGGATTATGGGGTTAGTCCAACTATCGGAAGGTTACGGGCAGAGAGTTTGTTAGGTGAGCAAGGAGGCGTTGATGGGTGGCGTCGACGTCTTTTGCTTTGAGTGTTTTTTCTCCGGAGCGGTAGAGGAACGAGTAGGCAAGAGACTTCTTGTCTGCTGCGATTTTCTCTCCTGATGGATCAGAGAAGAGGCTGATGCATCGGCTTGAGACGAGGAGGGGTTCTTTGAATTTCGCAATGGCGTCTGCCACTGCGGAGGCCGGGTGTTCAAGAGGAAGCTCGAGTGCGGCGTCGCGGCTGGAGCCAGGGAACTGGGGGAGTTCTGCGATGACGCGAGGGGTTGAGCGGAGGGTGGCGAGCTTCTTCAGATCCAATTCGGCTAGGTGCGTTTCCAAAGGAAGATCTAGAGCTCGGCACTGAGCGGGGGCGAGACGGCCTAGAACGCCAAGGTTGGCGTCACCAAAGTGAACCGTGGCAGAAAGAAGGTAGCCAGGGAGGTCTTTTGGTTTGAGTGAAAGGGGGAGGTTAGGAAGAAAGGACTGGAGGATTCCTTTGAGATCGAAGAGGTCCGTGCCTTGGGGCTGAGGAGTCTTCCAAGAAGCGGGGTCCTGTGGTCCGGCGAGAAGGAGAGCGAGGGTGGGGAATTCTTGATCTTTCTTTTTCCCTCCACCTAAGTGACGAAAGCAATTGCCTGCTTCGAAAAGTCGTAACGACTGTGTTCCTTGGTGAACGTTGTGCGCGGCAGAAGCAATGAGGCCGGGAGCAAGCGAGGGTCGCATGAGGCTTTGTTCTTCCGAGAGAGGTAAGGCTACCGAAATGAGATCCGCGTCTTGCAAGGGCTTGAGGGGAAGGCATTGCTCCAACTGTGAGGGAGCGATGAGCTTGATGGTTTGGCATTCGTAGAAGCCTAGAGCAGCGAGATGCTTTTTGAGGGCGAGTTCTTCGTCGTAGATTTTGTCGCTAGCGGAGGAGGGGACAAAGTGACCTGCAGAAGAGTTGGGGATGCGGTCGAAGCCAATCACGCGGACGACTTCTTCTACGAGGTCGATAGGACGAGTGAGGTCGGGACGAGAAGAGGGGATTTGCCATACTCCTTCTTCTGAGCCTTGGGATAGGCCGAGGCGTTGGAGGCAATCAATGGCTTCTTCTTTCGAAATGCTGTCGGCAGAGACTTGATTGAGTTGCTCGAGCGAAAAGGAGATGGTGCGAGTGAGGTCAGGACAAGTTCCGGCCACTTGCGTGGTTTCGGCTTTGCCACCTGCGAGTTCGAGAATGAGTTGAATCGCTCGGGCTGCGGCTAGAAGGACGAGTGCGGGATCGGTTTGCCGTTCGAAGCGATAAGAGGAGTCGGAGCTGAGATTGAGGCGGCGAGAGGTGCGGCGGATTTCGCTTGGGGTGAACCAAGCCGCTTCAAGTATGATATCAGTAGTAGAATACGTGACGCCCGATTCTAGGCCGCCCATAATTCCTCCGAGAGCGAGGGCGTTGCCGGCTTGATCGGAAATCACACAGTCTTCGGTGAGAAGCGTATAGTCGTTTTCGTCGAGAGCACGAAAGACCTCGCCTCCGGGTGAGTTGCGGATGACTAAGGGAGCGGAAACTTTGGCGGCATCGAAAGCATGCAAGGGCTGGCCGAGGTCGTGGAGAACGTAGTTGGTGATATCCACGATGTTGTTGATGGGAGCCAGTCCGATTGCTTCGAGTTTCTGCTGAAGCCAAGCGGGCGAAGGGCCGACCTTTACGCCTTTGATGATGGTAGCAGAGTAGAAGGGGCATGTGCCGCTCAGGAGCTGCATGTCTTCGCTCGGCGTTGTCTCGGAAGAGACTTCGGGGAGGGTGATGAGGTCCCGCTTGGCGAGGACCGAAAGCTCGCGCGCTACTCCGCGATGGCAAAGAGAATCGGGTCGGTTGGGGGTGACTTCGAGTTCGAAGACGGTATCGGAAGAATGAAGTTCGACGAGAGGTTGGCCAATGGTGGAATCGGCGGGAAGGATGAGAAGTCCATCTTCTTGGTCAACAAGACCGATCTCAGAAGCGGCGCAGAGCATGCCATTGGAGGCTGTTCCGCGGAGTTTTCCTTCTTTGATGATAAAGCCTCTTCCTAAATCGGCTCCCGGAAGGGCACAGGGCACTTTGTCGCCGACAGAATAATTCTTCGCACCGCAGACGATCTGGCGGAGTTCTTTTTCTCCAACGTCAACTTGGCAGACTTTGAGTTTATCGGCATTAGGGTGCTGTTCCGCTTCCTTGATCTGGGCGACAACAATCAAGGGAGAAGGAATGCCTCGCTGCTCGATCCCTTCCACTTCGATGCCTGAAAAGGTAAGAAGGGAGGAGAGCTCTTCTGAGGAGAGTTCGGAGAGGTCGAGATGGTCTTTGAGCCAAGCCAACGAAGATTTCATAAGAAGGAGGGACCTTCCAAAATCAGGCGGCGCAAGCAAGCCTTTAGCCGCGTCATCGCTGGTTTTTAGGCATTTTTAGGTGTTGGGAAGAGCGGATATTAACCGGGAGGCCATTGTAGCGCTCTTCCTCCAAGGATATGGATGTGGAGATGAGGGACTGTTTCGCCCCCGTCAGGGCCATTGTTGATGACGACACGGAATCCTCTGTCTGTAAGCCCTTCCTTTGCGGTAATGGCTGGGATTTGAGCCATCAGGTGCCCGAGCAAGGTTTGTTCTTCCAGGGAAGCCTCTGCGATGCGGGGAATAACTTGCTTGGGGATCAGTAGGAGATGGGTAGGAGCCTGTGGTTGAATATCACGAAAGCAGAGGCAGAGGTCATCTTCATAGAGGATGTCGGCAGGAATCTCTCGGTCGATTATTTTTTCAAAGATCGTTTTCATGGTGGTTTATGGAGATTTGCTCCTCTTTACGACAAGGTTTTTCGAGATTGTGAGCAAATTATTTTGCCACATTTTTTCGTCTTTTTGAGGTTCGAAGGTTCTAGTATGAGCACTTATTGAGTGATAAAAATACTCTGCTAAATTGAGCCACCAAGAGCGAGGATGAGGTCGAGGTGATTTTGGAGGCGTTGGTTTTGGAGGTTGATGAGGGTGATTTGAGCGGTGAGGGCTCGACGCTGAGCTTCGAGAACTTCGAGGATGCTAGGTTGGTCTCCCGTATCGAGGCCTTCTACGAAGTCGCTTTCAGCCCATTTTTCAGCAAGGACGGTGTTGGTGACTTCTCGGCGAAGATGTTCTTCCTGTTTTTTAAGAGAAAGGTCGGCGTCGAGTGCGGATTCAACTTCGCGCAAAGCAGTGAGGACATCGCCATGGTAGAAGTCAATTTGAACTTGGTTATTAGCGAGTGCTTGACGGGCTTGGGCGCGGATACGGCCACCTGCGAAGAGGTTTTGAGCGATGCTTGCGGTTAGGGATTCCGTGAGGTTACTGGGATCGAGGAGTTGCAAGAGGTCGTTAGAGGAATTCCCCGAATTACCGGTGAGGTTGATGTCGGGGAGGAGAGATTTACGAGCAGCATCAGCCCGTTTGGCACTGGCGGCGAGAGCCAGTCGGCGAGAAGTGAGGTCGGGGCGACGAGCGAGGAGCTCGGCGGGGATACCAGCCTTGATTGTGGGGATTTTTGGGAGTTTGTCGACCGAGAGGAGTTCGGAATCAGGGTAGGAGCCAAGAAGGAGCTGAAGAGTGCGGGCTGCTTCGTTTCGATCAAGTTGGCGTGAGAGAAGGGAGCCTTCGGCAGCTTCGATGTTACTTCGGCCAAAGGCATCGTCGAGAGCTCGGAGAGTTCCAAGTTTGTATCCTCGTTGGATGATACGGTAGTTTTGGTTAAAAGAGTCGAGCGATTGTTCGGCGAGGGTGAGTTGCTTTTCAGCAGTGATGAGGTTGCACCAGCTTTGAGCCACATTGATTGCCAATGAGAGGCGGGCTGAACGGTAGTCAGCGAGAGCTCCTTCGTAGTCGTAGATGGTTGCGACCTCAAGGTCGAGAAGACGTCCCCAGAGGTCAAGTTCCCAGGCTGCGTTGAGGGAGAGCCCGAAGAAGCGGTTGCTGTTGAAGTTCTCGTCCAGCGAGAGGTTGGCGTTACTGTTTGCTGAAAGGGTGGGGAGGCGGGCAGCTCGACCGATAATGGTCCCTTGTCGAGCGGATTCAAGCTGGCTGGCGGTTGCGCGAAGATCGGGGTTATTGGCGAGGGCTTGTTTGACAAGGCTGGAGAGCTCTGGGGAGCGAAACGTGCGGAGCCATCCTTCGCTGATGCGAGCGTCTTGGCCTTTTTGCGCCGCATCAAAGGCGTCTCTGAGTTCATAAGAAACACCGTCTACAGGAGCTTCGATCGCAGTGGGGTTACAGGCTGATAAAAGAGCTAGGCCGGATGAAATTGCAAAATACAGACACCGGAGACTTTGTTTTTTGTATTGAAAGGACGGTCTTAAAGATTGCATTACGAACAGAATCTAGCAAATACGTCTGGAATATGAGCGCGTTTCATAGAATTTTTGCCATTGTGGTCTTTTTGGCGACCTTAGTGGTGGATGCCCATCAAAACGAGGAGTTTGTGGAGGCAAATGGTGAAGAGTTTGGCCTTCAGGACATTGTTGTAGAGCTTCCCAAACAAGAATCGGCGGAAGGTTCTAAGAATGAAGCAAAGTCTGGGGTCGAAGCTGAGGAGAAGGAGGCAGCGAAGAACCCTCAACCCGCTGAATCCGCTCAAGAGGGTCAAGAGAGTGAACAGGAGGTCGAAGAGTCTCCTGAACCCGCTAAGCCGGAAGTTCGGCGGGTTTATGGCTGGAAAGAATGGGTGACTATTGAGGATAAGCAGGAGCGAATGAGAGCCAAACTCGACAGTGGAGCGCGAACCTCGTCAATTCACGCCGAGGATATCGAGGAATTTGAGCGCGATGGCAAGAGATGGATTCGTTTTCAGACTCTGAGCCCTGGTAAAGAGGGTGATCGGAAGCTGGAGATTGTCGCTCCGGTACAGCGGATTGCGCGGGTTAAAAATACAAATGGGACGATGGAACGTCGATTTGTAGTCGATTTGAATTTCGTGATAGGGACTCGCAAGTTACGGGAGGAGTTTACCTTGAATGATCGCCGAGGGCTAACTTGCCCTGTCTTGCTTGGTCGCAATGCCCTCCGTCTTCTGGGTTATGTGGATTGCGATCGAGTAGACCTTGTTGTTAGAAAGATCGAACAATGAGGTTGTAGTTAGGCGATCTCTTCTTTGAGTAGTTAGAAATATTGATGAAAAGGAAGAGGGCGCTTCTCTGGACTCTGGTAGTGGGCCTTCTGGTTCTGGGAATAGGGCTAGCGGTGCACAAGGTTCGGGCATATCAGGTTCCATTCTTTCCGAATGCTACGATTGTGACATGGACGGTTGAAGCGATGGTGCGCTTTGAGGCTAAAGGCGGAGAAGTGGAAGTTGAACTTGGGTTGCCGTCGTTGAATGAGAAGCAAATTGCGCGGCAAGAGGTGGCTTCGCTTGGCTATGGCTATCAAGAGAAGACGAGAGAGGAACAATTTCGCCGAGGGATCTGGAGTGCGCGGGATCGTAAGGGCGGGCAACGACTGTTTTATCAAGTGACTTTGACTGAGCGAGATTTGAATTCGCTTAATGTGCGAGAAGGAGAGGGTGAAACGGTAAAGGAAAGCCGATTGGGAGGCGAGGATTCAGAGATATTAGCTCGCGAGACCCTGTGGCAATATTGTCGAGATCGTTCGGCAGGGCCGGAGTCATTTGTGAATGAGGTCTACAACCTCTTATTTAAAGAAGGGGAACGACAGGAAGCTCGCTTTCTTTCTCGTAGTTATCGAGATCGGCTTGGAGAAGGATGGGAAGCTCGTCTATTGGGCGATTTTATGCAAATGGAAGGAATTGCTTATCGCAAAGCTTGGGGGTTGGTCTTAAACGAAGAATTGGGAAGTCAGCGCCCCGTTCCTCTCTTAGAGTACTATGACGGTCGCAGGTGGATGTCGATTGAGGCAGTGGCTGAGCGAGAGCCTGGTTTTCTGGTAGTGTGGTCGCGGGGAGATTCTCTTTTGGACCTTAGAGGAGGTCAGAATTCCCAGGTTTACTTTACCGCTAGTAAGAATCAGGCACCGATCGCAGCCTTGGAGCGCTTGGCCGATGCTCCTTTGTGGGCCAGTTCTATTGCGGCTTTGCCGGTGAACGAGAGGCGAGTTTTCCGTTACATTGCACTGATTCCGATTGGTGTATTGGTTATCGTTTTTTTGCGAAATTTTGTAGGGTTGAATATGTTGGGTACGTTCATGCCGGTCTTGCTCGCTTTATCGTTTTTAGAGATTCCACTTATCCCGGCTTTGATCATGTTTTCGGCTTTGTTAGGGGCTGGGTTGATCTTTCGATTTTTTCTGAGCCGTCTCAATTTGTTAGTGGTGCCCAGGGTTGCGGCCTGTGTGGTGGTAGTGAGTTTGTTGATGATTATTTTCGGACTTTCGAGTTGGCGACTTGGGCTTACGCTGGGTTTGCAAGTTACGGTTTTCCCAATGGTTGTCTTGGCTTGGTCGATTGAACGGATGTCACTTCTTTGGGACGAGGATGGGCCCAAAGCCGCTCTCAGTCAGGCGGGTGGAAGTTTGTTGGCGGCGATGCTCGCTTATTTTGTGATGAATATCATGGTAGTGAGTTATTGGGCGCAATATTTTCCTGAGTTGTTGTTCGTTATTCTGGCGGTTATTATTTTAATTGGGCGATATACGGGTTATCGTGTTGCCGAGTTGGTCCGCTTTCGCAAGTTCGCTAGTTTATGAAGAAACGTTGGTGGCATCGTTATTTTGCAAGCCCTGGGGAGCTTCGTGAACTCGGAGTTTTGGGAATTAATGATCGTAATGGGCGCTATCTTCTCCCGAATAATCCTAGACGGCTTTATCGCTCGGTCGATGATAAGTTAGAGACAAAGCGTTTGGCTGTTGAGATGGGGATTCCGGTTCCTAAGCTTTATGGGAGTATTTCCTCTCCCATTGAGATGGGAAGGTTGGGTGAGCTTCTAGAGGGGAAAGATTCTTTTGTTGTGAAGCCAGCAAGAGGGAGTGGAGGGAAGGGCGTGCTGGTGATTCAAGGGCGTTCGGGTGATGCTTACTTGAAAGGGAGCGGTTCATCTTTGCATCTTGACGATATCCGTTTTCATTGCGCCAATATCTTGGGTGGACTTTTTAGTTTAGGCGGGAGGCGAGATGTCGCTATGATAGAAGAGTATATCGCTTGTTCGGATGAGGTGATGGCGATGAGTTATCGTGGAGCGCCTGATATCCGAGTGGTAATGTTACACGGGTACCCGGTCATGGCGATGTTGCGAGTTGCTACGAAAGATTCCGATGGTCGAGCTAATCTCCATCAAGGTGCGATTGGGATTGGAATTGCGCTCGATAGTGGAGTTACTCATCACGCTATTTGCAAAGGTCAGAGTATCCGTGAGCATCCCGATTTAGAAGTGCCGGTCATTAGACAAGTGATTCCCGATTGGGAGTTGGTCTTAAAGCTTGCGGGGCTCTGCTACGAGATGACCGGAATGGGGTTTCTGGGAGCTGATATTATGCTGGGCAAGGATGTGGGGCCGATGGTAATCGAGGTCAATGCACGGCCTGGTCTAGCGATTCAATTGGCGAATCGGGAGGGGATAAAAAAGCGTTTTAAACGGGTCCAAGAAGAGGTGATTCGTTTGAAAGGAACCGCTACTATGGAGGAACGTATCGACTTTTCGCGTGGGCCGCTTCTAGCAAAGAAGAGAGCCTCGGAACGCCAGTGAAGAAGAACCGAGGAGCAAAAGGGGAAGTCTTTCGCGGTCCTAAGCAATCGCCTCTTTGGCTGCAGCTGCGATGTAGTCGCGATTGAGTTTAGCGATATTGTCGGCTGAAATTTCTTTCGGGCAGGCCGCTTCACACTCGTATTGGTTGGTGCAGTTTCCAAAGCCTTCGGCATCCATAGCGCGAACCATGGCGAGAGTGCGTTTGTCCTTTTCAGGCTGACCTTGGGGAAGCTTGTTGAGGTGAGCTGCTTTCGCTGAAACGAAGAGCATCGCGGAAGCATTTTTGCAAGATGCGACACAAGCTCCACAGCCAATACAAGCTGCCGCCATGAAGGCTTCATCAGCGATTTTCTTAGAGATGGGAACGGAATTCGCGTCAGGAGCTGAACCGGTGCGAACATCAATGTAACCACCAGCAGAAACAATGCGGTCGAATGCGCTGCGATCAACCATCAGGTCTTTAATGACCGGGAAAGCATTCGCGCGAAATGGTTCAATCCAAATGGTCTCACCATCTTTGAAGTGACGCATGTGAAGCTGGCAGGTCGTAATCGCCTGTTCGTTAGAATGAGGAATCCCATTAATGGTTAGTGAGCACATGCCACAAATACCCTCACGGCAATCATGGTCGAAATGAATGGGCTCTTCACCCTCGCTAATCAGTCCTTCGTTGACGATATCAAGCATTTCCAGAAACGAAGCTTCGGCAGGAATATCTTTGGCTGGGTATGTTACGATATGACCCTCGGAGTCAGGTCCGCTTTGGCGCCATACTTTCAGAGTAAGATTCATAAATTTTGACGGTCAGAAGGTTGATTATTTGTAGCTACGGATAGATGGTTTCACTTCTTCGAAGGCAAGCTCTTCCTTGTGGAGAACAGGGTCTTCCCCAACTCCAGCGAATTCCCAAGCAGAGACAAACTGGAATTGGTCATCGTGGCGCTTCGCTTCCCCGGGACCGGTTCGTCCATCTTGGACTTCAGGATCGGTTTCGGTGAACTGATGTTCGCCGCGGAAATGACCTCCGCAAGATTCCTCGCGATGAAGAGCGTCGTAGCAGAGGGTGTAAGCAAATTCGAAAAAATCGGCTACGCGAGAGGCTTTTTCCAGTTCGCTGTTCATGCCGTCTTTGCTTCCGGTTACTCGGACATTTTTCCAAAAATCTTCGCGGATACGGTTAATTTCTTTGAGCGCAAACTCTAGACCTTCCTTAGTGCGTTCCATCCCGCACTTATCCCAAACTACGAGTCCGAGCTCGCGATGGTAAGAGTCGACGGAACGGTCCCCCTGAATGGACATTAATTTATCCAAGCGTTCGTTGACGGCCTTGAAAGAAGTCTCAAAGGCAGGATCGTCGGTTGAAATGCTTCCGGGTTTTTCTGCCGCAAGGTAGTTGGCAATTGTGGTCGGAATTACGAAATAGCCATCAGCGAGTCCCTGCATGAGTGCGGAGGCTCCTAGGCGGTTCGCTCCGTGGTCGGAAAAATTGGCTTCGCCGAGAACGTGCAGACCTTTCACGTTCGACATGAGGTTGTAGTCTACCCAGAGACCACCCATTGTGTAGTGGACCGCTGGGAAGATTTTCATCGGCAGCTTGTATGGGTTCTCGCCAGTGATCTTCTCATACATCTGGAAGAGGTTACCGTAGCGTGCTCGGATGGTATCTTCGCCAAGGCGTTCGATGGCATCTGAGAAATCAAGGAAAACTCCTAGTCCAGTAGAGGCAACTCCGCGGCCATCATCGCATGCTTCTTTCGCTGAGCGAGAAGAAATATCCCGTGGCGCCAAGTTCCCGAAAGAAGGGTATTTTCGCTCAAGATAGTAATCGCGTGCCTCTTCGGGAATATCGATAGCGGTTTTTTCGCCTTTGCGAATGGCTTCGGCATCTTCCTTAGACTTAGGAACCCAGATGCGACCATCGTTTCGCAGAGACTCTGACATGAGAGTCAGCTTGGACTGGTATTCACCCGAAACTGGAATGCAGGTCGGATGGATCTGTGTGTAGCAGGGGTTAGCAAAATAGGCTCCTTTTTTGTGAGCCTTCCACGCCGCCATCACGTTGCACCCCATAGCATTGGTAGAGAGATAGAACACATTTCCGTACCCACCAGTTGCTAGAACCACGGTGTCGGCGGCGTGCTTGGTGATTTCACCAGTGACCATATCGCGCATGATCACTCCCTTGGCGTGGCCATTTACGAGGACCAAATCAAGCATCTCGTGGCGGTTGAACATTTCCACGCCACCTTTTTGAATTTCTTTTTCGAGCGCTTGGTAGCAGCCAATGAGGAGCTGCTGACCAGTTTGGCCTCGAGCATAGAATGTCCGCGAGACTTGGGCTCCACCGAAGGAGCGGTTGTCAAGCAGACCTCCATATTCTCGGGCGAAGGGGACACCTTGTGCAGTGCATTGGTCAATAATTTGCGTCGAAACCTCTGCAAGGCGGTAGACATTGGCCTCGCGAGAACGGAAATCTCCACCCTTCAGAGTATCGTAAAAAAGTCGGTAAACAGAATCGCCGTCATTACGGTAGTTCTTCGCTGCATTGATTCCTCCTTGCGCGGCAATGGAGTGAGCTCGTCGAGGAGAGTCCTGATAGCAAAAGCACTGAACCTTGTAGCCAAGTTCTGATAGGGTTGCGGCTGCCGCTCCGCCAGCGAGGCCAGAACCGACCACGATTACCTTATATTTTCGCTTATTGGCAGGGTTGATGAGCTTGGAGTCCATCTTGTGCTTACTCCATTTTTCATTCAGAGGACCTTCTGGCACTCTTGCGTCGAGTTTCGAATTCTTGACATCGCTTCTTTCATCGGCGGCCTTGTCTTTCGAGACCGGAGTGTCAGGTACTTTGCTCTTAATGTCGCTCATAGGATGGGAGGTGGTTGCTTAGCCGAGTCTGCCAGAAATAGATTAAGTTTAAGAAATTGTTCGGAGGGAAGAGTTTACGATCCGCCGTAGCCAAATACGATGGCGAAGGGGATAGAGAGAAAGCCAACAAGAATGAGCAGAGAGTAGGCCTTGCCTGCATACTCAAGTAGGTCGCGCGTCTTCTCAGAGCGAATTCCAAGCGTTTGGAAGGCTGAGCTGAAACCATGGCTAAGATGCGAACAAAGAAGAGTCATGGAAATCGCATAGAAAATTACTGAACCCCAGTTCTGGAAGCCTGCGATGACCATCTCATAAGGACTCTCAGCGCCTCGCTCGGCGAGATAACTATTCACCCGGACGGTGTAATGAAGAATATGGAAGATGATGAATGCTAGGACTGTGAGTCCCGAGAGAATCATGATTTTCGAAGACTTAGAGGCGCGGAGACTTTGCTCGTGAGCGTAAGGCTGTCGAGCGGCTCGATTTTGGCGGGTGAGACAAATAGTAGCGACAACGTGGGCGACAAGAGCTCCCAGAAGGGTAAAGCGTGCTATCCAGATTACGGAACCGTGCCCTAAATGATGTAGGAACTCGGCGTAGTGGTCGAAGTCTTCTTTACCTTTAAATATAAGGAGGTTTCCGGCAAGGTGAGCGACGAGGAAGCCGATGAACATTAAGCCTGTGATGGCAACGATATATTTCTTCCCAATTGAAGAATTCCAAAATGAGCGGAGCGAATGAACGAGAGGAATCATTGAGCTGGTTTCGCGGATGCGCCAGAGGATTCGTCGAGATCGCATTTTCCGCAAGAAGGAAGTGGGGAATAGTGACTTTTTCTTCTCTATGAAAAAGCCTAGTGCTTCGACGTCATGGTTATGACGGATATCGCGTTGTTTTAACTTGTACTCTAGCGAACAGTCCTAC
>CAYUHN010000073.1:0-14727 GCA_964444495.1 uncultured Roseibacillus sp. | reverse complement strand
AAGGCAGGTGCGGCTAAGCCGACTGCGATGGCCACTGATTTCAGTGTAGTAATTTTCATTTTATTAGAATGGTTTTAGTTGTGCGTCGAGACGGGCTCGACAAAGCAGGTTTGTTGTAATTCCGCAGGCAATCCACGGACAAGTTACCCACTTAGAGTGGTATAGGTCAATTTTTTTTTAATCAATTTCTCACTTTTTTGTGGAACATTAAACATTCAGAAAATAATCGTAACTAATTAATTATAAATGATTTACGCTGAAATTAGCTTTTTAGACTGTGATTTCAATTCGTCATCAAGGTCAATTTTCATCTATTAATGCTCCTAATCGGACGATTTTTTATCTCCCTTCCAGTCGATGCAAAGTTTCAGCCTTTTCTCTTATCTTAATGACACAATTCAATCTCATTCCGCAATGGCACGCACTAAGGCCTCAGTCAAATCGAGCATAGCTTGGTAATCGCGAAAATCGATCAGCCCAGTGTGAGAATGAATGTAGCGAGCAGGAACTCCTAAAACGATGCAAGCTACTCCCTCTCCACTAAACTGAAAACCACCTGCATCGGTTCCTCCACTTGCCCGAACCGTGACCTGATGAGGAATTTTCTTCTCTTGGGCAACCTTAAGGGCCAAGTCAACCAGCTGCTGATTCATGATCGCGCTTGGATCATGGAGACGAATCTGCACTCCCTTTCCCAGTTGGCCTTGAGCAGTGTCGAGAGGTAGCCCGGGGGTATCGTCCGCAGGCGGGCCTTCGAGAACGATTGCAAAATGCGGTTTGAGCAAATTTCCGAGAGTTCGAGATCCCCTCAATCCCACCTCCTCCTGCACTGTTCCAGCGGTGAAGAGATTCGCGTTTAGATCTGAAAAATCAGATTTGCCTATCTCTATAGCTCCGCCCATACCAACGCGATTATCGAAAGCCTTGGCAAAAAAGCGTTGTGGATGTGCGCTCGGCTCAAAACTAGACAGAGGCGCGACGGGGTCGCCAACTTGGATTCCCCACTCAGCTACCTGTTCGGCATCAACCGCTCCGAGGTCAATGAACATCGCATCCAGAGGAAGGACATTTTTCCTCTCACTTTCGCTTAAGAAATGAGGAGGCTTTGAAGTGATCACTCCGAGAATCTTGCGACCGCTGCGGGTTTTCACCTGAACCCGCTGTGAAAGAAGGGTATGGCCCCACCAACCTCCCACTGGAACGAAGCTAATGTATCCTTGCTTGTTGATGGACTGCACTCGAAACCCGACTTCATCCATATGGCCGGCTACAAGAATTCTGGGCGCCTTCTCATCCTCGACTTTTTGAAGCTGGCAATAAGTCGAACCTAACCGATCTCGACCCAGAGTTCCCTCGTTCTGAAGTTTCTTCTCAAAAATCTCGCGCACTTCATCTTCAAAACCCGGAACAGCGTGGGCCTCGGTCAATTCTTTAAGCAGTGCGAGCGAATCTTCATTAGGACTATCCATAGAAAAATGATGTCTCCTCTATGGAATTCCGTCGAGGAGTCTTTCCTGTCTGCAGGGAAAGAAAAATCTAAGCTTATAGAAATAAAGTTTGCACTTCAATCAGGGGAACCTGTCTAACGACGAAGCTCCCAGATCTCAACCGTGCGATTCTCAGCTTTTTCTCCAAAACGAGCGGTCTGGCCGAGATAAACAGCCTCCACAATTTGGCCGCGGCGAACGAACTGCTGAAGTGAGGCCGCGGTGTTACTTGCTCGTTGGCTCCCAATCTCACGATTCAAAGCCTCGTCACCTCCTATGTCGGCAAAACCTACCGCTAGTAGGAGCGAGAAATCCTGAGTGTCTTCGATGGCAACTCCCAGAGAATCTAGGTCGGATCGACCAACGGTATAGACTCCGCTCCCAAACTTCACCTTGACCAAAGCTCGAGCTCCTAGAGTGCTTTGCAGCTCGGCACGTGCCTTCTCAAGCTCGGCAGGTTCCAGCCCTTCCCAAGAAAGAATTTCCGCACAAATTTGACGAGCTCGTGGCGTCAGGCCTTCCGCGACGCCCTCAGGCACTTGAGAGTCATCGCCTTCGGCCGCCTCGGCCCTCATACGCTCGTCCATTTTCATAAAAGCGATTTCTTTTTCCAGCTCTTCAACTCGTCTCACTTTCGACAGCTCTGCTTCAATACGCACCTGATTGAACTTCCGCTTCCACTCTTCTTCGTGGCGAGCAAGAGCCAAATTGACATCATCCTGACCCCTCTCTTCCTCTTTGGCTTCCAATTCCCTAACCCTCTCCCGCAACTTACCTCGTTCGCTGCGAAGTTCGGCAACCTTCGCTTGTTCTTCCTGAGCCTGTTTATTGATTACCCTCACATTCGTCGTTCCTCTGCCTCCTAAAAAGAAGCCCATCCCGAAGGCAGCCCCAGTCACGAGGAGAAGAATAAAAACTTCCAGGAGAAGGGTCGAAAATTTTTTCTTGGGACGCTTTGTTTCGGCGGCTGGCATGGAATTCTTAAAATTTGTTTTTGCCCTTCGAGGACATGGGGGCCTTTTAAGGGAAGAATTTGAGAAAAATCCCCTTACAGCGGAGGCGACCCTACCAGCCCCGCAGAAAAGGCAAACGGAAAATTCTGACCGTTGCCACGGAATGACCCAATGTTTACCGACACAGCAGACTCTACCAAATAGCAGATCCGAAAATATTTTTTGGACAGTGTTCGGTCACTCGCTTTCACTAGCGAGACTCTATGCAGACCTACCTTGAGCTTCTTCAGCATGTTCTCGACCATGGCGAATCTCGCGGAGATCGCACTGGAACTGGAACCCGATCGCTCTTTGGGCATCAAGTTCGCTACGACTTACGGAAGGGCTTCCCTTGTCTGACCACCAAAAAACTCCACCTACGGTCCATTATTCACGAACTTCTCTGGTTTCTAAAAGGCGAGACCAACATTGCCTATCTCAAAGAAAACGGAGTCCGCATTTGGGATGAGTGGGCAGATGAAGAGGGAAACCTTGGTCCAGTCTACGGTTCTCAATGGCGTTCTTGGCCGAAGCCAGATGGTGGCACGATTGACCAAATTTCCGAAATTGTCGCCGCCCTGAAGAACAACCCTCACTCTCGTCGTCATATTGTCTCAGCTTGGAATGTAGGGGTGGTTCCCGAAATGGCTCTTCCTCCCTGTCATTTACTCTTTCAATTCTATGTTCATAATCCCGAAAGCGAACGCCCTGGACTCTCTTGCCAACTTTACCAACGTTCTGCGGATCTCTTTCTTGGAGTGCCCTTCAATATCGCTAGCTATGCCCTCCTAACGATGATGATCGCGCAAGTCTGCGGCTATGAAGCACGAGACTTCGTCCACACCTTTGGCGATCTCCATCTTTATGAAAATCATCTCGAGCAAGCTCGTCTCCAACTCACTCGCGAGCCACGTTCGCTTCCTACCATGCATCTCAACCCTTCCATCAAGTGCTTAGAAGACTTCGCTTATGAAGATTTTGAGCTGCAAGACTATGATCCTCACCCACACATCAAAGCTCCGGTGGCAGTCTAAAATTTTTAATACTTACTACTAAAAATGCCCCTCATCGCTCTGTCGCTCACGATCCCTCTCGCCTTATCGGTAAAGAAGGCGAACTTCCTTGGCATCTCCCTGCCGACCTTCAATTTTTCAAAGAAACCACCAGCGGTCACTCCATCATTATGGGGCGCAAAACTTACGACTCTATTGGTCGCCCACTCCCGAAACGAAGAAATCTTGTTCTCACCCGCGACTCTTCGTGGGCAGCGGAAGGAGTAGAAATTCTCCCCAATGTAGCGGCCGCTGTGAACCTCTCCGCGGAGCAGCCAGACGAACCCTTCTATCTCATCGGAGGAGCGGAAATTTATCGCCAAGCGCTCTCTCACCTTGATGAGCTTATTGTTACGCATGTTCATCAAGAATATTCCGGCGACACCTATTTCCCTCCTTACCAAGATCGATTTGTAGAAGAAGATATCATTCTTGAGACATCCGAATTCGTCACCAAGCGCTGGCTGCCAAAGCAACGAGGTTGATTTGCACAAAATCGAGCCTCGCCAGAGGGGGCACTCTTCGTTTCTACTAAACTATGCTTTCCCTCGAACGCATTTGCTTTGATGTTCCCAATTCCGGCGAAGACCGGCGCTTGCTTGACAATGTGACCTTTCGCGTTCCCAGCGGGCACTTTATGGCAATTGTAGGCCCCTCCGGCTGCGGAAAATCAACTCTTCTCAAAACAATCGCTGGAATTAACGCCGAATCGGAAGGCAATCTCTACTTCGACGGAAGAAATCTAGCAGAAGACAACGACTTCGAAGCGACCGAAATCGGCTACGTCCCCCAGTTCTCCATCGCCTTTGATGAACTCACCGTCGACGAGGCAGTAGAAGCTGCAGCTCGCCTTCGACTTCAGCATGCTTCCCGCAAAAAGCTTGATGAACTCCTTGATCGAATCTTGGCAGAAACTGGCCTTCTCAATATTGCCGACAGCTCCGTAAAAATTCTTTCAGGAGGGCAAAAAAGACGCCTCGGACTCGCTATGGAACTCGTTTCCTCTCCCAAGCTTCTTCTTTGCGACGAGGTCACTTCCGGACTCGATCCCAATTCCGAACGAGAAATCGTGCATCTTCTCAACGATCTCGCTCGTAAAGAAGATCGAATCGTGGTCTCCGTTACACACTCTCTCTCCCACATGGAGCTCTATGATTCCGTTCTGGTCATCCACGAAGGGCGGGTCGTCTATCACGGTCCTCCCTCGGGGCTAGCCCATTACTTTTCAGTCGATTCTGCGGATAAAGTTTATCCCGCGCTAGCAAAACAAGCTTCCGAGCGCTGGCAATCTTCATGGCTCAAGTATGCCAATACTTACGAGCACAAGCTCCGAGCTAAAAGTAAAACGAAAACTCCCGAGATTAAACATACTGAAAAAATCGAACGAGACCCCTTAGAGGAAGAAATAGAAGAGGAAGAAGAAACACAGGGCCCCCGCTTGCCAGGAATCCTCAGTCAGACTCTGACTCTCCTCTCCCGTCGTTTCCGAATTTTTTGCCGAGATCGCGGGCAGCTCATTCTTCATCTCGCACTGATCATTGGCTTCCCCATCCTCGTCTCTATTTTCGCACCGCGCGCAAACGAACAAACTCAACGCCTTTCGGATCAGCGAGAAGAAAACATTATCGAAGAACTTGGCAAACAAGCTCAAGTGCAGGCTTCGGAGCTTAAGGTCGGCTCCGCAAATTCTGGTATTATTATGTTTCAAGTCATCCTTCTCTGCCTTGTAGCCTCTAACAACTCCGCACGAGAAATCTCCTCTGAACGCGCGATTCTCGAAAAAGAAAAATTCGGAGGACTTTCTCCCCCAGCCTATCTCCTTTCCAAAATCCTTTTCCTCACGCCACTTGTTCTCATGCAATCCCTCTGGATGGGAATTTTCGTGCAAACATTCTGGGAAATCCAAGGAAGCTTTCTCACTCATCTCACTTTCCTAGTTCTCGTAAACGCAGCGATGACTTCTATTTGCTTAGGGATCTCCTCGCTTGCGCGCAATGCCGAACAAGCCTCCGCGCTCTCGATCTATTTCGTGGGATTTCAGCTGCCTCTCTCGGGAGCGGTTCTGGCCTTACCAAGTATTGTTGAACCATTCACTCGCCCTTTCATCTCCGCTTATTGGGCATGGTCAGGTTCGATCTCAGCACTGGATAGTGGGCGCTTCAACGCAGTCAAAGCGGTGGTGGAAACAGCCTTCGCTGAAGCCTCCACGAGCCAATATTTTCTCCTCGCGCATATCGTAATGGGATTAACCGCCGCCCTCATTGGTATTCAAAGACCTCGTTGGGGAAATCTCTAGAACACATCTCTCAGAGTTGAATAAACCTCCACTAGTCGCTATTCCATTGCCAAGCCAGCTCAGTTTCACTCCACTCAGTTTCACTATGCCTCGACGCGCCTCATCCAACTCTCAATCCGGTATTCTCATTGCAATTATAGGCGCAGTTGTGCTGCTTGGAGCTGGAGCTATCTTTCTTCTCCGAGGAAAATCTGATAAACTGTCGGGACCTGCTCTTCCCATCGAAGCCTTTCGCACCAATGCGAACTCCCTACGCGGAAACGTCTATAGCATAGAAGGCACCGTGCAAGCGATCTACACCCGTGATTCCGGTAAACTCATTCACCTCAAGTGTGATGGCGAAGACGTCTTTACCATTATCCCTTCGGGCTTAGAAACTCCCAATATCGAGCGCCAACAAGATTTCCGCTTCAAAGTCGAAATCAAAGAAAGCGGCACCCCCGAAGCTTTAGCGGTAGTGCGAAAGTAATTCGAACCCTTACGAAAGGAGGCGCAGATCTTCAAATTTACGGGCAGTCCAGAGGTCGGGGTCATTTTGTCCTGAAATGCGTCTTGCCCCCGATTTCCGCTTTTTGCCGAAGTGTTTACGATTATGTTCGAAGAAATCTTCTACATAGCCTCGAGTTCCCAAAGCGAGGCCGGAGCTGAGAGCTTCGATATTCGTTCTGAAGCACTCGGCCCGAGTAAGAAGGGGAGGCTTACCTTTTGATTTCTTCTTCTTGATAGGATAGTAAGGTTCGCCCGAAACGAAGTCGCGAAAGGCTTGCTCGCTCTGTTCCCAGCTGGCTTCAATTTCAGAACCAAGGTAGAGACTGTGGACAAGCTGGCGAGCACGGCTATCTCCTGCTACTGCCTTTCCATAGTAGTTCAGAGTGCTTTCCTTTGGTTCTTTGTTCTCGCCAGTTCGGAAATTTAAAAAGGCGATCCAAGCAGCAAGAAAACGTGAAGGATGTCCGGCTTCTACAAACGTATTCGTGTAACGCTTAGCCCACAGAGCTCCGGAGGTCTGGCGGCTTTGGTGATAGTGATGACTCGTCTCCTGTTTGATGTTCTTGATAAACTGAGTGGGGTTACCGAAGCGGGAGCGAAGTTTTTCCCAAGTATCCACATCCTCTGATTCTAATTTAGCTTTATCGACTTCATAGCGATAAGGATTGAGCGCTTTAAGCCGAATCATCATTTCATCATCCGAGAGCTTAAGCTGAGTGGGCTCGTCGATGAGGAGATGGAAGGATTTACCTGCCACTGCGAAAGCGCGTAGCTGGAGGCCAGAAAATTGCTCGTTTCTGATTATGCGAGCAATAAGAGCCTCTTGTTCGCGGGTGGTAAGAGCCGGCCAAGGATCCCCTAAGCGCGAGGTCAGATAGCGACGAATGAAAGGTCCATTTTCATGGGAAGTGAATGTCTTACGTGCGACCGCCATAGGAAAAGATGACGGTAAGCTTAACCTTGTTGATTCGTCTTCGCGAAGCGGAAAACCAGAGAGCCTCCCCTTTTCAACTGTTTTGTTGTCGATCTCGTGTATGCTGCGAGGAAATGCTTCAAAGATTGATACTGGGATTCATTGCGGCACTTGGCGTCTCTCATGCGGTTCCTCTTCGCGTGGTGACATTCAATCTCGAGGCTTTGCGGGATATCAACGGCTCACCGACCTTTGCACTTAGTAGCCCTGGAACGGCTGACTTTGAAGCGATTGAGTCCATTCTAGCTCGCATCAACGCGGATATTGTTTGTTTACAGGAACTCTCAAATTTCGATATCTCAGGAGGGACAAATGGCGCTACCAATTCGGATGTTCATGCTCTTGCCAATGCTCTCGGTTTAGAAGAAGTCGTTATTCCAACCACTTCTGGCGTCTTTGATTTTCAACTCCGTAACGCCATTCTCTCTCGTTATCCGGTGACGGATGTGACTGCGATTGGGACAACTGATGTTCAAGATGAACTGGGTTTAGTGGGAAGCAATGGTGAGCGAGCCCGCGAGATGACAAGAGCCCAAATTGCAGCTGTTGTCGAAATACCAGGAGTGGCGATTCCAGTGACTGTGGTTACTGTACATAGTAAATCAGGAACTGGCTCTGCAGATCGTTTCCGTCGGGCTGTTGAAATGGCTCGCTTGGAGAACTACCTTCTTACGGAAGGTCTCGATAGTAACGATGCTATCGTATTGGCGGGTGATTTCAATTTTTCAGGCAATAACATCAGCTTTACTTCAGAGCCTTCAGGTTTGCCAAACACTTGGAATCTGGCTACTGATATCGCATTACCAATCACTTATCAGGCTGATCCCGATTTTTATTTTTCGGCTCCAATTATTTTCGAAACCGCCCCCGTACAGCAGCTAAATGGGAATGAAGGAACATTCGAGACGGGTTCCCAACTAGATTTCATTCTTGCGACAGCTCCGTTAAATTATCAAGGAGGGGAAGTTTACCGCAGCGATTTCGATATTTCTAACACAAGTGGACGCCCCAAGGTGGGTAATCCAATTGTTGCTGGCGCCTCCGCCATAGCCTCTGATCACTACGCAGTTTTCGCAGACTATGAATTGCCAGGAGAACAACAATTGGTGGTTACTCTTTCACAAAATGAAATCTCCGAAGCAGATGATCAGATTGCTTCTTTGACGATTTCTGTTGTTCCTCCGCTGGAAGCTGGAGAAACAATTATCGCTACAATTACATCAAGTGATGAAGCCGAGGCTTATCCCGAGTTAACTCAATTAATTCTCACCTCGACTGGTCCGGAGACAACGCTGATTCGCACAGCTCTTGATGATCTCAATGATGATGGACAGGAGGTTTCCTTTTTGATTACTGCAGATGGATTTCTCAATCAAGAGGCGAGCCTCACGGTGGTAGATGCTGATGAGACATTCTATCGTATTACAGCGAATGAGAGCTCGATTTCAGAAGAATTCGACAGCTTTGATGGCACTACTAATCCAGCAAGGTGGGTGATTTCGCCACAAGGCTGGTCAGGCTCATTTTCTCTTTCAGAGAGTACATCCGGAAACTACGAAGGTAATAATCGACCAATTTTAGTCCCCAGCACTGGAGGAACCACTTTTTCCACTTTTATTCGAAACGATACCGATTCCGCTCTCCGCGAGATCTCAGTTGAACTTGAGGGGGCGATCCTGTCGGATGAAGTACTGCGAGAATCTCCCTTTTCATTAACGACAAGTTTGAATCTTCCCAATGCCGAACCTTTAATTATTCCGACTCTATCATTCGCAGAAATTCTCCCCACCAACTTACCTGCACAAGGCCTTATTTCTGATTTTGAATTGTCGCCTAATGAGACTGCCATTTTGTCCTTCCAGCTTGAACCTTTAGATGAAGTCATTAGCCCAATTAGGCAGGCCTTTGTTAATGAGCTCCACTACGATAACACAGGATCGGATGCAAATGAATTCATTGAAGTGGTAGTGGCTCCGGGTTTAACCGATCGCTTAGATGAAATTTCTTTGGTTCTCTATAATGGTGCTAACGGCGAACCTTATGAAATCATAGATCTCGAGGATTTTGATAACTTCAGTAATCCAGAAATATCGAATGGCTACCAAATTTTCACAATCTCTCAAAGTGGAATACAAAATGGCCCCGATGGTTGGGCTCTTGTAATAGATGATACGGTGGAAGAACTTCTGTCTTATGAAGGAAGCTTTGCGATTGTTGCTGGCCCCGCTGCGGGAATGACTACAACCGCAATCCCAGTTTCACAAAACTCGAACAATCCGCTAGGAACAGATTCATTGGGTCTCAATGGAGTTGGATCCAGAAGAGAGGATTTCAATTGGCAGGAATTTTCAGGACAACCTTTCACACCGGGTTTGATCAATATTTCACAAGACTTCGAAGGATTTATTTCACTTCCCCAGAGCCTTGCTTTTGAGCGAGTGACAATTGTTTTGGGTAATGAGGATGAGGATGGAGATGGCCTAAGCGATAGCGAGGAAGCTCTTCTAGGCACTAACCCAGCCCTAGTTGATAGCGATGGAGACGGCATCAATGACGATGCGGAGGATTTTGATGGTGATGGGCTCAACAATTTCACGGAATTGAGAATTACATTAACAGATCCACTCGACAGCTCTTCTCGTTTCGAAATTGAGCTACAAGAGGTCACGCCCAGCGATTTCACCGTAAGCATTCCCACTTTGGAGGGAAGAAGCTACCAGTTGTTTGGAGGAGAGGATCTTGCTGAGCTAGAGATTCTTAGGACAATCGTAGGCAGTGGAAACACTGAACTAGAGACTTTTCCGCGCAATAGACTACGATTCTTTTTGCAAGCTGAGGTCAGCATCCCTTGAAAAAGGTCATTTCTCGTCTTTAATTAATGGCGATGAAATTTGCTCTAACATCTCTTGGTGCCCTTTGCTTCTCAATTGTGATAAGCTCAGCGAAGACTCATCTCGAGAAAATTAGTGGTGATTATAAGCGTCCGGTTTGGGTGACCAGCCCCGATCACAGTGCTCAGCATCTCTTCATTGTCGAACAGGCGGGGCGGGTTTTTGTTGTCAATCAGGAGACTGGTGAACAACTGCCGGAGCCTTTTCTGGATATTCGAGAGCAGGTGACTCGCAAAGGCAATGAGCAAGGACTTCTCAGTATTGATTTTGCTCCTGATTATGCGGCCAGCGGTCGTTGCTATGCCTACTTTACGAATAAAAAAGGAACGGTCGAAATTGTTCGGTTCGTAGTGAATGAACCTAAGACCAATTTCACCTGTGACCCCAGCACCAAAGAGGTGCTCCTTGAGATTGAGCAACCTTACAAAAATCACAATGGAGGCTATCTAGAATTTGGACCCGACGGCTTGCTCTACCTTGGTGTAGGTGACGGCGGTGCAGCAAATGATCCGAAAAATAATGGTCAAGACCTAACCAATCATCTCGGGAAGATCCTTCGCATCGATGTTTCCCCCGAGAAAGGCTATCGTATTCCAAAAGGAAATCCTTTCCAAGGAGAGCAAGAGTGTCCTGAAATTTTAGCCTATGGCCTTCGCAACCCGTGGCGTTGTTGTTGGGACGAAGACCTTTTCTACATTGCAGACGTGGGACAAAATAAATGGGAAGAGGTGAACGTTGTTAGCGCTGAAGAACTGGCGGGAGCAAACTTTGGCTGGAGACTTCGTGAGGGCGAAATTGAAACTCCTCCTCGTAAAAAACCAGTAGGAGGCCCGGCACCTGATGATAACGTTGAACCAGTCAAAGTCTATGATCACAAAATAGCTGATCACGAGAGACTAACTGGCCTCTCCATCAATGGTGGCTACGTTTACCGTGGCTCAGTCGAGGAGCTTCAGGGACACTATCTTTTTTCCGATCACGTCAATCCTCGTATTTGGTCGTTTAAATATAATGGGAGAGAAGCGACAGACGATAGAGATTGGACTGATGTCCTTGCACGCCCAGATGGCAAAAAATTCCAATCGCTCGCTTCCTTTGGCCAAGATGCAGACAAAGAAGTTTATCTTGTCGAAATGGGTGGCGGAAATGTTTGGAAAATTACGAACTAGCCGATTCTGTATTCGGTCGCCAATTTGTTAGAAACACGATCACTATCTCGTTTCAATTACTTACACTAACTCGGAAAAAATTCATCTCGTTACTTGTGGAGACCTCGAAGGAAGTCTCTTCCTCGCTTGCTTCTATCTCACTCACTAAAGTCCATGAAGAAGGAAAACGAGAAAGCGTATCGCTCTGGAAAACCTCGTAGCTAATTCCAATTTCGGATGGCCAACGAAGAACCCGACTGGCCCCTTCAAGTGTTAGATTTAGCGGAATAATCGAGCTTCTCAATAACGCCACTCCATCGCAATCGAACCCCGCAGTGACTAAGGTGGGAAAAGGGTCGTAGATAACGTTGTCAAAAGCATCCGTCGAATTGCCACTTACGACATCACAGAGACGAACAAAACGAACTGCTTGTTTATCAAGAAACGGTGAGCCCGGAAGATCCGAGAGATCAAAGGGAGTGCCTAAGCCTGCAACATATTTCCCCGCAAGGCCCGAGATATCTGATGGATCTGGACCTTCTGAACCAGTAAAGGCCGGGGTCAAAGAAGTAGCAGGAAAGCGTATAAAATGAACACCATCTGAGGAGACCTCCACAAAAGCCAATTCAAGAAAATTGGATGAAAAAGCATTTTCGAAAACTGCGAAGTCTACTCCAGGTTGGTTTGAAAATGGCTCCTCGAAAGCTAGTGTCAACCGCCCCCCTCGTCCAAGGGGGACAACTTGGAGAGTGTCCCCTTCTGCGGGCCCAAGTGCACGAGCCGGCACTTGCCAGACGGGGTCGACCTCTTCCCCTGGCTGATAAGAAATCACTTCCGCCGCCCAAGCCGTAATCGCTTCCGAATTCAACGAAATAGCATCACTCCCGCCAGCTTCCTCGGCAGGCCGAAATGGACCTGCTACGAGAACGCCTGTATTAAAAAATGTAAGAAAAGCCAACGCTACCCTCTTTCTATTTCTGATAACTTTCATCATTTTATCCTCAATTTTTTAATCGTTCTTCCTTAAAAATTCCAACGACCTTCGAGTCGAAATTGGCGACCAGCCCCCGGAAAAACGGCACCTGAAAAAGCCGAAGCGATATGTTGCTCATCGAATAAATTTGTTACTTGGGCAGAAAGTTGAAAATTTTCATACGGCTCCCAAGTAGCTCGTGCATTCCATATCCAACGTTCAGGAATTTCTTCGAATCCGATCACACTGGCTATTCCACGATCGTTCCCATCATTACTATTGCTACGATAGTTTCCGGATATTTGAAGCGCAAGATCTTCAATCGGTTGCCATCCTAAACGGATAGAAGCGAGATAATTTGGGACAAGTGGAATAGGCCTTCCCTTATCAAAGCCGCTACGAAATTCTGCCTGTTGCAAAGTTTGCAAAAATGCCCATTGCCAATTGCCCAAACTTCCTGACCATTCGGTTTCTATTCCGTAGCGCAAATTTCGGGACAAATTTTCATTCACTCCATTCAGGGCATCGAAGAAGATTTCATCCTCTAATTGTTGTCCGAAGAAAACAACTTCAGCTCGATGAATGTCCCCTTGCCAGCGAGTTCCTAACTCTAAACCCCAACCTTCCTCGGCTTGTAAACTTAAATTAAAGGGAGGATCACTCACGAATCCTTGAAAAAAGGCGACTTCATCGATGACCGGGAATCGTAGAGAACGATCAACGCGGAGCCAAGCGCGCCAAGAATCGTCGAAATGATATTCAAGCGTCGCCTCCCAAGCAGAACCATTTTGGCGAATCCGATCATCAAAGACATCTCTCCCAGCCCCTTGCCCAGAAAGCCAATATTCATCCCAACTGGCCCCTCCACTCAGCTTCCAAGATGTTCCCCAATCGAATCCAACCAAGGCGAAAGCGCCTGCTGTTACTCGACTCAAATCGGCGACTTGTTGTAAGCTAGAAGCATCTGCTCGACGAAATCGTTCATAATCTAAATCCGCGACTCTCGCCCGAACTCCTAGTTCCACCTCCCAAATTTCTCTCTCGAGTCGCAAAGTCCACTCTCCACTCCCCCCCCAAAGTTCGCTCTCGTCAAAAAGCTCTTGTACCTGATTAGTTCGATCACGCCGCCAAGCTTGTAAAGACAACTGACTGGTTATTCCATTTGTGAATTCTTTAGCTATTCTACTCTGTAAACCAATACGTTCTTGTTGGAAAAATCGATCGAACACAAGCGATTGACGAGGATCAGCTAAAAAGGCTTGTCGGCTCAAAGCACCTGGATCCTCGAAATCACTCTGACTATAATTCAAGCGGAGAGTCCAATCGATGCCCTTATCCTTAGAAGGCAACCCCCAAGAAAGATTGTATGTCTGTGTTTGAAAGGCAGAATTTTCTCGATAACCGTCTCCTTCTTTCCATTCCCCTTGGAAAGAGAATTTTCCCAGCTGAGAAAGCTGCTGCCAACGCCCTTGTAATTGACGATAGCCATCGCTTCCTGCAGCGACTTGAAGAGAGTTCTGCAAATCTACAGAATTCGTCGTAGAATCACTTTCTAATGCAATCACCCCGGCCACCGCCTGCGGGCCATAGCGCACACTACGGCCACCCCGCAGAATTCGAATTGATCCTAACGAACCAAGAGATTGTTCGGACCATGGGACAATGGCGAGATCCTCTCCACTCACAGGCAGACCATCCAGGGTAACCAGAGTGCGAAGAGCCGAACCTTCACCAAAGCCACGCAATTGAGGAGAGGCAGTATCGGAATTACTAAAAAAGCCGGTATTTGAAATGTTTCCTAATAACTCCAATGCATCTGCCACACTGGTCGCTCCAGCCGCCTCCCAGTCTGAAGCACGTAGAGTGCTTACGGCACCGCTTTCACCAAGTTTCGGTTCCTCCTCTTCCCATGGCCGTTCTTCAACAATCGTTGGTTCAAGAATGAGTTGAGCCAAAAGTTGTGGGCACAAAAGTCCCAGGGCTCCAATAAAAGAACCAATGAGAAAAGAAGGTTGAATCAGGCTCATAATGCCTGTTTACACGTTAAGAACGTTTCCGCTTGGAAAGCATCCCTAAGGCGCTAAGCCCTAGGAGAGTCCACATCTGAGGCTCCGGAATTACTGCGAATGGAGCTTCGATGGTGCCTTCATCAGGAAAGGGACCGAATGACCAACGATCCCATGAGCCATCGGAAAGAAGACGTCCGGATTCATTAAAACTAACGGCAGTGAAGCCCACTGGGGATGAAACAAAATCCGTAGGAAAATTTTCTCCTCCACCCGCAATTGGAGTCGGTGTTCCTACTATTCCGTCAGTGGTATCTTCATCGCCTGCGAATCCTCCGGCGATAAAGTAATTCCAACTGTTACCGGGATAAGATCCTATTCCTTGATGGTTTGCTAATTCTCCTACATAAGAGATTTCGT
>CAYUHN010000072.1:0-15176 GCA_964444495.1 uncultured Roseibacillus sp. | reverse complement strand
GGATTGGCTGAAGAAAATGCTGAAACGGGCGCTCGCTGTCATCTTCGATTTGACGACACAAACCCGTCGAAAGAGGAAACTGAGTACGTTGAGAGCATCAAGCGCGATGTGGCCTGGTTAGGATTTGATTGGGGAGAGAATCTCTACTTCGCAAGCGATTACTTTCAGTTTTTCTACGATTGTGCGTTGCATCTGATACGAGAAGGCAAGGCCTATGTGGATGAGCAGACTCTCGAAGAAATGCGAGCGAACCGTGGGTCGGTGAAGGAGCCAGGGAAGTCTTCACCATTTCGGGATCGTTCGGTGGAGGAAAATTTGTCCCGCTTTGAGGAGATGCGCAGAGGCGATCATGAAGATGGCTCTATGGTGCTAAGAGCCAAAATTGACATGGCTGCCCCCAATATGAATATGCGGGATCCGGTTCTCTATCGAGTGATGAAAGAGACTCATCACAACACAGGTGATGAGTGGCCGATTTATCCCATGTATGACTTTGCTCATCCGTTGGAGGATGCCAAAGAGATGGTTACTCATTCACTGTGTTCGCTCGAGTTCGAGGACCATCGTCTACTTTATGATTGGGTTGTCGAAAATTGCCCAGTGCCAAGTGTGCCGAGACAAATTGAGTTCTCGCGCTTGAACTACACTTATACTGTGATGAGTAAGCGGAAGTCCATTGAGCTAGTGGATGGGGGGTATGTGACCGGTTGGAATGATCCTCGGATGCCAACGATCAGTGGCGCGCGGAGACGGGGGATTCCTGCCCGTGCGATTCGTCGTGTTTGCGAAGAGACCGGAATCACTAAGCAAGTGGGGGTGACTGATATCGCGTTGTTGGAGTTTGAATCTCGGCGAATCCTCAATGAGGAGGTGAATCGACGGATGGCTGTTTTTAATCCACTGAAAGTAGTTTTGGTGAATTACGAGGAAGGTCGTAATGAGGTGATGAAGCTTCCGAATAATCCTGAAGATGAAAATGCGGGTGAACGCGAGGTGGTTTTGACTCGTGAGCTTTGGATTGAGCGAGATGATTTTGCCCTTGAAGCTCCTAAGAAATATCATCGACTGAAGCCTGAGGGCGCAGTGAGGCTAAGAGGCGGATATATTATTAAGCATGTCGGCCACGAGCTAAATGAAGCTGGCGAAGTGAGCGAAGTTCATTGTGAGATTATTCCCAATACGATCGGTCAAAATGCTCCAGAAGGAGTGGTTTGTAAGGCTGCAATTCATTGGGTTAGTCTACTTGGGAAAGAAGCGCAGGTTCGCCTTTATGATCGTCTTTTTACGGAAGAGAATCCAGATGCTGCTGAAGGTGGTTATCTAAGTGTCTTAAACCCTGATTCACTTGAAGTATTAGATAACGTTATTGTTGAACCGATGGCCTCTGAGATGCAGCCGGGAGAGCGTTGCCAGTTTGAGCGGATCGGCTACTTTGTGGCCGATAGCGAGGAGCATACTGCTGAGGGAAATTTAGTTTTTAATCGTACCGTGGCTTTGCGGGATTCTTGGGAGGGTGGAAAGAAATAACAAAACCTTTACTCGTAACTGGGCAGGGGAGGTAGGAATCCGAAGATTCGCTTTACCGCTTCGCGTTTGAGGCGGAGTTCTCGCCATTCATTGACGAGGCGACTAGCTTCGATGAGGCCGCAGCCCGCGGGGATTTCGACAGAGTCTTTGTCCCAAAGGGTCATGCGGATTCCGACGAGTGCCTCGAAGGTGCCGTTTTGGAGTAGTCCAAAAGGGGCTCCAAACCAATCAGGGCAGCCTAGTGATGAGCGCCAACGATAGAGGTCGTCGAGGGTCTCGGTGGTGCGGGGTAGTGGTCCAAGCGCAGGAGTGGGATGTAGGCGGCGGATGAGAGCGAGTGGATCTCCGCTGTAATCGAGCTTAACCTCGATAGGGGTGTGAAAGTGGATGAGTTCTCCGAGGTCTAGAATGCCTCTGGGTTGACGGCTCACGGTGCCGAGGTCAGAGAGTTTCGCCAAGAGGGTCTGGGCGACAAACTCGTGTTCCCGAATCATTTTCTCATCAACTGCGAAAAGCTCGCGCTCTTCGCTGCGGGCGGTTCCCGCTAAAGCCATGGTGCTTAGCAAGTTGCCTTCAAGAAAGAAGAGTTGTTCTGGGGTCGCGGCAAGAAGCCCCTTGTTTTTGTCTCCCCAGCCAAAGAGGCGCATGTTTGGGGCCAAGGTATTTGGAAGGCGAGCCCAGCGAGCGGGAGGGCCGCTCCAAGCCGCTTTTTCGCTGACGACAGGAACCGATTTCTCCAGTGAGCCTTTGCGAATTCGTTCGTGAATTTCCCGAAAGGCCTCAGCAAATAGACCGGCTTCAGGTTCTTGCCATTGCGGTGGTTTTGGAGCGCGGGTGGGGGGAGGGAAAATCGATTCTAAAGAATCGATTTCTTCAATGCGAGAAGGTATTAGCCAAGGTCTTTCTACCGAAAGAGCGAAATCGTTTCGATAGAAAGCAGTTCCTTTTTTAGGTTGTTCGGAAAGTGCTTCAAAAGGACCGTGACCAAGGATGAGTTGACCCGCGCGGTTGGCGAAGCAGGCCCATTCCATAGTAGTGGTTGATAGAGGTTTTAGGCCTCTTCAGGAGTAGTGCCGTTGACGATAATCTGCAAGAAGCTGTTCGCGTCGAGACTGGCTCCACCTACTAGAGCTCCATCAATATCAGGTTGGCCTAAAAGTTCCGCTGCATTGTCAGGTTTGACACTGCCGCCGTATTGGATACGAACTTTCTCGGCGAGCTCGGTGCTGTAGAGATCTGCTAGAATGCTTCGGACGAGAGCATGTGCTTCCTGTGCTTGTTCAGGAGAAGCCGTCACTCCGGTTCCGATCGCCCATACTGGTTCGTAGGCGATGACGGTATCAGAAAGGCCTTTCTCACTGAGGCCTTTCAAGCCTTCGGTGAGCTGCTCACGGAGAACTGTTTCCAGTTGACCTTCCTCACGTTCTGTTAGGGTTTCTCCGATGCAGAAGATGGGTTTGAAATTTGTTTCGCGAATTTTTAGGAGCTTCTCGTTAAGAACCTTGTTCGTTTCTCCGAAAATTGAACGGCGTTCGCTGTGGCCAAGAATAACATACGGAACGAAAAGGTCTTTGAGCATCATCGCGTTGACTTCTCCAGTATAGGCACCCGAGTCATATTGAGAAACATTCTGAGAGGCCAAGAAGACGTCGCTTTGGCTGAGAGCCTCGGAGGCTGCAGGTAGGCAGACGAAAGAAGGAGCGATGACGACATCGCACTGGTCGGTGAGCTTTCCTAGCTTGGAGATGAAGTCCGAGATAAAATCCTTCGTTTCGGAAGGGGTCTTGTTCATCTTCCAGTTAGCGGCGATTATTGGCTTTCTCATGGTTTGATACGGATATGTGGCGTTATGGAACCGGGGGGTGGAGGTGGCTTACCTCGCCCAAGCGACTCAAGCAAGATCTGAAAATACCTGCTTTGTCTTCAATTTTAGCCTCTTTATCTTCTTAAGAATCGGCTCCGATGACGATGAGAAGGTCGTTGGTATCGGCTTGTTGGCCTTTTTGGAGGACCACTTCGACTACTTTGCCGTCTTTTGGAGCGCTGATCGTGGTGAGCATTTTCATAGCTTCCAAGACAACGAGTTTGTCGCCTTCTGTTACCGTGTCGCCGACTTTGACCGCGACTTCTGAAATCATGCCTGGCAGCATAGCGGGAACGTGATCGGGGTTTCCTGGATCGGCGGGTCGATTGCTGGCTGCTTCTTTCCCGAGCGATTTGTCGAGAACGGTTGTTTCGCGCGGCATTCCATTTAGTTCATAGAAGAGAGTACGATAGCCCTCGTCGTTCGGTTCTCCGATAGAGAGGAGTTTGATGAAGAGGGTTTTTCCGGGGGCGATGTCGACATGAATTTCTTCTCCGATTGCCATGCCATAGAAGAAGGCAGGGGTAGGTAAAACGGTGAGGCGATCGTATTCTATTAGAGTTTTTTGGAAGTCGGCGAATACTTGAGGATACATCAAGTGTGAATAGAGTTCGTCGTCAGTGGTATTGCGTCCCAGGGTAGCGCTGAGTTCTGTTCGCGTTTCTTCGAGATCGATAGGAGCAGCGAGCTCGCCTGGGCGAACCGTAAATGGCGCTTTGTCTCCGAGGACAATTTTTTGAAGCTCACGTGGCCAGCCGCCGTCGGGCTGACCCAGTCCACCCATAAGCATATCGATAACAGATTCTGGATAATCTAACTGGTGTTCACCAGTCAGAAGATCGCTCGCTTTGAGTTCGCGAGTTACCAGTAACATGGTGAGATCTCCCACGACCTTACTACTAGGAGTTACCTTTATTATGTCGCCAAAGAGTTGATTGACGTCAGCGTAAGTGTGGGCGATTTCTTGCCAGCGGTGACCGAGACCCATGGAATTAGCTTGTTCCTTGAGGTTGGTGTATTGCCCGCCGGGCATTTCGTGAAGGTAGACTTCAGCGGTTCCCGCGCGGGGAGCGGAATTGAAGGGGGTGTAGTGGGTGAGGACTTCTTCCCAATAATCTGAAAATTCATTGAGTGATTGGAGATCGAGATGGGGGTCGCGTTCATGTCCCTTCAGGGCTGAGCAGACTGAGTTGAGGTTAGGTTGACTGGTTGAACCCGACATCGCGCTCGTCGCCATATCCGCGATATCTACTCCGACCGAAGTTGCAGATAGAATGGAGGCGGCATTGATTCCAGAGGTGTCGTGAGTGTGGAAGTGAATCGGAATGCCGATTTCTTCTTTTAAGGTTTTAAAAAGTTGACGCGCTGCAGCGGGATGGCAAAGGCCAGCCATATCCTTGATGCAGAGGATATGAGCTCCCATTTTTTCCAATTCCTTGGCTTTCTCGACGTAATATTTGAGTGAATATTTTGCTCGGTTCGGGTCGGTGATGTCACCGGTGTAGCAAACTGCCGCTTCGCAAACGGCTTTACCGTGCTCGCGCGTGGCCTCCATGGCTACCTTCATATTGGGAAGGTAGTTCAGGGAGTCAAAAATTCGGAAAATATCCATTCCTGAGTTTGCGGCGTGTTTGACGAAGCCAGCGACGACATTGTCTGGGTAGTTAGAGTACCCCACTGCGTTGGAGCCGCGGAAGAGCATCTGGAAGCAAATGTTAGGAATAGCTTTGCGGAGTTCTCGGAGGCGTTCCCAAGGATCTTCTTTGAGGAATCGCATGGCAGTGTCAAAGGTGGCTCCGCCCCACATTTCGAGTGAAAAGAGATGGGGAGTGCGGCGAGAAATGGCGGTGGCGATATTGAGCATATCGAAAGTCCGCATACGAGTGGCGATGAGGGACTGATGGGCATCTCGGAGAGTGGTGTCGGTGACGAGAAGGCGTTTCTCTTCGGATATCCATTTAGCGAAGCCTTCGGGCCCCTTTTCCAGGAGGACATGTCGTGAGCCGGGGAAGTTAGGACGTGGAGGCGCGTTATTAGGGCGGGGAGAGGGGGCGTTGGAGACTTTTCTAGCGGGAGGAAATGCTGTTTCTGGTCGCCAATTTTTAGCGCCGGGATTTCCGTTGATAGTGAGATCGGACAAGTAGTTTAACAGCTTAGTCGCGCGATCGCGGCGAGGCTGGAATTGAAAGAGGCTGGGCTTGTCATCAATGAGTTTGGTATGAGCTTCTCCACTGCGGAAGAGGGGATCATTGATGACATTTTCAAGGAAGGGGATGTTTGTTTTTACTCCTCGAATACGAAATTCGCGCAAGGCGCGGTCGGTGCGGCGGCAAGCGGCTTCGAAGGTGCGAGCAGTGCTGGTAAGTTTGACCAGCATGGAGTCATAGAACGGAGTGATGACTGAGCCTGCATCTCCAGAGCCTGCATCAAGGCGAATACCGAATCCGGCTGCAGAGCGATAGTTCACGATGCGACCATAGTCGGGGGCAAAATTTTTCTCAGGATCCTCGGTGGTGATTCGGCATTGGATGGCGTAGCCGTTGCAAGGAATCTCGTCTTGCGGAGGAATAGCTACTTCGGCTCCATGAAGTTCATGTCCAAGTGAGATGAGAATTTGTGACTGCACGAGATCGATACCAGTCACGCACTCGGTGACAGTGTGTTCCACCTGTATTCGAGGGTTCATTTCAATGAAGAACCACTCCTTACTGTCCATATCGTAGAGATACTCAACCGTACCCGCATTGTCGTAACCAATGGATTTAGCGAGATTGGCGGCGGATTGGCAGAGATCGCTTCGTAAGGTTCCCGGGAGATCAATGGAGGGGGCAATTTCGACTACTTTTTGATAACGTCGTTGCACGGAGCAGTCGCGTTCGTGAAGGTGAACGACGTTTCCTTTTTGGTCACCAAGAACTTGAACCTCAATATGTTTGGCGCGTTTGATGTAGCGCTCCAGAAAGACGGCGGAGTTTCCGAAAGCGCTTTGCGCTTCATCTTGAGCTTCTGCGAGAAGAGCTGGGAGTTGTGAGGGTTTTTCTACGATACGCATTCCACGTCCGCCGCCTCCAAAAGCGGCTTTGATGATGAGAGGGAAGCCGATCTGTTGTGCGGTATTGATGGCGATATCTGGATCAGAGATCGCATCTTTAGTGCCAGGGAGAACTGGGACGTTAGCCGCGATTGCCTGTGCCCGGGCCGCCGTCTTATCGCCCATGGAAGCAAGAAGACTTGCATCGGGACCAATGAAAATGATGTTCTCGCGGGCACAAGCACGAGCGAAATCGGGATTTTCCGAGAGGAAACCGTAGCCGGGATGGATCATGGTGACTCCTTTGCTCTTGGCGAGAGCGACGATTCCTTCGTAATCGAGATAGGCTCCTACAGGGCCTTTGGAGGTATCGAGTTGATAGGCTTCATCTGCCTTGAAGCGATGGCGAGAAAAGCGGTCTTCTTCTGCGTAAATAGAAACAGTGCGTAGTCCGAGTTCATTGGCGGCACGAAAAATGCGGATTGCAATCTCTCCTCGATTGGCAGCAAGCAACTTATGATTAGAAGGGTCCATATTATTGTGTAGGATTTCTAGCACGCTAAGACATAGCCCCGAGAGACGTCGAGCCTTCCTTGAGGTTCGAGGCTTTTTTCTGACGAAGTCAGGGGAAGGAGCGTTTTTTTGGGTGGATTTTTAATTCCTGCAAGAGTGAAATCGCTTTTTCGTTCTCAGGATCGAGGGAGATTGCTCGTTCAAGAAGGGCGCGGGCGGGACCTTGGTTTTTATCTTGTTCTAACCAGAGGGCTGCTAGATCGGTGATTGCTCTCGCGTATTTGGAGGGTTCTTCGTCGAGGTTCAAGCCGTCAGCAGCTTGGCGAAGCCGTGATTCGGCTGCTGGGAACTCGCCTTCTTGTTGAAGGGCTTGTGCAAAATGATAGTGAAAGTCGGGGTCGTTCAGGAAAAGATCGCTTTCGGATTCTTTGGCGATTTGCTCGGCATTACGGAAGAATTCGAGGGCTTTCTTGCTTTGTTCTTCTTGAAGGAAAGTCATGCCTAGTCGGGCGGCGAGGCTTGGGTCATCGGGCTCGTAGAATAACGCGCGTTCTAGGAGGCGGCGAGCAGGGCTAGGCTGTGCGGCGTCGAGGTACTGTTGTGCTAGTTCTACGGCTTCTTCCGCATCTCCACCACGGATGTGATAGAGTTCTGCTTTGTGATGAAGAGCCTTTAGAGGAAGGTCTTTTTTGAGATAAAGTTTGGCGAGGCTTTGGTGGGCCAGGACGGTTTTGTGGTCGACCTGAAGCGCTGCAAGGAGGTTTTTTTCTCCAGATTCTTCGTCGTCCAGACTGAGTTGAAGAAGAGCGAGTCGAACACGAAGTGAGTTTGAAGCAGGAACAAGAGAGAGGTGTTTTTCAATGACCTCGATCGCTTTCGGAAAGTTGCCTTGTTGACGGTGGTATTCGGAGACTTTGCGAGCGGTGCTAGGAGATGAAAGGCCGTGTTCCGTGAGATTGGCGATCGCTTGTTGGGTATGCTTTTGCCCATCGAGTGAGTCAGATGGATAGAGGGTTTGGAAAAGAGAGAGGAGTGTGGCCCAGTGCGCAGAGTGTTCGGGAGGGGCTTGCAGTTGTTTTTCGAGAAGGGAGAGAGAGTTTCCGCGATCTTCTAGGGATTCATATTTTCGGATGAGCTGAGGGAAAACGGCGAGATGGTGAGGAAAATTCTCGTTTGCGAGGGTCAAGGTTTCGAGAATGGCTTCTTTGCCGATGTGGTCTTCACTATAAAATGTTTCGAGGTGTTCGACGTAATCAAGTTGAGAGGTGAGGTGATTACGATTTTGTTCGGCGAAGTGTCGCAGGAGGAGAGTTGCTTCTTCTTTTTTTGCTGTGGCAAAGGGGTCTCCCGGGAGAAGGAGGTCTAATTGTTGTTGAAGTAAGAAGTAGTTGTCTGGTTCGACTTGATAGAGCTCGCGGTAAAGTTCTAAAGGTAGGTTGCTGAAGGGGCTTTTGTGAAGTTGTGCTTTGGCGAAATGTTTGAGGCGTTCGGATTTGGTTTCGAGAGAGGTTTCTTGCGCAGTAAGAGGTGTTAGGAGAGAGAATAGTATCAGAATCCAGAAGAATTTAAAGCTGAGTATGTTCATCTCGAAAGGGGTTAAATGTAATACATCGGCTGCTCAGATGAGTTTGAGAGCTGTTTCATCGTTTTTTCTTGAAGCTGTTCAGTGAGTTGAAGATTGGCCGCTTGCCAAATGTGGTGGAGGACAGGAGCTGATTCACCTTCGCTGAGGGGGACCTCTTCGAGAAGAGAAGAATCGATAGCATTAACCACTTCGGCTAGAGTGATCTCTCGAGGAGGACGGGCGAGCTGATAGCCGCCAGCCTTGCCTCGTTTCGAAATCACCAAATTTGCTTGCTTGAGGTCGGAGAGGATTTGGACCAAGAACGTGGAGGGAATTTGTTCCCGGGAAGCTAAATCTTCCAAGCGCACAGGAGTGTTCCCGTCGTGCTGCTTAGCCAGTTGGATGGCAGCACGGCAGGCATATTCTAATTTTTGAGAAATACGCACCAATGAGAGAAAAACACGAAGAACCAGGCGAAGCAAGAGGTGTAGAAGAAATTTCTTTATCTCGTATTTGCTCGTTTCGGAGTGTGGAGGCGAGAGAGCTTTGGGAAGTGATTAAGCATGAAGGTGCGGTTGTGGCGGAAGAGGAGCCCCGCCTCGCGAATTTATTGAAGGAGGTCATCATCGATGAAGACACTTTGTGTGGGGCGCTAACCGCTCGGCTCTCGCGCAAGTTGGCAAGAGAGGACTTTCGACGAGAAGAGGTGGATTCTTTGTTTCGAGAAGTATTTTTAGAATGCCCTAAGCTGGTTTGTAGTATTGCGGAGGATATTGCCGCGATACACGCTCGCGACCCAGCTTGTGATAGTCCTCTAGAGCCTCTTCTTTATTCGAAAGGTTTCGCGGGCATTACCACCTACCGCGTGTCACACTTGCTTTGGAAGAACGGACGACGGCAGTTGGCGTTGTATCTCCAGAGTCTGGTCAATGAGCTTTATGCGATCGATATTCATCCCGCCGCCAAAATTGGTTGCGGCATCTTACTGGATCACGGTACTAGCTTTGTTGTGGGGGAGACAGCGATTATTGAGGACAACGTTTCTATTTTGCACGAGGTGACCTTGGGGGGAACGGGGAAAGAGGTGGGCGATCGTCATCCCATTGTGAGATCTGGAGTTTTAATTGGAGCTGGAGCGAAAATTTTAGGACGCGTGGAAATAGGAGAGGGAGCGAAGATTGGCGCGGGAAGTGTGGTTCTAGATGCTGTTCCGCCCCACACCACGGTAGCTGGAGTGCCTGCGAAGCCTGTTGGGATCAGTCCTAGTCCGAATCCTGCGATGGAAATGGATCAGTATATTTAATTTTAGGAATTTCTTCAGAAGTCCCTTAAACTCGGTCAACGCAGTTTTTTGGGGTTGGCAGGCTCGGTTTTGCCTGTTTGCTATCCAACTATGAATCGTTTTTCAGGAAAGGTTGCGGTCGTCACAGGAGCTGGACGAGGAATTGGTCTTGAGATGGCAAAGCAGTTTGCTGCTGAGGGCGCTCGGGTAGCAGTGATTTCGCGAACTGAAGGTAGCTGTGGAGCGGCAGTGAATAAAATCAATGCAACGCAGCCGGATTCAGCTCGTGCTTACGCTCTCGATGTAGCTGATGAGATGGCCGTGCAAGAGGTCGCGAAAGCGATTTCAGTCGAGTTTGGGCAAATAGATATCTTGGTCAATAATGCTGGAATCACGCGCGATGGTCTTTTGATGCGAATGAAAGGAGAGGACTGGGATGCGGTTATCGATACCAATCTCACAGGGGCTTTCAATATGACAAAAGCCTTTCAGCGTCCAATCATGAAGTCTGAGAATGGTCGCATTATTAATATTAGTTCGGTGATTGGTTTGATGGGAAATCCTGGTCAGGCGAATTATGCTGCTAGTAAGGCTGGATTGATTGGGTTCACCAAAGCCGTTGCCAAGGAACTGGCAGGAAAGAAAGTAACCTGTAACGCAATCGCGCCGGGTTTTATCGAAACTGACATGACAGATGAGCTGGATGAGAAAATGAAAGAGGCGATTCAGGGCAAAATTCCTCTTCGTGAACTCGGTTCGGTTGCGGATGTGGCTAATGTGGCTCTTTTTCTTGCGAGTGCAGAGGCTCGTTATATCACGGGGCAGGTGGTTGCCACCGACGGAGGCATGACGATGTAGATGGTTCGGCCTGGTTGAATTTTTTTTAAAGGAGGCGATGGAGCTGATTTTGGTGAGGCACGGCCAAGCGGCTGCGCAAGGAATTGATGCGGGCGACGCTAGTCGGCCTCTCACGGAAAGAGGTCATCTACAGGCGAGGGCGGTAGGCGCTGTTTTGGCTAATACAGGTCCTCAGCCAGACTACCTTTTTAGTAGCCCTCGTTTGCGCGCTCGTGAGACGGCTTTGGGAATCGCAACTGCTTGGGAAGGAGTAAGTAGTGTTGGTGGCGATAGTGCTTCTGTTATCGAGGTGGGTTGGTTAGATTTTGATTTTAGAGCGGAAGAAGTGATGAAGGAACTTGCTCTTTTGCCAGAGGCTAAGCGGGTGGTTTTAGTTGGTCACGAGCCTTCTTTTTCGGCCTTTTGTGGTTGGTTATTGGGAATGGAAACGGGTTATTTTGAGATGAAAAAAGCGAGTGTAGCAGTCTTCGAATTGAGTCCGCCGACGCGACGTGGAAGCGTTCTCAAGATGCTACTTCCTTCTCGAATATTAGTCCCATAACTTGAATTTTGGTTTCGCACTAGGTTCATAGTCCAAGAATTTTTAAGGTGGAAATTCTCTGATTTTAGGCGGGTTTGGAGCGATAAGGGCTGTTTGCGGGAAAAGAGAAATTGGCAATGCTTGACTGGTGCATTGACACTGTATTGGCGGTTGCTAAGGTGCGCGGCCCCCGCCGCTCATATTTTTGTTATTTGAGCTGAGGGCAGACCTAACCTGGCAAATATTACGATGGCAATCGGAAAGAAAAAAGTAGCTAAAAAAGCTGCAAGAAAGACCGCAAAGAAGGCTACGAAGAAGACTGCACGCAACAAGCAGCCTGCAGCACGTGCCCGCAAAGGAAAATATGTCTACACCTGGGGTGATGGCAAAGCTGACGGAGACGGCAAAATGAAAGCTCTTCTCGGAGGTAAGGGTGCAAACCTTGCTGAGATGACTCGCATTGGCCTTCCTGTTCCTGCTGGTTTCACCGTGACCACAGAAGTCTGCACTCACTATTACGATAACGGGAAAAAATACCCGAAGGAACTCGACGATCAGATCGAGAAGGGTATCGCGGTCATGGAGAAGTCTATGGGCTTCAAGTTTGGCGATACCGAAGGATTTCCACTTTTAGTAGCGGTCCGCTCTGGTGCTCGTGAGTCGATGCCAGGAATGATGGACACCGTTCTCAATCTTGGTCTCAACGACAAGACTGTTGAAGCGCTTGCCGCAGCAACTGATAATGAGCGCTTCGCTTACGATTGCTACCGCCGTTTCATTCAGATGTATGGAGACGTTGTTCTTGGGGTTCAGAAAGAGCCTGATGAAGATCACGAACCTTTTGAGGCAGCGATCGAAGAATATAAGCATGAAATCTACGGAGAAGACATCGTAGACAGCGATCTGACCGCAGAAGATAACATGGAGTTGGTCGCTCGCTTCAAGACGCTTGTTAAGGAGCGCACTGGAAAGAATTTCCCCAACGATCCTCGCCGTCAGCTCAAAGGAGCAATGGGCGCGGTCTTTAGCTCTTGGATGAACGATCGTGCGATCGTTTACCGTCGTAAGTATAGCATTCCTGCTGAGTGGGGTACCGCAGTGAACGTGCAGGCCATGGTCTTCGGGAACACTGGTGGAGACTCCGGATCTGGAGTGGCTTTCACTCGTAACCCTGCCAATGGTGACAATGAGTTCTATGGAGAATTCCTCATGAATGCACAGGGTGAAGATGTTGTTGCTGGTGTTCGGACTCCGGACCCTGTGATCGGATTGAAGAAAATTCTTCCTTCTGCTCACAAAGAGCTTCTTCGCATTCGTAACGTTCTCGAGAAGCACTTCACCGATGTGCAAGATGTTGAGTTCACTATTCAGAATAAGAAGGTCTACATGCTTCAGACTCGGAATGGTAAGCGCACTGCAATGGCGGCTCTTAAGTTCGCCGCTGACATGGTGAAGGAAGGCCTCATCGATTGGAAAACTGCCGTTCTCCGCAACCCTGCTGATCAATTTGACCAACTTCTTGCTCCTGTATTCGATGTCGCTGACGTCAAGAAGGTTGGGGCAATTGCTAAGGGACTTCCTGCTGGCCCTGGAGCGGCCTCTGGAGTGATTTACCTCAATGCTGACCGTGCGGAAGCAGCGAAGCAAAAAGGCGAAAAAGTTCTCCTCGTTCGCGTAGAAACTTCTCCGGAAGATTTGCGTGGTATGATTGCTGCTGAAGGGATTCTTACCGCTCGTGGTGGAGTTTCCTCACATGCTGCTCTCGTTGCTCGTCAGATGGGTAAGGTTTGTATCTGTGGTGCAGACGCCGTTGAGATTAATTATGAGAAGCGTTACGTAAAAATTGACGGCAAGAAGTTCAAAGAAGGAAAAGATTATCTTTCCATCGATGGTACTGCAGGTGTCGTTTACCCTGGAGAGCTTAAGACTGAGCCTTCTGAGGTTGTTACAGGTCTTCTTCAAGGTAAGAAATCTTCTCAGAAAACAGAGAAGTATAAGAACTTCATTCAGCTCATGAAATGGTGTGGCCAAGCCACTCGCATGGATGTTCGCACCAACGCGGACGATCCTGAGCAGGTTGCCAATGCGGTTGCATTCGGAGCTTCTGGAATCGGACTTTGTCGTACCGAGCACATGTTCTTCGAAGGCGATCGAATTGACGCTATGCGTGAAATGATTCTCGCTGACAACGAAGAAGATCGCCGCTCTGCATTGGCTAAGCTTTTGCCATACCAGCGTGATGATTTCTTCGCGATCTTTAAGGAATTGAAGGGGGCTCCTGCTACCATTCGTTTCCTCGACCCACCGCTTCACGAGTTCTTGCCTCACACCAAGGAGCAGCAGAAGGATCTTGCCAAGAAGCTGAAAGTCAACGTCGCTGAGATTGAGAAGCGCGTTGAAGACCTTCACGAGTTCAACCCAATGCTCGGTCACCGTGGTTGCCGTCTAGCTATCTCATACCCAGAAATTGCTGAGATGCAGGCTCGTGCGGTATTCGAAGCGGCTGCTAAGTGCGTTAAGAAGAAGATCAAAGTCGCTCCAGAGGTGATGATTCCTCTCGTCGGTTATGCTCGCGAGTTGGAGATTCAGTCTGAAATCGTGCACAAGATGGCTGAGACCGTAATGGCTGAGACCAAGACTAAGTTCAAATACATGGTTGGAACCATGATTGAGGTTCCTCGTGGTGCGCTCACTGCAGACGCTATTGCAGAGCATGCAGAGTTCTTCTCCTTCGGAACAAATGACCTGACTCAAACTGCTCTCGGTGTTAGCCGTGACGACATGGGTAGCTTCATGACTAGCTATCAAGAGAACGATATTTATTCTCAGAATCCGTTCGCATCTCTCGATCAGACTGGTGTAGGCCAACTCCTTGAGACTGCTATTGAAAAAGGCCAGTCCACTCGCCCTGACATCAAACTTGGTATCTGCGGTGAGCACGGTGGAGAGCCTGATTCTGTCAAGTTCTGTCACAAGATCGGCCTAGCTTACGTTTCTTGTTCTCCATTCCGTGTTCCTGTTGCTCGCCTTGCTGCAGCACAGGCAGCGATCCTTGAAGAACAAGGGTAATTTCCTGATTGCATAAACTATTTATCAGAGCGTCTTCCTCCCGGTTTTCTTGACCGAGTGAGGAGGGCGCTCTTCTTTTTTGCCAAATCGACAAAAATGTGTGAATGTTCTCGAGACCATCACGTCTCACCATAATGAAGCTCTCATCTAAACCTCTTCTTCTCGGTGTCGGCCTTGTAGCGGGCGCAACCACTTTTGTCTCAGGAGAATCGAGGGTAGAAAGAAACCGCGAGGCGATAGCGAATCGCTCCCTTATCGATAGTGACCCTGATGTTGTTTATGTTCGCGAGTTTGGAGAAGAACGGGCTGCGGAAGTCAATGTGATTAACCCAACGCGGGTGTGGTCTTCGAAAACAGGCGGAGCTCAGTTGGGAGTCATTAAGAGTGGGAAAGTTGAATTAATCGGCTTCGATGAACGCGCCTGCAAAGTGAAGGGACAAGGGAAAATTGGCTGGGTCAGGATTGGGGATTTGGGGGTCGAGAAAATGAATTTACAGGAGTTGTTGGCTTCGGCTTATGAACGCCAGTTGAATGTTCGCAAACTGATTGCTGAGGGGAGAGTCGCCTTAGGAATGACTCGTCCCGAAGTCTGTGAAATTCTGGGTGAACCAACGAGCGAAACGATTAGCCAGAATGCTCAGGGGGTAACGGAAACGTTAGAGTTTACGATTATTGAAGAAGAGGATCACTTTATTTTTCAAACAGATCCGCGCAGCAGGATAACCTTTCGTCGCTATTCGCATACAACTCAGAACGTTATCGAGCAGCAGACCGTCAAGTTGACGGACGGTGCGGTCTCGGAGTTTACCCAAGAGAAAAACGGAGAACCTGCCCAATCTCGCGTCATTATTAGACCTTTCGCCTTTTTTTGGTAGATTGGTTTTTCGGCTCTCTAACGAGAGCGCTTGAAACGATTTTGAGTTATTTCAGCTGTAATTTAGAAAGCCG
>CAYUHN010000071.1:0-15481 GCA_964444495.1 uncultured Roseibacillus sp. | reverse complement strand
TTGAACTCGATATCATAGAATCGATCGGACGAGAGTCGATACGAGTCATTTTAAAGAGCTTCCTCCTTGGGTAAAGAGGTCCGTTATGGGAAAGCTCTCCATCTGAAGCTGTTTAAACTCGTTTCACCCACAGATTCTGCGGAGGAGGCTCTTTTGGAGAGTTTAACGCCGCTTGTTTTGGGTGGTCTCAAGAAGAAGCAAGAAGAAGCAAGAAGAAGGTGAAGATGTAGAAGCATTTGCTACTCAGTTAGGGGGGCATGACGATGGCCTCGATGATGATGAAAGCGATGGCTATGATTTTTTTAGCAATGTCAAGAGTGCGACTCCTAGCCATCTCTTTGGTGGTGATCAGGAGGAGCGAGCGGTGCAGATGGTCTCACGGAAGACTGGATTGGCTTCTGGAGTGGTGAAGAAGCTTCTCCCGATCTTGATTCCGATCATTCTTTCGAAATTGATGAAGAACGGGCGGCGCGATGGCGCGACTCCAGATCGTCGTTCTGGGATGGGTGCCATTCTTGATCGTGATGGCGATGGTCAGATCATTGACGATTTAGCCGGAATGGTTATGGGCGGGCAGATGGGAAGCCAGCAAGGAGGGGGGGATTGCTTTCTCGCATTCTTGGAATGCTGTTCCGTCGAGGATAGTAATTTGCTTTTGTTTGGACTTTAGAACGCGGCACCGATTGCGAAGTGGAAAGCCCCACTGGGATCGCCTTGTCTAGGGTTGAGGGCGCGACCGTACTCGATTCGAAGAGGTCCTATCGGAAGATCGACTCGAATTCCGATTCCTGCGGCTAATTGCGGATCGAAGGAGGGAAAGTCGGTAGCTTCTGTCTCAAGAGTTGCTGCATCGATGAAAGCTAATCCGTAAACTGGGCCGGCGATTTTTCTTAGGTATTCGACATTAGTATACCAGAAGGCTTGGCCGCCACCAGGGAGCCCGTTGCTCTCGGGAGTAAATTCACGAAAGGGGAAGGAGCGGATTGTGTCAGAGCCTCCTATGAAATAGCGAAGGTCGATAGGAAGGTTCTCGTTATCAGTTGCGCTAATAATACGAGCGACCGTATTTACGGCTAGGATATTTTTATTACTGATTTTCCAGTGGTAGGAGGCTTGGCCTTCGAGGCGAACAAAGAAGTTACCAAGGTCGGAGATCACCGTGCCTAAACCGGCATGAGCCCGGCCGAAGAAACCACTGGAAGGAGAGCTTTTAGAATCTCGGCTATCATAAAGGTAGGTGAGACCGACAGAGGCAAGGCCATAGTCGGTTACGCCCAGAATGCTAGCGGGGGCATCTTCGGGGGTGACGGTTGCAAATGAGAGTGTGGAGTCGAGTTGGAGCGTTTGTTTTGAGCTTAAGTCGTAGGATAAGGTGAATCCCAATCCGGTCTCGAATTTAAAGTATTCATCAAAGGTGCGAGTAAGAGCAAATGCTCTTGGGGTAGCGCGCAGGTAGGACCCGAAGAGAAAAGGATCGGTAATAGAGATCTCGCCTAAGAGTCCAATACTTGAAAATTCGAAGGCAATATTAAGATTATAGAGATCGCGGAAGATGTTACGATCGTAATAGGATGCTCCAAGGATTAAGCCTTCTTGAGTGCCAGCTCCGAGATAGCCGCTTAAGCCTTTAGTTCGGCCGAGTTTTGGACGGAGGGTGATATCGATGGATGAAGAGTCGGAGTCGATTTCTCGCTCGTTATCCACAGATGAAAATGCCCCGGTGGAGAGGAGCGCGTTGCGGAGCCTAGTGACTTCGTCTTCATCGTAAGATAGCCCATGGAGGCGATTGAAGAGGCGTTGAACTCGCTCCATTCCGACTCTTGAAGGAGGTTCGATCGAGGTTTTACGAAATCGATATTGTTTGCCGGGATTGAGGATTAAGGTGAAATAGGTGAGAGGTCCATCATGCTCTGCGGAAAGGCTGGCCTCTGCGAATTGGTACCCTTTTTCTCGCATGAGAGCGGCAGTTCCTATCTGTAGTGTGCGTAGACGTTTTGCTGTAGCTGTTTTTTCTAAGAATCGTTTTTTTAGAGTACGCTCGAGATTGGGGGTTTCGGGAGGAATTGGTCCTTCTAATTTAATATCGGTAATGTAGGCAAGTTCGCCTGGGGTGGTCTCAATGGTAAGATTGACCTTGCCATTGGCACGGTCGATATGCGGTTCGTGAAGTTTAGCTTTGGCTTTCCAATAACCAAGAGATTTTAGGTAGGTCGCTGCGTTTCCTGCTGCCTTTTCGACCTCGGTTTTGATGTAGGGGGTATCGTCTGCTTCGCCGAAGAGGGCGGTCCCGGTGAAATATTTTTTGATTGTCTCTACCTCTTGCTCTCCCTCTACGCCCAAAACCGTAATTTCACCAATGGTGAAACGAGGGCCATTTCGAACCGTGAGTTCAATAGAGCGCCGATCAGAAGGAATTCGCCATTTAAGGTCAACGTCAGCGTAACCTCGTTTTTCGAGGTATCGGACAACAAGGAAGTCGCAGTCATCTGCTCGTGATCGGGTGGGAGGGCGTGAGGTTATGAAGGAGAGACGGCCTTCTAACTCGGAAAGAATTTCCTCTTCGGTGAGTCCTTGAAGTCCAATGATTCTTACCGCTGTGACCTTCTCTTGAGCAAACCCGGGGAGGCAGCCAAGGAGGAGAGCAGCAATTAGCAGCAGGAAGGTTGGAAGTTGGGAAGACACTAGCGGAATTTAAGAATATAGAGGACGAGGCCTCGGGTATTACTTTCGGCATCGACTGAGGCGGAAATGAACCAATGGTCGCTCGAGGGGATAGGTAGGGTAACGGTGTTACGACGTTTGCCGGTGAATGGGTCGGCTCCCGCAACTTGGATTTCGACGTCCTTGAGAGGTTCGGCGAATTTTGCCAGAGGGTGTAAGGGGCTACCGGGAGGAGAGCGACGGATTTGCTCAATGAGTAGCTGAAAGGCTTTCCCCGTGGCCGCATCGGAATCTTCTAATGCTTCGGTAGTTGTCCCGGTGGCGAGGAGAGTCATAATTTCGTTCTCTGGCAGTGGAGGGTTGGAAGCGAAGGTTAGAGTGGGGGAGGAGGCTTTGTCCGCAATGAAGAGATCTACATCGTAGGGAGGAATGCGGGATTGAGCGCGAATTTGCAGCTGCGGAATGAAGCCTCCTTCGGGGGTGAAGACCGCTTTTCCTCCTTGTAAGCTAAGGGTGGAAAAAGGGAGGGCTGCTTCGAGCTCTTCAATCGTCATTTCGCCTTTCAAGCGAGGATTAGCGAGGGTTCCGCGAGCGATGACTGTTCCTGTCACTTTTCCAGTAGTAAGATTTCCGCGCACCAAGAAAGGGTCTTTTGTGGTGGCTTTTAGATCTACTTTCCAAAGGCCGTAGGGTGGAGGGATTGGAATGCGGTCTTGGTTCGTTTTCGGTTTTTTACGGTGCAGGGATGGTAGAGAAGGTGCTTTTGGGATTGAGACAGGAACGTTCAATGGGAGAATTTCGATGTCTTTGTAAAAGATGGATTCTACCACATCGAGGTTCCCGGCCAAGGTGGCGTCTTCGAGTGTGCCGCGAAGGGTGATGTCGGCGTCGAGACGAGAGTTGATATTGTCGTTGCGCCAGGCGAGAGCCTTGTCGGCCAGTAGACGGAGGTCAAATGTGGGGTTGCTGGTGTCAGCGATTCCGATCGTTCCGTCGAGCGTAAAAATGGCTCCATCGGTAGAGGTGATGAAGGGGGAGATTGAGATTTGATTGTCTGCGAAGCGAGCGGCAAGTGATGTTTTTCTGACTTTACTGTAACGTGGGATGTTGAAGCGCCCTTGCGGCATATCGAGGTTGACATCACCCGTAATATTAGGGGTTTGGAAGGTGCCATCGGCATGGAGTTCGATTTTTAGAGCTCCTTCGATACGGTTGATTGTTGGACTCAGGTCAGCAAAGGGCTCCAGTCGGATTTCGGGGGCGATAACTTTGGCTGTAAAAGTTTCTGTGAGAAAGCTTTCGGGGGTTTCAGCCCATTTTTTAGGATAGAAATTTGTATTACCAGTGATAGTGATAGGGTTGCGGCCTTCGGGTTCGAGGGAGCCGTCTACCGATAAGATGGAGCCGGTGGTGCCCCACGCTAACCGAGCGGTGGTGCGTGGAAGTTCGGGGACTTGGGGAAGGATGAAGTTCTCAATGAGAAGGCGACCGCTGAGGGAGGGCTCGGCGGGTGAGCCGCCAACTAGAAGTCTAAGCGCGACATCGGAATCGAAGTTGTCGGGAATAGGAATTCCAAGGAGGGCGGCCGTGGCTGGAACATTGCAGCGATCGACGATGAGGTCGACATCCCAAGGTTCGGTTAGGGAGAAGTAATCTTCCATCTTGGTGTCGAGCGTGAAAGGTAGGGTAGCAGTGCCTTTGATCAGCTCTTGCTCACTTTTGATGAGACTTAAGTTTGGAATATCGATTCGCTGCCCATCCCATTTGATTCGTGTTTGTAAGCGTTGGTCGAGTTGTTCGACACTCAGGGTTTGTAGATCGATATTATTGAGACCATTGTATTTGGCTCGAAGTTCTACTTGAATAGGGGCTTGTTCTTCGAGTTGAACTCGGGTTTGGCTGATGCTAAGGGAGCCGGTATTACTTGGGAGATCTTCCAGAGAGCCTGAGCCTTTCCAGTCCAGCGAGATGATTCCGTCGATGGGATAAACACCGGCTGAGAGACGGAGAAATGGTTTGAGGGTGTCGGCTTGAACCTTTGCTGCTTTAAAGTTGGCCGAGTAGGTTTTGTCAGAGAGTGAGTAGCTGGCAAATGAGGAGATGGACGAATCTCTATCTTGGGTGATTTGCAGCTTGGCCTCTAGAGAGGAGTCGAGGTTTTCGATATCTATACGAAGCGAGCCTTCTTGGAATTGAGCTTCAGCCCAATTGAGATCTTTAAAATTAAAAAGGAGGTGAGATTCTGCCAGTTCTCCATTGGCAAGAGAGGCGGTTGTAGAGAGGTGAGCCGCTCCGCTCGGGTAGCCATCGGGGAGCGGTGGCAAGGCAAGAAGATCAGCAAAGGCAGGAAAGAATTGATCGAGGGAAGCAATTTCAAGTTCACCATCTGTGGTAGAATTCTTCCAAGCACTTCCAACATCAGATTTGGTGTCTCCTGTGAAAGTGGTATTAAGTGTAATGATTTCCTGGCTGGCGGCAGCATCGGAGCCTTGGATTTGTAGATGGGTTTCGAGATGGTCGTTGTCTTTGTTGAGCTTGATTCGAAGGGGAGGAAAGTCTTCTCCTTCATAACGGCCGTTTCGAACTGCGAGGATGAGATCGAGATCCCATTGATCAAAAGGTTGGTCGCTGCCGGTCCATACGAGATCGAGTTCTTCGATTGTTCCTTTCGTATCGGTGAGTTGAGGGACAAACTCTAGGATAGGGGCGAGGTCGAGATTTTCCTCAGTGAGTTTCAGTGTGATGCGTTTCTTGAAGTCGCTATCGAGAACGAGTCGGCTTCCGAATAGTGATATTTCTCCGTCGGCGAGAAAGGGGTCGGCAACAAGCTCAAGATCTTCGAGAGCCATCTCCGCTGCGATTGGGATCTGGTTGAGGAGAAAATCCTCGTCTCGCCAGGTGATTGTTGCGGTTTCTGGTGAGAAGCTGGTGTCCTGAAAATCGGTCACAGTTCCAAACCCGAAAATGAGTTCGGGGGCGTTGGCTTCATGGTGAAGGCTGCCGTTTTTGATTTGGTAGTAGTTTTGTTCGCCTTTGTGAAAATGAAGGTTGAGCTCGGCGATTTTGATTTCAGGGGGAATGACCATCGCTCGGTACTCGGCGAGGGTTTCTCGCAGGGGTTTCCCGGGTTCTTCTGGTTCTGGGGGAGGCTCCTCTTCTTCGACTTTCTTAGGATAGTCATAGTCCATCTCGAGGGTGAGACGATCAGCGGTGAGGCTTTCGATGAGCTTTTTGTTTTTAAGGTCGAAGACGTTGTAGCGAAGTTGGAGGTTTTCGGCTTCTAGGCGACGGAGGGAATGGATCCCACTTGTGAGGGTAATTGAATCAATTTTGGGCCCGCTCCAGAGGTTGCCAGAGACTTCAAAGGAAGCGTTATAGCCTTGTCTGGCCAGATAGTCGGGGCCGTATTTCTCTGCTAGCCATCGGAAGCCTGGCCCATTAAGCCAGAGCACGGCCGCTACGAGGAAGGCGAATAGAATTAAGAGAAGGACCCCAGAAATGCGGAAAAGGCTGTGGAAACAGCCTTTGAGGCTTCCTTTTCTCTTTTTTGAAGAGGAGCTCCTTTCTGCGCTCTCTGGGGTTGAGCCCTTTTGAGCGGGAGGGGACGAGGACTGTTCGCTCATTTTCGTCGATAATTATCGCTGGTTTCTTTGCCAATGAAAAGGCTCTGGAGCTAACATGACTTAAGGCTTAAGAGTTAAAAAACTCACTTTGAAGTCACAGTAAAGAAGACTATTTAGATTATTTGAGAGGCTTTGTTTGTCAGCGAGAGCTTTTTGGGGTGCGAATCGTGTTTGATTTTAGAGTTTTTCTGCAGTCAAGGCCTGTACTTGGCGAGATTTTGACGAGTCGTTATCTTGTTCTTGCTATGCTTGATAACTCAAAAGCGATTGGGAATATTCAATGTCAGATCGAAGAGCCAGTGATGTTCTATGATACTGATTGTGGGGGAGTGGTGCACAATTTAGCTTATTTGAGGATGGTGGAGAAGTGTCGGACGATTCTCGCAGCGGATTTGGGCTTTGATTTGGCTGCGATGGGGGAAAGCGGTATTTTTCCAGTAATCGTGCGTACTGAGGCGGATTATCGAAAACCGGGAAAACTTGGCGATACTTTGAAGATTTCAGGATGGTTAGAAGAGTGGGGGAAGGTTAAATTTTGGTGTGGATTTACGATCACACGAGAAAGCGAGACTTTGATTTCGGCACGACAATCGTTGGCCCTTGTGAAAATGCCGGAAGGCCGAGTGAAACGCTTGCCTAAAAAGAGTTTTCAGCAAAGCTAAGAAGACTGAAATCTAGTCGCCAAATGTTTCGTAGAAATAGCTCAATGCTCATCAATCGCCTTTCATCGCTCTTTGGGTGCCTAGCACTCACTGGGACTTGCTTCGCGGAAGTCCTGTTCGAAGGAAAAGTTAGTCCAGCAGATATCGATTTCACTCTAGCCGAGGGATTCACTTTTGAAGAGGTCGCCGAGGTTCCGAAAAAGTTAGGTAGTTGGGTCTCGCTTGCGATTTTACCTGCGAAGGAGGGGCAGGTTCATCTTGCCGCTGGAGACCAGTACGGAGCGATTTATGATGTGGTTATTTCGGAGAAAAATGAAGTAACGGTTTCTCCTCTTGATATCGATTTAAAGGGAGCACATGGGCTCCTCTATTTTGAAGATTCACTCTACGTTGTGGTGGGAGAATCGGTGGGGCCCAAGGAAGGGCCTAAACCTCGCGAGAAGGGACTCTATCGTGCACAAGATAAAGATGGTAATGGCAGTTTTGAGAGTATTGAACCGCTCAAGACGTTTAAGGCTGGTGGTGAGCATGGGATTCACTCTCTCGTTTCTTCACCTGATGGTGAGTGGTTGTATCTCGTAATTGGAAATTACACTCAGAATACAAATCTCGAACGTTCTCTGGTTTCCAAGCATTGGGATGAAGACCAGTTGCTACCACGGAACCCGGATGGCCGTGGACATGCACGAGGTCTCATGGCTCCAGCAGGTCGGGTTTTGCGGTGCCGCCCGGATGGGAGCGATTGGGAGTATGTGAGTGTGGGATACCGGAATCCTTTCGACGGTGCTTTTGGAGAGGATGGATCCTTTTTTGTTTACGATGCCGATATGGAATGGGATATGGGTATGCCTTGGTACCGTCCGACTCGGCTTTGTTTTGCTATGCCAGGATCTGAATTTGGATGGCGTCACGGTACTGGCAAGTGGCCTTCATACTATGAAGACAGTTTGCCGTCGGTGGTGGACTTTGGCCCAGGAAGTCCAGTAGGAGTGGTGAGTGGTCGGGGCGCGAAATTCCCAGAAGCTTATCAAAAGAAAATCTATTGCTTCGATTGGACTTTCGCTACGATTTATGCAGTTACGGTTGAGGATGACGGCTTTGGATATAAAGGGGAGTGGGAGGAGTTTCTTACAGCCAAAGCATTGCCACTTACGGATGCTACCATAGCGCAAGATGGTTCTCTCTATTTTGCGAGTGGAGGACGTCGCCAAGGTTCCAAGCTCTGGCGTGTGAAGTATGGGGGAGAAGAGGATACCAAAGATGCTTGGACTGAACGTCCTCGCCTTGCACGGGAAGATTTCAAGGGGGATGACCGTTATTCGCGATTCCATGATCGTAATAAGGCAGAGATGGAGGGACCAGAGGCCTTGCGCTCCCTGTTAGGGAAAGGGAGTGTTTTGCAGCGCTTGACTGTGGTAATGGGCTTGGCACGGGTTGGAGAGAAGAGTGATCGTAAAGCTCTCACGGATGAGCTTCTCGGACTTGATTGGACGGCGATGTCTGAGCACGAGAAAGTCAATTGGTTGCGAGCAGCTGGTCTAGTATTTATTCGACTAGGAGAGCCAGAGGAAGAAGTTCGGGAAGCGGTTTTGGCAAAAATTGATTCCTCTTTTCCGACCGAAGAGAGGATTGTGGAAACTGAGCTTTGTCGCATGCTCTGCTACCTCCAGGCACCTAAAATTGTTGACCGGATTCTAGCGCTCTTGGCTGAGCCGGAGGAAAAAGAGATGCCAGAATGGGGTCGTCTCTTGGCTCGGAGTCAGGGGAATTACGGAGCTAAAGCGGCGGAAGTGATTCGTGAACTTGGTTCTCCTCGCAAAGTGCATCTCGCTTATTGTCTCCGAGTGGTGAAAGGGCCTTGGACAGAGGGACAACGGCGCCAGTTAATGAACTGGTATACGCAGGAGATGAACGGGAAAGCGCAAAAGAGTGCCCAACTTGGGATCGAAAAAATGCGTAACGATACTCTCAAAAATGCGACTAAAGAGGAGCGGAAGATGATTGAAAGTTGGGGACTAGAAGTGGAGAAACGGCCTTACGATCAAGAGCGCCCAGTTGCCAAGGGACCAGCTCGAGCTTGGATCGTGGAGCAAATCGTAGAGGTAGCTCAGGACCTCAAGAAGGCTGATGTGGAGAACGGGGCCAAGATGTATCATGCCGCCCTTTGTATTGATTGTCATCGTTTCGGTGCGGTAGGGGGGGCTGCTGGGCCTGATCTTACGAATGTGGCAGGGCGTTTCACTGCGGAAGAGCTGGCAGTGGCTATTTTGGACCCAAGTCGCGAGATCTCGAATCAATATGAGTTCAAGACTTTCATCAAAGTCGACGGTTCTACTGAACGAGGCCGGGTGGTTGATGAGCGTGATGAGATCTTAGTCATTGCGACGAATCCTTTTGATTTTTCACAAACGATCGAAATTTCGAGAGCCGATATTAAGGAAATCAAGCCATCTCTCGTTTCACCGATGCCTCCGGCAATGGTTACGATGTTCGGAGAGGAAGAAATGCGCGACTTCCTTGCTTATTTGTTAGGAGTCGATTGAATAGGCCGCCCTAAGCAGGGGTTACTATACGAGCATGAAGACTTTTTTCGTGAAAACGTGGCGAGGGCTGCTTGCCGCCTTAGCAGGAGTGCTGCTTTCGCTTTGTTTTATACCGTTCAATCTTCCTGACCTTGTCTGGGTGGTTCCTGTTCTTTGGTTTGCGACCTTTTGGAGAAAGGGTGAAGCTAAGAAAAAAGAGCAGCGGATCGCTTTCTCCAAAAACGGACGTAATACTCTGTCGTCATTTTTTCGAGCCGCGCGTGAATCCGGACGATTGTCTGTTTTCTTGCTAGGTTGGTTATCGGGGATGGTTTTTTGGAGTATTAATCTGAAGTGGCTTTCGGTAGTGACTGGACCGGGTTATCTTGTCTTGGCTGCTTACCTCGCCCTTTACTTTGCAGTATTTGCTCTTTTCACCAGCACGGTAGGAAATCCGTGGCGTGGTAGCCCAAAGGAGAATACCGGCCTTTTAGAAGTGACTCTGCGTTCGCTCGCTTTTGCCGCTTTGAATGGAGGAGCATGGTGTGGCTTGGAGTGGATTCGAGGTTGGATGTTGACTGGTTTTGGTTGGAATGGTCTTGGGGTACCTTTCGGTCAACGCCTAGCCCTGGCTCAATGTGCTGAGTGGGTCGGGGTAACGGGTCTTGCTTTTCTCCCGATATTTTTAGGAGCGGTTCTTGTGCAAGCTGGAGCGCGGATGCATGAGTCTGTAGCTGCAGGGAAGATGAAGAGGCAGTGGGATTTTTTAGCTGCAATTTCGATAATTTTTACGGTTTTTATCGTGGGGACGCTTCGAATGGCCGAGATTAAGGGTCGTCCTGGAGAAGAGTCGACCGTTCTAGTCGTGCAAATGAATGTGCCGCAGGTTGCTAGCGAGGTTTTGATGTCGGGAGACGATGTTCATGCGGCTTATCTCTCGGAGACGCGGAAGGCTTTTGAGGAGTTGGATAAGGAAAATGAACAACTCATTGCGGAAGCGGAAGGAGAAGTAAAGCTCAAGAGAATCGATTGGATCGTTTGGCCAGAGGTTGTGTTGAGCAGGCCCTTGCTTATCGTGGAAGATGGAGGTTATCGGATGTACGAAGGCTCTTCGAATGTGATTCGTGAGGTATCTGACTATAATTCTAGTCTGTTCATTGTCGGGATGACAGAGGCTGAGGCTCGACGAACAGAAGATGGTAATTTTCATCTGAAAGATGGCGGCCAGTCCTACAATTCTCTCGTAGCTATTGATCGAGAAAATGCGATCGAGACTTATCGTAAGAGTCACCTTGTGATCTATGGAGAATTCATTCCTTTCTTTGATACTCTTCCGTGGTTGGGCAAGTTTTACGAACTCGCTGCCGGGGTGAAATGGGCAGGAAATTTAGGAAGGGGAGAGCGCGAGGAGCCAATCCTTGTGCCTGGGCCGGGCGGTGAGGTCTCTATCATTCCCTCAGTTTGTTTTGAGGATACCGTGCCAAGGGTTCCTCGCAAAATGAGTCGCGGTCCACGTGAGGTCTTGGTGAATATTACCAATGATGGCTGGTTTGGAACGAGCGAGGGTTCGCGACAACATTTCGAGAATGCGCGCTTTCGGACGATTGAACTGCGCTGTCCTATGGTTCGGGCTGCGAATCAAGGAGTGACTGGATTGATAACAGATACAGGTTCGCTTTGGAGGCCGGGTGCCGCGAAAGGTGAAGCTGTCGAGCAGGTGCTGAAAGATGAGAACGGGCTTCCTTTCACTTCGGGTCATGTTCGAGGAACCGTGAAGATCTCAACAGAGGGAGGGCCGACCCTCTATGCGCGTATCGGAGATTCTTTCTCGGTGGCCGGGCTGGTCGTGGCGCTGGGCTTCGGGTTTTGGCGGCGTACACGGTTTTCAAAGTGATTTCTTAGAAAGGTTAATGCTGGGAATTAGAGAAATTCGTAAGAATTTTTACAACTCTTGCTGACAAGTGGCCGTGGGCTTGTCAGTGTCGCGTAATCGTCCCTGTCCTATGGAAAAAATTAAAACGATTGTTCTCGGCGCTTCGGGTTATACCGGAATTGAACTTCTTCGTATTCTTTGCTCTCACCCTGCCGTTGAGTTGGTAGGGATCACTTCGCGCGCAAATGCTGGGAAAGAGCTTGCTGAGGTCCTGCCTCGATTTCGTGGAATGGAGTCCGCTTCCTTACCTTTTATCGAACCAGATATTGAGCAGATTGTGGCGACAGGAGCAAAGGTGGCTTTTCTAGCCCTGCCTCATGGGAAGGCGGCTAGCTATGCGGTCCCGCTACTTGAAGCAGGACTTAAGGTGATCGATTTATCGGCGGATTTTCGCCTCAATTCATCAGCTATCTACGAAGAATTTTATGGAGAGGCTCATCCTGCTCCCGAGTGGCTCTCAGATGCTGTTTACGGCTTGCCCGAGGTCTACCGTAATAGAATCAAAGAAGCTCGTTTGATAGCATCTCCAGGATGTTACCCAACTTCGATTCTATTGCCACTGCTGCCTCTCCTGAGTGCGAAGTTGGTTGATCCTGCCAGTATCGTGGTTTCATCAATGAGTGGTGTTTCAGGCGCTGGGCGGACAGCTTCTATTCCGCTTCTTTTTGCCGAAGTCAACGAGTCCTTGCGAGCGTATGGACTTCCCAAGCATCGACATCTTTCCGAGATTGAACAGGAGTTGTCCCTCGCCGCTGAGCAGGAAGTTAAGATCACATTTGTTCCTCATCTGGTCCCAGTGACTCGTGGAATTCATAGCATGACTGCGGTCAATCTTCTTGGCTCGGTGGCAGAAATTGAGAAAGCCTACGAGGTCGCCTATTCCGAGTGTCCCTTTGTGCGTTTACTAGGGCTTGGTGGAGCTGCGGACACTGCAAATGTGACTCGTACTAATTTTGTCGATATCGGTTGGCACCATGATTCTCGAACGGAGAGATTAATTGTGACGAGTGCGGAAGATAATTTGACTAAAGGGGCGGCCGGACAAGCAGTGCAGTCATTCAATATCTTGAATGATTTTGACGAAGGCTTGGGTCTTTTAATTGTTTAATAAAATTTAATTTAATCCGAACGCAATGCCCTATCAGAAAGTAAAAGGAGGAGTCTGTGCTCCCAAAGGGTTTGTGGCGAGTGCTCTTGCCGCGGGAGTCAAAACACCAGGAAGCGATCGTCTCGATCTCGCTTTGATCTATTCCCAAGAGCCCTGTGTGTCTTTCGGGACTTTTACTAGTAATCGGGTTAAGGCTGCCCCTGTTCGTGTCTCGCAGTCGCATCTGCGGAATAATGAGATTCGTGCTATTATCGCCAATGCAGGCAATGCGAACGTCTGCAATGGAGTCAATGGAATCGAGGATGCTAGGGCCATGGCAAAGTGCGTAGCGGCACCCTTAGGATTACGTCGCCGCGAAGTAGGAGTGTGCTCGACTGGGGTTATTGGGCTTCCTTTGCCTATTGAGCGAATTGTCTCTCGGGGAGAGGAATTGGTTTCCGGTCTTCGTCGTAGCAATGGGAGTGAGGTCGCTCGGGCGATCATGACTTCTGATACGTGCCAGAAGGAAATTGCGGTGGTGACTGAGATTAATGGCACTCCGATTACGATAGGAGCCTGTGCGAAAGGAGCCGGAATGATTTGTCCGTCCATGGCAACTATGCTTTGTTTCGTGACTACCGATGCCCCTTTATCGCGTGCTCGGCTTGAGCAAGCTCTGCGCGAGGTGGTAGATGATTCGTTTAATCGCATTACAATCGACGGTGATATGTCGACTAATGATACGGTATTGTTGTTAGCAAATGGAGCTTCGGGAGCACAAAAGTGGAAACGGAATTCTAAAAACTGTCGTCTTTTCCGAGATGCTTTGCACTACGTTCTGTTAGAGCTGGCAAAGGCGATTGTTCGTGACGGGGAACGAGTGACAAAGTTTGTAACTGTCAAAGTGCAAGGAGCCCAGACCTTTCTTGATGCCAAACGAGTTGCAGAGGCGGTTGCTAAGTCGCAGTTGGTCAAAAGCTCCTGGAATGGGGACGATCCGAATTGGGGAAGAGTGATTCATGCCGTCGGTTATTCAAAGGCTCGCATTCGGGAAGAATTGATTGATATTTTCTTCGACGAAGTGCCTGCTTGTGTGGGGGGGCAAGTGGCTTCCGCTCCGATTGATGAGCTACGAGCAGTGGCTTCAAAAGACACATTTGACGTCGTTATTGACCTGAATCAAGGGAGTTCAGACTACACCGTCTACACTTCCGATTTGTCTCCAGAATACGTTGACTTCAATCGTTCTGAATACGCTTATTGGAATCAAGCTCGCCAAGAAGGGCTAGTGGACTGAACGAGAAGCACGGTAACTCGGGTAGAGTGGGATAGAGTTTTTTGTGGTGTTTCGCTTAGCTAGATCCTTTAATGGGTGATGCGCCTTTTATCCTTTATCGTTTCCGTTGTGATTGGTTCCCAGACTGAAGAACGGAAGATCGAATTCTATCGTTCTCATTCGAGTTTGGATATCGGCCTACTTCTAGATGAACTCGTGGCCAAAATAGGCGAGAGGTCACGAACCTTAGTGAATTGTTGATGGGGTAGTTGGCCGACTGAGGAAGAATGTTCTGGAGAGCTAACAAGTATTTAGTAAGCCTAATCAATATGCAGATACTTTTTTTGGTTATAGGAAGACTTGTAGCGATGCTCTTTTGAATTTTGTCCCTTATCGGGGCTGCGGTGACTTTATTTGATGGAAAAATTTTCGAGAGTCTGGAGATTGAGAATATTTTTAGTCGGCCAAAATGAGGGAGGTATCTACGGGCTCATTGTTTCCTCGACGATAACGAATTTTGAGTTCGCTGCCGGGTGGACGTTCTCTTAATCCATCGAAGGTTTCTTTGGAGATGGTTTTGAGGAGATGTTCGTTGAAAGAAATCAGAACATCTCCTTTTTCAAGGCCTGCTTTGGCTGCCGGTCCATTTGGCTCTAGGTCGAGGACCAAAAACTCATCGCTGCTCCAAAAGTCGAGATTCATTCCGATTGAGCCCCCTTGTTTGGATTTCTCAATGGTTCCAAGAGGCTTTAGCCAAAGCTTCTCTCGTGAGATTGAAAAGGTCATGATGTAGTGACGAAGAAGATCGAGGCCTAAAAGTCCGTGTTTGTTGTTCGTGAAAGCAGATTGAGCGGTCTGAGCACTGGCGCGGAATTCGTAGTGCTTATCCGGACCGAACGTGAATTCTGGTAGTATGACATCGCGGTTTTTAAGTTTGGTGTCAATCATGACTCCTGCTTCTTGAACGGGCTTTGTGTTTTCAAAAGCAGCTGGAGCCATTTGTCGCAAGGTCGCGCTAGGAAAGGAAGCTTTCCCTCCAAAGCCAGTATCAACGGTAGCTAAAACCTCGAAGGGCCCCAGCATGACTGGAGAGTATAGAGAGATACTTCGGAGTCTTTGCGGGTTTGTCGACAAAGCCTCCGAACGAGAGATGGGATGTTTTTTGATTTCCAGCCAGATTTTGTGATCGTTTGCCGATACCTCAGCTTTTCCTGCCGGAAAAAGAGTCAGCTCATTCTTTGCGCAATCGATTCGAAAATCCCAATCGATCAGAGTTGTTAGTCCTAGGATTCCATCAATCGCGGAGCTAGAAAACGGGAGTTGATTTGAGACTAGGATAGGTTCCTTGAGTGTTTGAGCTGAGCCAATTTCAATTTTATTAGTAAGTGATAAGCTAAAGGGGGCAGGAGTATCGTCTGAGTCGGATTGAAGAATTTTAAGGTTGAGATTCTTTGCTTTTTTTTCGTGCAAGACGCTTATGGAGGCTCCTGTGTCGAGAAGAAGTCTTAGGGGAGTGTCATTGATTTTAACTTCTAAGATGATCCCATAAAAGGTTCTTTCGAAAGGGATGGTTATGAACTCTTGGTCTACGGGGAAGGAGGAGGAGCGGAGAAGTCCGCGAAATTCTTTGGGAGGATACTCTTCTTCTCCAGATGAAATCGATACCAGCGAGAAAAGAAGTAAAACGATGACTGCTAGAGCTTTCATGGCTTCAATA
>CAYUHN010000070.1:0-15707 GCA_964444495.1 uncultured Roseibacillus sp. | reverse complement strand
AGTGGCTCCGGATGTTGGATTCGAACCAACGACCTAGTGGTTAACAGCCACCCGCTCTACCGCTGAGCTAATCCGGATTTGTCTCCCGTGAGCTTTCGTCGCGGGGCGCGGACTTTCTACGGAGAGTTGCCCTAGGGCAAGAAAATTTTGATACTTCGAGTGATTTTTTGAAAAGGGTGAGAAGCCAAAAGGTTAATCTTTGGTGGGAATGTTGATTTTTAAGGGGCAGAGGAGGGTGATGCCGATGAAGGAACCGATAATAGCAAGGGTGCGTTCGGCGACAAATTGAGGTGGAAAGACGAACATGGCTAGGACTCCGACCATCTCGCAGAGGGCGAGAGAAATGACGAATTGGGACATGAAGGTCGGGTGGGTTTCTGTTTTTGGAAAAATCTTAAGGCGAAAAAAGATGCTGATGACGGGGGGTAGGAAGCCAAGAGGAAAGAGCGCAAAGGAATGGATGGGCGCGCGGAAGTTGAGAGAGTTGATTCCCCCTCCAGCGAATTGCAGCATGATAAAAAAACCCATGAAAATACAGAACCAGATTAGGTAGGTAACGAGAATGCGCGGATGCATAGTTTGAGCAAGGATTCGATTTTTCGCCCAGAGAGCAAGGGTTTTGTGAAGATGCGAATGATGATAGTCTGATTTTTGCGGGCTATTTTGGCTGGCCGGAATCTCGTTGGAGAGAAATTTTTTGACTTGAATATTAGAGCTCAAAAACGCCTTTTCGGGTCAGATGATGAAGCTCAAAGAAAATGCTAGATACGCCCTTGTCATTCCAACGAGTATGGGAACTCGTCTCACTCCTGTGAATGGTCAACCGTTCCATTGTAGTGATACTTTCAAAATGCATGCCACGAGCGCGGAATCGAACGTAGGTTCGGTTTCTTCTTATCTAGGGCTGCCAGTCAAGATTTTGACCGCCTTTGTGAAGGGGAGTCCGGTTTCGCGTCTTATTAAGGACAATCTTGCGAGTCGGCATATGGACTTTGAGGGACCAGAATTTGATGCGGGAGGGCCTTGGGGGCTCCGTCATCAGATCAACCTAGCGGATAGTGGAGCAGGATCTCGAGGGCCTCGAGTGGCGAACGACAGGGCCGGAGAAGTGGGCTGCAAGTTGGCTGCTGAACAATTTGATTTGGAGCGAATTTTTGGGGAAGAAGGCGCGCAGTTTATTCATCTGTCAGGCTTGATCGCGGCGCTTTCGCCAGAGACGAGCCAGTTCTGTCTGGAGGTTGCTCGGGCAGCTAAGAAGCATGGGACACGGATTGCGTTTGATCTTAATCATCGGGCAAGTTTGTGGGAGGGCCGAGAAGAAGAGTTGGCGAAGGTTTTTCATGAAATCGCGAGCTTGAGTGATGTGTTGGTAGGCAATGAGGAGGACTTCCAGCTCTGTTTGGATATCGAAGGGCCTCCTCCCGGGGGAGAGGGGATTGCTGGCAAGATTGACGGATTCAAGGAGATGATTGGTCGCGTGCGTCAGGAGTTTCCAGATACGTCAGTTTTCGCGACGACTTTGCGTGAAGTTGAGAGTGTGAACTTGCATCACTGGGGTGGAATCGTTTTTGCGGAAGATGAGTGGCATGTGATGGAGCCACGTCCGATTGGAGTGGTCGATCGTATTGGAGGCGGTGATGGATTTGTGGGAGGGCTTCTTTACGGAATTCTTCGTAATTGGGAAATGGAGAAAGCGGCTCAATTTGGTTGGGCTAGTGGAGCTTTGGCCGCAACCCTGCTCACTGATTATGGGCAACCAGCCGACGAAGATCAGGTCTGGAGTATTTGGGAAGGCAATGCGCGAGTGAAGCGGTAGCTGAGTTCGCGGGAGGCCTATTGCGATTTCGCAGGTTCGAGGGGAGTGCTTAAGGTGCTCCGCTCGGGAAATCCGGGGGAGACCTGGAGGCCGTTGCGTATCCAGATGTAAGAGTGAATATCAGTGGCGGAGGAGAGTGCCGCGAAGTATTTCGGATCAATGCAGGCAGCAGTGGACATGGGGTCGGACTGGAGAGCCGTAGGTGCGACGACAGTGGCTAGAATGGGTTGAGTTTGACCAAGGCCTGTAGCGGAATCGAGGATGTGGGAATAGCGCTGGCCATTAATTTCGATGGCTTGGAAGCGGTCGCCAGAGGTGGAGATGGCGCAGTTACTGACTACGATGGAATCAGTAATTGTGGGGAGCGGGCTCCGAAGTCCGATGTTCCATCCCGCTTTGTCGTGGGGAGCGTCCCCGCAACGAATATCGCCTCCGAGCTCTATCATCGCTTGCGTGATTCCAAAGGCTTTGAGGGTGGCAAGGATTTGATCGGCAGCATAGCCTTTGGCGAGGCCGCCGAGATCAAAGCGGAGGTTAGAGTCGAGTTTGGTGAGGGTCTTAAGGCGTTTATCCAGAGCCATTTTTTTGTAGCCAGCAGACACGAAGGCTTTGGTTTGCTCTTCGGGGCTGGAAAGGGTTCCGCTCTCTCGAGCTTGGCGCCAGAGTTGGGTTAGGGTGCCGAGAGCGGGATCATAAGCTCCATTGGTGTGTTTGGCGGTTTCTAATCCAAAGGCGAGAAGGATAAAGAGGTCGGGGGAGAGCTGGATCGCTTGGCGCGCGGGAGCTTGGTTGATTTGGCTAAGTTCACTATTAGGATCGTAGTCGGATGCAATTTTATTAATTTCCTCTCCGCGTGCGAAGGCTGCTTCGAAGGCGCGTTCGGCGAGTTGAGGGTCACTGCAATAGAAAGTGATACGGGCCTCCGTCCCCATGAGAGGTTTGGCTTTGTGATAACGTTTGATGGCGGCCAGTTCGTTGAGGATTCGAGTTTCCTGTGCTATCGGGTCATTGGTGCGGGAACGGAGCCACCAGAAGATCCCTGCGCCAATTGCAAGAAGTGATAAGGCGAGTAGAAGAACGCCTTTGCGTTTCTTGCGTTTGGGGGGGAGCCTTTTGTCGCCTGTTGGCCCAGAAGGGCTCTGGCGCCATGGTTGCGAGGGCGTAGGTTCCAATCTGATAGGAGAAGGCGATTCGTCTTTGTCGGCCATGAGGTTGTGCTGGAAATGCTAGCTTAGCTGGTTGAAATCAACACGAAATACAAAAATCCGAGATGGGGTTCGCGAGTTTGCCAGAGCTTTGTGGGCTTATGATTTTAGGATCAAAAGAAACGTGTGAAGCCTTTGTCGGTGTCACGTTCTGCTTTCTCTGCAAGGAAAGTGAAGATTCTATCAGGAATGACTGGTCATAGAGCTATTATTCTTCTTGTCTTGCACTTATATGAATCGCCCTGATGGACGCGCTGCTGATGCGCTACGTGAGCTTAGTTTTGTGCCTGGTGTTGCTCCTCATGCAACAGGCTCGGTTTTGGTTTCTTTTGGGAATACTCGGGTGATCTGTGCCGCGACGATTGAAGAGTCGGTGCCGGGTTGGATGCGTTATCAGAAAGTAGAAGGGGGATGGTTGACCGCAGAGTATTCGATGTTGCCTTATTCAACTCATGATCGGAAGGCGCGGGATAGTTCGCGGGGACGTTTGGATGGGCGTTCGATTGAGATTCAGCGCCTGATTGGTCGTTCTTTGCGTGCTGCGGTTGATTTGAAAGCCCTAGGCGCGCGCACTTTGTGGTTGGATTGTGATGTCTTGCAGGCTGATGGCGGTACGCGCACGGCCTCGATTACAGGAGCTAGTGTGGCAGCTTCGATCGCTTTGAATAAGTTGATGGCGGAAGGGAAGCTTAAGGCGTTTCCCATGAAATCGCTGGTGGCAGCAGTATCGTGTGGAGTTTATCAGGATGAGGTGGTTCTCGATTTGAACTATCCGGAAGATCGAGATGCGAGTGTGGATTCGAATCTTGTGATGACGGAGAGTTTGGCTCTCGTTGAAATGCAGATGTCGGGTGAGGAAGCGACTTTCACGGAAGAACAGATGGCGAAGATGGTGACCTACGGTAAAAAAGGAATTGCCGAAATTGTGGCTAAACAGAAAGAAGCCATTCTTGCCGCCGATAAGCCTGATGGAAATTCACTTTCCGATCTAGCTGCTGCGTTCGGACCGAAATAGGAAATTCGATTTTTATCGTTCTTGTAGAAGAACTTCGAAGGCTGCTCCGGCGGCTTGAGGGTCGGCCATTGAGTCTGAGCCTGAAGCCCGGAAGGGGCTGAGGAATTCGGTTTGGGTTTCATGTGAAAGGGTGCGGAGGCCTTGTTCTTTTCCCCAAGTGATGAGGTCGGGAAAGTGAACGTCGCAGGTGATGTCAACGTGCCCGGCGTTGCGAATGATATCCGATTCTTGAATTCTTTGATGTTGGAAATAGCCGCGAATGGTGCCGAGGAGAGGACGTGGGCTCGGGGCCACGTAATCGATGGTGAGAAGTTGGCCACGATTAAGATTAATGAGTTGGGCGTTTAACCATTGCTGGTAACTTTCGTGTATCTCTACGATCTGCCCTGTAGGATAATTCGCTTTTAGAAGAAGTGAGGAAGGAAGGTCGGGGGTCGGGAAAAAAATATTTTTAGTGAGTCCTTCATTAGTCTCAAGGTGATGCTCGTGCCATTCCTCACCACTCCAACGAAAACGCCTCACGGGGAAGGCGTCTACGAGTTCGTTGGAGTAAATGAAAGCGTTGCCGTTCGATTTTTGAAGAGCGTCAGAGAGGGAGGAGTGATGAGAGGCTTTGGGGATTCGTTCTTGTTGGATTTTTCGCAGGAGTGGAGAAATCTCCACGAGGTGTTGTTTGGTGCGACGACGAATGTGCCAAGGGAGGGCTTGGCGTATTTGTTCCGCGAGGAGCCCGCTTCCAGGGCCAACTTCGATGAGGTGTTGGTAACCCGAAGATCGGAATTGTTGAGCAATGGCTTTAGCGAGAAGGGGGGAAAGCTGAGGAGTGGTTGTGAAGTCTCCTCTTTCGCCTACTGTTTTGATCCGGCGGGAATAGTAGCCACGTTCGGGATCATAGAGGGCGGCGGCCATGAAGTGATCGAAGCGCACCTGAGCCATATGAACCTAGCCTTCGTATGATTTAGCGATCTCTTGACAGGCTTTGAGGTCGAGTTTTCCCGAGGCCAAGACTGGGATTTCGTCGACAGGTAAAATCGTTTTAGGGCACCAGAGGGAAGGAAGGCCAGCGTCGAGCAGCTTGTAGCGGAGGTCGATGATTTCTTGGTTCGAGACGTTGCTGTGAATCTTGGAAAGGAGCCCGATCGCTTCCCCTTTTGCTTTGTCGGGTAGGCCTACCACAACGACTTTTCGCTCATCATCGTCTTCGAGTTCTAGGGCTTTTTCAACTGCGGTTTCGACCACTTGATGAGGAACCATTTCTCCGCCAATTTTTGAGAAGCGAGACATGCGCCCTTCGATGTAGAGAAAGCCATCGTCATCAAAGCGAGCGACATCGTTGGTTTTGAACCAACCATCTTGGATGACCTCTTCGGTGAGGTCATCGCGGTTGAGGTAGCCGGGAAAGATATTGGCACCGCGGAGCCAGAGGATACCGGGGTGGTCGAGAGGGAGTTCCTCATCGGTAGAGGGGTCGGTGATGCGGGCAGCGAGTCCAGGAAGGAGTTGTCCGACCGACTCATCACGGGCGCTGGGGATGACGGCGCCTTCGGTTAGGTTCGGGAGGTTAACGTTAGTGACCGGAGATGTTTCGGTGAGGCCATACCCTTCGAGAGGGCGGATCCCGAATTTTTTCTCGAACGTATTGGCGAGTTTGATGGGAAGTTTTTCGGCTCCAGCGATGATGAATTTGAGTGGGGAGAGTTGTTCTTTAGTCGCTCGCTTGATGTAGCCTCGTAGGAAGGTGGGGGTGGTGAGAAGTAGGGGGACTTCGTGTTTTTGGATGAGTTCCGCGAGGCGTTTGACTTCTAAGGGAGAGGAGTAGGTGACGATGCCGAGGCCTCGAATCAGAGGATACCACATCGTTACCGTGCAGCCCAAAGAATGAAAAAGAGGGAGGCTAGCGAGGACCTTGGAGCCGGCTGGGAGGTCAATGCGGCTCGAAAATTGACAGACGTTAGCTAGGAGGTTGCGGTGACTGAGAGGGACCCCTTTAGGGGCTCCGGAAGAGCCCGAGGTGAAGAGGAGAACGGCTTCTTGGTCGCCGCCTTGTTGGTCAAATTTAAAAAGCTTGATGAGGCAACTGGCGGGAAGCAATTTGCTGAGAAAAATCCATTTTCCGATCTTCTTTTTGATTTGTGGGATGACCCGTTCAATGAAGATGAGGTCCCGATTGGGAGGCCAGGGAAAGGAGGCGACTTTGCGAACAAAGGGATCCGCAGTGATGAATTTGTCGAGGTCAGCCTGCTTGATGGCAGATTGTACGGCTTGCTGAGATGCGGTGAAGTTGAGATTGACGGGGATTTTATTGGCAAAAAGAACTGCAAGGTTGGCGAGGATTCCTCCTTTTCCAGGAGGAAGGAGGATGCCGACGCGTTTCTTCTTGGTGGCTTTGCGAATTTCTTTTGAAAAGGCAAGGGCGACTCCGAGGGCTTTGGAAAAGGGGACTTCGGAGTCATCTGCGCCGTCGATGATGTTTGCGTTAGGGTAAGTTTTGAGACCGCGGAGAAGGGAAGCTTGGAGAGACTCTTGGAGGAAGGGGCGTTCGTTGAAAGCAGCAGCTGAGGCGGTAAGAAGGGAGCGTTGGAAGTTCGCGATACTGGCTAGTTCAGCGGGGATCGATTCTCCGATGACGAGTTGAGTATCTTGATTTTTAGGGGTCGCGTAGCCGAGACTGCAACCATCTGGATCGTGAACAAAAACTGGACTGATACTACAGCCAAGTTGCGTCAAGAAGCGCAGTATTGAGGAAGGAACTTGGCAGCTGGTGCCTGGACGGGTTGCGACTTTTCCGGAAAGAAAGAAGACTATGCCATTGGCTTGGAGAGTCGTCTGTAGAGTGGCTGCAGCAAATTCGGAAGGATCCTCGTCGAGTGAGAATTGGAATCCTTGAACCTCGGGTTTACTTAGATAGTTCTGAACTTCCGATCCGAGCTCGGCTCCCTCAGCCGCGATAAAGATAATGGGGCGCTGTGCGAGCTTGGCCTCAAGAGCTTGAAGCTGGTGAAGACTGAGGAAGGACGGAAGGAGGAGCACTCCTTCGTCTTGGGGGAGGAGGTCGAGAGCAAGGATGTCTACTTCTGCGGAACTCATGTTGAGAAACAATTAAGTCGGTAAAAGGGATTCATGCGAATCGATTCTTTGCGATTGAACATCGGTTGAATCGATGAATGTTTAGTTGTTATTGGGTGAGACGATTTCCCGTTGCTCTAGCTGTTGCTGGACGTGTTTGGCTAAGAGATCTCCTTCGAGGTTCACTCGTTGACCGATTTTGAGCTCGGTTAGATGGGTGACCTCAGCGGTGTGGGGAGTGATCCAACAGGTGGCAGAGTGATCGCTAAGTTCGGCGATGGTGAGAGAGATGCCATCGATGGTGATCGACCCTTTGGGGAGGCAGAGCTTGTGGATTTCTGAGGGAAGGGTGACTTCGAGCTTGTGATCTTGCCCATGAGGTTCCCATGTGAGGACCTCTCCGGTAGTATCAACGTGGCCTTGGACAAAGTGTCCGCCAAGTCGATCACCAACGCGCAAAGCTCGCTCCAGGTTGACGAGCTCTCCTCCCTTTAGCTGACCTAATGAGGTGACTTTGAGCGTTTGCTTGAGAAGATCGAAGGATGCTTCGGAAATGGAAAGTGCAGAGACGGTGAGGCAGCAGCCGTTGACGGCTACGGAGTCACCGAGAGCGAGTTCGTGAACAAAGGGCAAAGCGATAGAGATTCGCGTTTGCTCACCTCGTGGCTTAACGTCGGTGACTTGGCCAAGAGTTTCGATTAGTCCAGTAAACATGGTTGCTGCTCCAGATGTAACAAGGCTCAGTGAGAATCCTCAGAGTGGGGTTCGTCGTGATCGGGCTTGTCTTCATGGTGTGCACTATCTCCGTGGGCGCCATGATCGGCTTTGAGCGCTGGGTCTTTTTTGCTTCCAACTGGTGGAAGAATCGACATGCAAAGGAAGCAGATAATAGTGGGAATAATGGCCCCAGCGGCGAGTTTGCCTGGTGAGATACTTCCTCCAAAATGTTTGCCTAGGATAGATTGCCCAGCAGGGTTGGGAGCATTGGCGATGACGGTGAGGCCCCCTCCTACCACTGCTCCGGCAACCACGGCTTGTTTCGCTGCGAATTCGATATCGGAGACTTGAGCTGCGAGGTAGGTAATCGCGGCGTTGTCATTGAAGGCCGTCAAGATTGTTGAGCCTAGCATGAGGAAGAATGGCTTATCATTGAGGGAGACGATAATAGGTTCGATCCACCAAGCTTGGCAGCCTCCATGGATAACGAGCGCACCGAGGAAGAAGCCGACGAGAAGCGGTCCCTTCATGGAGATGGCATTTTGGTGATGTTTGGTCGCAATGATGAAGGCGAGGAAGAAGAGGAACCCCCCAATAAAGAAGATCGGGTAGTGGACATTAACAACGGTCCACGCGAGGAAAATGATGTGGACTACGATGACCCAAACGGGGATTTTGTCCTCGCGTTCATGCCAAGCGATAGGATGCTGGATGCCGTCTTCTACTCCGTCGGCAGCATCAGCGAGGCGGGTCAGTTCAGCTCGGAATTTGAAGAAGAAGAGAGTATTTGCGATTAAAATGCCGATGACTGCTTTGTAGCCGAAATGGCCGAACATGAAGAATATGTCCCAAGACCAAGTGGAAGCCACCATCAAAACGGGAGGGGCAGCGAAGTGGGTGAGGGTTCCGCCGACAGAAACATTCACAAAGAGAAGTCCTAAAGTTGCGTAAGCGAAGGAAGTCTTGGGCTTGTGTTTGTAGATTTTTTTCGCGAGCAGGAGGGCTCCAATTGTCATCGCGGCAGGCTCGGTAATGAAGGAGCCGAGGATTGGGGCGATGGTCATCACGGAGAGCCACCAAGCGGCGGGGGAGCCATGTCCAAGAGAAGCTGCCACGGCCATGATTTTTTCCGCAAAGCGGAGGACGGGACGAGAAGCTGCAATTGCCATAATGACGACGACAAAAGCGGGTTCCGTAAAGTTACAATCTTTGTTCAGGTAGAGTGCGAAGTCGTGCCAATTATAAAAGCTGATGGCGGCAGCCCCTAGAGCGATAATCCAAATGCCGAAGATCGCTTCGACTTCTCCTAAGAAGTGAAGGAGAGTTGCTTTGAATGAGACGTCGTCTTCAGCGTCATCCTGGGGCTTGGCATCAGCAGTGAGGCCAAGTTTGTGGATGCGAGCGTGATGTTCTTCTTCTGCTTTGTGCGCGAGTTTGTTGAACCAGCCAGCGAGAAAAGTATGAACGATTGCGAGCAAAAAGATGATGGTTGCGACGAGATTGAAAGGGGAGTCTTTTACTCGGGCGGTGAGGGTCTTAATGATTGCGATACCGCCCTCATCGGTGCGTTCGGTTGGTAGGAGACGGGTGGGCTTCGGGAAATGAGAGTATTGGGCGCTGTAGCCTTTAGCTTTGTCTTCGGGGTAGGCGGGGGCCTCGTGGCCGCTCGAACCAAAAACAGAGACTGGAAAAAGGAGAAGGAGGGCGGTGAGAATGGGGCGTAAAGCTCGAATGCTCATAAAGGGTGCGTTAATAGGGTGTCTGTTTCCTTTGGCAAGTCAAAGTGCCTTTCTAGGTTTCGTCGCTGCTGACTTCCTGATAGCCTAAGCGCGATGGCGAGCTTGATACGGTTGTTCTTACAATTGAAATTTTTCCCGTTTTTTTGGGGAAGCTTCTTGGGGTTGACCTTCTCGGGGCTGGTTGGGTGTCAGGTACTTGGGAGAGGAGAAGAGGAGAGGAGTGAAGTCGGGGAAGTGTCGGAGGTGCCAGATTTCTTGCAAGCAGGTGCGGCGAGGGCATCGGTTGAAACTGGGGAGTCTGTAGTGATCGATGCTGATGTCGATCCTGGCAGTCTTTCCCTCACCGAAGGAGGCATTCCGGGGTTACCAACTGAGGACGAGCTTATCATCTTAGACCCCAATGATGATTTAGAGGAATCGGAGCGACAATTGGCCAATCTATTTCAGGAGGCGAAAGTGGATTGGTTTCTTAGTCATACCAAAGCGAAAGAAGCTTCTTTTACTCAGTCTAAGCCTCTTTTGATTGTTTTCACTAGGACTTCCAAAGAAGGTATCAACGGGTCTCCTTCGGCAGGGGCTCTAGACCGTGAGTTGCTCAATCGACGTGCTTTTGCGGAATGGGCTGAAAAGCATTTTATTCGCTTGCGCCTCGATTTCAGTGTTGAGGACAAAAATTCAGTTGATAGCGATGTACGAAAGCTAGCAGCGCAAAAAATTCGTTATCTAGAGCAGTTGAAGAAGTCTTACTCGGTGCGGGGATTCCCAACTATCTTGATTGTGGCATCTGATGGATCGGTTGTGCAACGGGTGCCAGGCTATCGAGACGGAACTTCAGATTATGTTTGGGGCCTTTTGCGACAGGGCTTGTCTCTTGGAGAAGAGAAACAGAAAAAAACACGCGAGCGACTAGCTCGAGAAGGATACCGTTTTTGGACCGGGACAAATAAACGTGAGGTCTTCGCGAAATTGGTGCGCAAAAGTGGAAATGAAATTGAATTGGTGACTCCTGGGGGACGGAGGTTTAAGACCTCAGAGGTGAACCTTTCACCAGATGATGTATTGTTTTTGGGAGAACTGTGAGAAGGCTTTGTTCCGATCATTAGAAGTGGAAGTCATTCGATCTTCTCTCGATCCGATGTGATTACTCTCTATTGCGCTGATGGTCGTATCCAGATGCAGTGTCCTCCTCCAGGAGCGATGGTTACTGGAACGCTATCACCTTTCTTCGCTGTCATTTTTTTGACCTGATAGAGTTCCCGACGAGTTTTCTGTGGCTTCAGCTTCGTTTTTGTTGCTCGAGCTTCCCGCTTATTCATTGGCCCAATATATTCATAGTGAGCATCCGGCGCGTCTTCATAGAGGGTCAAATCATACGTGATTCCTTCTTTGAGGAAGTCCAAGCTCACCTTGGTTTTGCGGCCCTGTTCGTCGGCCAAGGCGCCAACAAACCACTGCTCTCCAGCCTTTCGAGCCAATGTAATGGATTTCCCTATCTCGGCTTCGAGCACCCTTGTTTCATCCCAGTTCATCGGAAGTTGCCCGATAAACTCAAACAAATCCGCTTTCCGGCGATAGGCATCAGGAATATCTGGAAGAGTCACCAAACCACTTGGATAGAGAAGACACTGCGCAACCTGAGAAACTACGGTTGAAGGAATCTGGCGATGGCATTTCTCGCGTGCAATGAAGGAATCGAGGTCAAACATGCCACAGCTCCGATCGACCGGCCCAGCAGATCCGAAAACGAAGAGTCCAGTGATTAGACGACTGGGCGTGGCCGCAGGTCGCTGAGCTGAATCAAGCATGCTGTTCACATACTCATAGGACATCATATTGGGATAAGTGCGGTTTGCGCCCGTCGGCTTGGCCGATTCATGGCGGACCACCATAATGCCGTAATCCGCGCACTTTTTGACAACCTGAAGGTCAAACTCAATCGACTTCCGATTTTCTGAAGTGCCGAATCCATGCTTAATTCCAACCACCCCCCATTCCTTGAATTTTTGAAAGGTGGCATCCATATCAAATTTTTGGAGGGCCTTAGAATTGATATAAAGCCACACTCCGACGCTCTTATTTTTCGCATGCGCGCAGACCTTCTTGATATCAACTTCTGGGATGGCTGTTTTAGGATCAGACTTCGCATCTCTCTCGGGGCCATACCACTCGGCATCGATCAGGAGATACTCGACCCCGGCCTCAGCGGCAAAGTCGATGAAACGGATGTAGCTCTCAGTATTAATCCCATACTCGAACCCATCGTCCGCATGGGCCCCATGGGCTCGCCAATCCCACATCGTCACCCCAGGTCGAATCCATGATGTATCTTTGAGCTTTGAGGGCTCGTTCAGGTTCAAAATCATGGCAGACGAGATGAGCTCAGCTGGGTGTTGTGCCATCGTGATTGTTCGCCATGGGGTGGTCTGGCCACCAGCCGCATTAATCTTGCTATTGTAAGTTAAGGTCTTGCCATGCAAGCGAACATCCGAAACGTCTGATCGCACAACTCCTGCTTCGTGCACCGAAATCATGGCCTGCTCAGAAAGCTTCACAATAAAGGGCGTTCGAATCACCTCTGGCTTAAAATCATATCTGGTATTCTTATGGGGTTTTTCTCCCTTCCGAGAAGGCTCCCACGAGTTCAGATCCACTTCATCCGACACGAGAACTTGAGTCAGAGGAAACCAAGCTTTCGGTGTTTCGGAGACAAAGGAAATCTCAGTTGATTCAAACGCGTATCCTTTCTCCTTAAATTGTTTAGTCTCTGGAAGCTGGTAACGAATGGCAATACCATCGTTATAAGCTCTCAGGATAATCGTCTGGGAAGAGGGTTCATCAACTTCCAGTCGGATTTCGTTATAATGATCCCGAATTTCACGATTGTTGCCCCAGATCGAAGTCCATGTTTTGTCTTCTGAAGAACGGCTAATTTCAGTCACCTGCAAAATAGCTTCGGCATCAGATTTCAGCCCCAACGCCGACCTAGAAATAATTGTCTTCCCAGAAAGTTTAGCAGAATAGCCAAGCTTTCCTTCTTTAGTATTCAGCGTGACCTCAATGTTTTGATTGGGCGATTGCAGAATTTCCGCCGAATTTGCACTCGCAACAGTAGCGCTAATGGCTGTTATTAATAATCTCAGGGGCGTCATCGTCTTCTTCATTTTACTTCCCATATTAGTATTTTCTTATTTCTTTTCTGCTTTTAATTGCACGTGGGAAAGGGTCTTGCTTTTCTCAGCTGTGAAAAAATCGGCGTGAGCTTTGCAGAAGGTTGCCCAGTCTGATATGGGCCTTCTCATGAGTGAGAAGGTTGCGATCATGACTTCAGGCGGAGACTCTGCGGGGATGAATCCCGCGGTTAAGTGTGCGGTTGATTTTGCGCGAGCCAATGGCTTGGAGCCTTATCTGGTCTACGATGGCTTGAAAGGGCTAATCGAGAACCGAATCAAGAAGGCCACGCGGGAGGATGTTTCAGGGATTCTTTATCGTGGCGGGACGGTTTTGCGGTCTTCTCGTAGTAAGGCTTTTTTTGAGTATGCGGTTCGTCAGCAGGCTTATCGAAATCTCAAGGATAAGGGGATTGGGAAGTTGATCGTGATTGGGGGAGATGGTTCCTTCAATGCTCTTAATCAGTTTCACAAAGATTTTGGAGTGCCGTTTGCGGGAATCCCAGCTACGATTGATAATGATATTCCGGGGACGGATTATTGCCTAGGGGTGGATACTGCCTTGAATATGATCCTGAGTTCCATCGACTCGATCAGAGATACGGCTGATTCTTTTTCGAGAGCCTTCGTGGTCGAGGTGATGGGCCGTCATTGTGGTTATTTGGCCATGGTTAGTGCCCTGACCTGTGGGGCGGAGATTTGCCTTGTGCCCGAGATCCCCTATGACTTGGATTCAATTCAGGAAAGGCTTCGCGAGGAAAGTGAAGGGGGGCGAACCTATTTGTTAGCCGTTGTGGCAGAAGGGGTTGGGATTGGAGAATATTTGACTCGCTGGATTGGTGAGGCTTTGGAGATGGATGCTCGCCGGACTGTGCTGGGTCATATTCAGCGAGGAGGAGCCCCTAGCTCACGCGATCGTGTGATGGCCTATCGATTTGCTACAGGAGCTGTAGAATCACTTTTAAAGGGCGAGACGAGCCGTATTATGACTTATCGCGATGGGGTAGTGGGAACAACCTCGGTGAGTGAGGTTTCTGATGGAAAGGTCGAGTTGAGCAAGGATTTGATTTCGCTCTGCAAGCCCCTTTGTCACTAGTGGAAAGACAGGGCTTTCTTAATTGTCTGACGTGACCGGTTTGTGGGCTCCATAGGCGAAGCCGATAGTGGCTTTTTCGAGAGGCTTTTGGCTAGGGTCGGAAAGAGATTCTAGCACGGCCTGGACCCGAGAGCGCCCTTCGGATGGGGCTTGCATGCTAGAGAGGGCGTCAAGGAAGGCTTGGTGCCGGAAGTCTGCTTCTCCTTGTGAGCGTTCCAGCCGGTCAAGGAACGATGCGATATCGATTAGTTTCGCGCGCGAATCCATGAAGTAGAGATCCTGCATATCCTTTTTTGTCATCCCCTAATAGTTGAATTTAATCGTGCCAGTAGGCAAGGGGTTTTCTGTTTCATTCTTGTTTCAGAAGTTTTTCTAAGGCTGTAGTTAGGATGGGATCCTTCCATTTGTTCAGTTGAGCAAGATCGCTGCTGGAAAGTTGATCGCGAATGGTGAAGCGTTCAAATTGTAGTCGATCTTTTTTAGAATAGGGGACGATGAGATCAGGGGTGACTCCTATTTTATGAGGAGTGCGGCCAGAGGGGGTGTGATAGGTGGCGAAGGTGAGTCGGAGTGTAGTGTGGTATCCTGCTGGGGCGATTCGCTGTACTGAGCCTTTCCCATATGAGGTCTCGCCAATAATAGTGGCGCGCTCAAGATCTTGGAGAGCACCTGCGACTAGTTCGGAGGCGCTGGCGGAATTTTGATCGATCAGGACGCAGAGGGGATATTTCCTACGCTGAATTTTTCCATCGAGGGTTTTCATAGCGGGGATGCTGGCTTGAGGGGAGCGGCCTTGGACGGTGACGACCTCGGTGTTGGGGGGGAGAAAGAGGCTGAGTAGGGCCACGGCCTGATCGAGAAGACCGCCTGGATTTTGCCGGAGATCGAGGATGAGGCTTTCCATGCCGTCGTCTTCCAAGCGGTTGAGGTGACGCTGGGTTTCTGTGAAGGTGCTAGCTGAGAATTCTCGCAAACGGAGGTAGCCTATTTTGGAGGAATCTTGCTCTGTTAGGAGAAAGGCATCGGTGATGGCTTCTTCACGAATAATAGGTCGAATCAGGGTCACCGTAATCGACTGAGGGTCTGTCTGTGATGGCCTGAGAACGTCCAGGACGAGTGTTTCTCCAGGCGATCCTTGTAGGGCGCGGTGAGTGGCGAGAGGATCAGGGGTGGGGAGAGGGTTTCCGTTAAGGTTGAGCGGGCGATCTCCTTTCTGGAGCTTGACTCGTTCTGCAGGGCTATTGGGGTGGACTCGGTCGATAGTAACTTCTTCTTCAGAGAGAATGAGGGTGATCCCCAAATCGGGGAGGTTGAGAGCCTCTGGAGTATTAGTCTCTTCCACGATGTTTCCCGTTGCGCTTTCAAGGTGGTAGAAACCAGAAAAGGGATCGAGTGAGGCCACCATCCCTTCAAGGGCGTGATTAATGAGGCGCTCATAGGAGAGATTGTCTGCGTCTGGGTGGTGAGCACGAACATTTTCAAGAATGTCGATGAAGCGTTCCAGATGTTGGTAACCTTCACTTTCATCAGGAAGGGGAGGGGTTAATTTGGTTATTTCGCTACGAAGAGAGGGAATGAAGCTGCTCGTGAGGAAGAGAAGAAAGAGTAAGCTTTGCATCATGCCTCCGATGCAAAGCGGAAAGTGAGGTTGTGTCGAGCTTTCGAAAAGCCAATGAACGAGGTCAAAAAAAGCCGGTCGGTCCAGCTTCACCTATGCTTGAAGCGACCGACCGGTTTTGAGGATGCGTTGTAAAAGAGGAGACCTGATGAAAGCAAATTAAGCTTAGTTCCCAATTCACCCGAAATTTGGTTTCAACCAAGTCTGCCCACAGGCTAGTGCTTCGACCGAATGGTTATGACGGATATTGCGTTGTTTTAACTTGTAC
>CAYUHN010000069.1:0-15811 GCA_964444495.1 uncultured Roseibacillus sp. | reverse complement strand
TTAAATAATTTTATTCTCGCAACCGGCCTACTCCCCCGCCCGCGATAGAAGCAGTCGCAGATTTTTATGAATATACCGCAAAACAACGCCAAAAAATTAAAAAACAGAGCTTAGAACTAGACCTGATTATAAAGTTTAGCTAAAAACATGACCCATGCGTTTTCTCTCTTTTCTAACAGTAATTTTCCCTTCTTACCTTTCGGCACTAACTATCCAGATCGATTACACCTATGACACCAACAATTTCTTCGATACTCAGGAGAAAAGGGATGCCATGGAAGCAGTCGCTAAGTTCTTCGGAGATCGTATCCAAGATAACCTCCTGCGCATCGATCCCGCAGAGTTCCCGGGCCAAAGCTGGACTGCAAGAGTCACCAATCCAACCACTGCCGAAGAGCTCCTTCTCCCTGACCTAGTCGTCCCAGAAGACACCATCATTGTCTTTGTCGGCGCCCGCGAGCTTGGCGGCAGCACCGCAGGACGAGCAGGCAACGGAGGCTTCCCTTTTCTCCAAGGGTCTGCGGCATGGCTTAACCGCTTAGTCTCACGTGGCCAAACGGGCAGAGATCGCTCACTCTCTGCCAGCGAAAGAACCGATCACAGCGTTTGGGGTGGCTTTATTTCTTTTGATACTCCTCGCATATGGAATTTTTCTCTCGAAGAGAATCGAGACGGAACCGAATTTGTAAGAGTTGCCTTGCACGAGATGGCTCACGTCCTCGGTATTGGAACGGCTGACTCTTGGAGAAACTTAATTAATGAAGAGGGAACATTCACCGGGTTGGCCGCCATAAATGCCCATGGCTCGGCTCCTCCTGCCGATACTGGGCATTTCCTTGATCTTTCTCAAAATACTGATTTGGAAAGCCCGCTTTACGGCTCGTTCGGCACAACCCATGGTGTCTCTCGTCCAGTTCTCATGCGACCCTCGAGCACCGATTCCGGTTCAAACTTCAATGTCGCCACTGACTTGGACCTTGCGGCACTAGTAGACATCGGATGGGAAATCACCCTCCCCCTCAATCTCAGTGTCGATGCTCTTTCAAGCGCCGAGGCTACATTCTCGTGGCCCTCTTCTTCCTTTCTCAATTACAATCTAGAGCGTGGAACTAATCTCATCGACTTCCCCGACGGGAGTGGTCAAATCTCTGGTAATGCCCTCCCTCAAGGATGGACTGATCCTGCTCCATTAAGTGAAAAAGCTTTCTACCGCTTATCTGCCACGAGCATCTTGGCTCAAACTCCTCAGCTCGCGCAAAGCCCCATTGAAAACCCTTCGAACGAAGAGGAGATTGTTACTGCCGAAGTCAAAGAGGTCATCTTAGAATGTACATTCTGCGATCATTCTGACGAATAATAAAGACGCACAACCTTCCCTACAAGGCTCGGAAGCTATTAGAATTTTACTACTACGACAGCCATAGAAAAAGGATAGCGACGTTCGGCGATTACTGCCGCAAAGGAAGAAGAACCACAGAACACAAAAGCCCACCTTGCAGTTGAAGCAGGCGCAAGTCTCTATCAACTCTCGCTCATTAACCAGCCCTTTTCTTCTCGAAGGCTTTTTATCGCGTTCCTTCACGCTCTTTAGCAACACGATAGTAACTCCAAAGAAATCGTGCGGCCACTCCTCGCCAGGGGCTCCAGTCTTCAGAAAGCTTTCGCAGTTCCTTTTCACTTGGCCGTTCCTTCAATCCGAACAATACCCGTGCAGCCTCCTGCAAAGCCAGATCTCCCGGAGCAAACGCATCGGCATGCCCAAGCGAAAAAAGGCAGTAAATCTCAGCAGTCCATTTTCCAATCCCTGTCACCTCAATCAAAGCATCGACAACTTCTTTGGTGCTTTTTTCTCGTAAGGACCGATAATCAATTCGAGCTTCTGCAAGAGCTTTACTATAACGAATTTTCTGTCTCGAAAGCCCACACTCACGTAATTCTTCCTCAGTGGCCGCAAGAACTTTGCGAGGCCCCGTTAGCTTTGCCTTCTTGAGCCGCTTCCAAATCGCATCCCCTGCGGCCACCGACACTTGCTGACCAACAATCGCATCAAGCAAAGCTTCGAAGCCATCTTTCTTCCGACGCAGTGGAATCTCGCCAATAAGAGAACTCTCCTCACCAAATCGGGGTTCAATTTTAAATAATTTTTGAAGCCCTTCTTCTAAATCCCTCTCTGTTTCCAATCGATTCATCTGACAGCCAACCTATCAAAAATTAATGAAAGCCCCATGAGGATCTTCCAAGAAAAATGCTACTTCGAAACGGGTTCACCTTCTCTCAACCAGCCTAAAAAACCTTCATCCATATGCAGAACATTTTCGAAGCCGAGCTCTTTAAAAATCGCAAGCGCCTTACGACTACGCCCTCCACTGCGACAATAAACGAGATAGTGCTTGGTTCGGTCAAGAGACTCAATTTCTTCTTTAAAATCCCTTTCTTTCATATCGATACACCGAGCTCCTGCAACATGTCCTTCCACAAACTCCTTGGGTGTGCGCACATCGATAATGAGCAATTCCTTGTCCTTCGTCATTGCGGCCACAACTTCTCCCACCGTGACATTTTGATACTTTTTTTCCTCATCGACTTCAGAAAAAAGAAGGCAGGTCGAAAAAACAGCAACCACAACAATCAGATTTTTCATACCTAAATAATGTTTCTCATCTATCGAAGATGGATCAACTGGTTAAGGAAGGGATGAAATTCACCGATGCACACACCACCTCATCTGTTTGCACCCCGACTCGTTACGGCATTCTAACAGGACGATATAACTGGCGCACAGCTAAAGTGAAGGCAAACACAACATCCAACGAACTCATTTGCCAGTCCGACCTTATGGCCACTTGCGCAGATATCCTCGACAAAGACCTTGCTCCTCAAGCTGGAGTAGATAGCGAAAGCTTCTTGCCAGCCCTCCTTGGAGAATCAATCGAAAGCAAACGACAAGGGTTAGTCCATCACTCCATCGACGGCCACTTCGCCTACCGTCACGGAAAATGGAAACTCCTGCTCTCACGAGGTTCTGGCGGATGGACCAAACCCGAAGGAAAAGTCCCAAAGGACAGCCCCAAAGGACAACTTTACGATATGGAATCCGATCCTAGCGAGACCACCAATCTCTACCTCGAAAAACCCGAGATCGTTGCAGAGCTACTCGCGTTTCTAAAAAACGACGTAAAACGAGGACGAAGCACGCCTGGCCCAGACCAAACAAATGACGCCAAAATTAAAATTTGGAAATGAAGAATAGCACTACGCTATTCTCCGGATGATTCCGATTTGCCACGAACCTTGGCTAGCTCAACAATATACTCTTGGTCGGCTTTACTGAGAACCGTTAATGGCAATACATTGAAATTGTTTTTCCCCTGAACCAAGAGACGAACTTTACCATCACTAATCAAAGTCAATGGTTGATCGGAATCTGAATGATCCCCTGGTTCGAATGCAATCAGATGACCTCGAATCACGACTCCTTTTGCATTCCGCCATTCTCGAAGTGGGGAAACAGCAGTAAAGCTCACCCTAATTTTTTCTGAGGCCTTTGGCTCCTCAATGATTCCAACCCCGCTCAAACCCGAACCGACATTCTCTCTCTCAAAATCGGTTGGATGTGACGGAGTAACAGGGAAATTCTGCCCAACTTGACTGTGAACGACTCCAGTCAAAACGGCTGTAAACACAGTAAAACACAAGATTCTTCTAATCTTCATCTCTCAAGCCTACTACAAGTTCTCCGAAAGACAATAAGACAACTTCCATCGAGAACAGCTGAAAATCTAATCGCTTGGCCCCTCGAAAACGCCAAAAGAATTCAGATCTTTAAAACCAACAGTGCTTTAACGGCTCGCTTGAGCAAAGCCGCCGCGAGCAAAAATTCTGCCCCGACTACAATTTTTGGAACTGTGATAAAATCAAACCCAGCTTCGGAACCCGCCAAATAGACATAAATTCGTCCCTAGCAAAATCATTCATGCAAACCATGAAGACGTCTGTCGTTTCGTTTTTTGCCTTCTGAATAGATTCTGATAACAAGATTCTCTGGATCGATAGGCTTTTGTAGCACGCTACTATCGCTCTTCTCTAACCCTCAAACCCTTTTTCTATTCATGAAACAACAGAACATTATCGTTATCGGCAACGGCATGGTTGGTTGTAAATTCTGCGCCCGCCTCGCCGAAAAGGACACGGACAAGAACTTCAAAATCACGACCTTCTGCGAAGAGCCCAATCCCGCCTACGACCGTGTTCATCTTTCTGAGTATTTTTCAGACAAAACCGTCGACGATCTCATCCTCCAGCCTCTTGCTTGGTATGAGGAAAACGGCATCGACATCCATCTAGAAGACAAAGTCGTCAAAATTGACCGCAAGAAGAAAACCGTCACTTCCGAGAAAGGGGTTGAACTTGCCTACGACAAACTCGTCCTAGCCACCGGATCCGTTCCTTTTGTCCCTCCCGTCCCTGGCATCGAAAAGAAAGGCGTCTTTGTTTACCGCACTATTGAGGACCTCGACGCGATGATGAACCATGCTAAGACAGCTACTACTGCAGCCGTCATAGGAGGCGGCCTCCTTGGGCTCGAAGCAGCCAAAGCAACCCAAGACCTCGGCCTCAAAAGCCATGTCGTAGAGTTTGCGGATCGTCTGATGCCCCGCCAGGTAGACGAAGCAGGGGGAGCGATTCTCAAAGGCATCATTGAAAGCCGTGGGCTCGACGTTCACTTGAATAAGGCCACTACTCAGATTTCAGGAGAAGGCGCAGTAACGGGCATGGAGTTCAAAGATGGCTCCACCCTTGAGGTCGACATGATTGTGGTTTCCGCTGGAATCCGTCCTCGTGACGAACTGGCTCGCGACTGCGGTCTCGAAGTGGGTGAACGCGGTGGCGTGGTTGTCAACGACCAACTTCTTACCAGCGACCCCGATATCTACGCCATCGGCGAAATCGCCCTCTACAACAATTTCATCTACGGCCTCGTCGCCCCCGGCTACACCATGGCTGACGCAGTGGCGACCCAGATCGTCGGCGGCAAAGGTGACTTCAAAGGGGCTGACATGTCCACCAAACTCAAGCTTATTGGCACTGACGTCGCAAGCTTCGGTGACATCGAACCTCAAGAAGAGCATCGGAACCTCACCATCAGCGACCCTCATACGGGCGTCTACAAACGTCTCATCATCACTCAAGACGGCGAGCACCTCATCGGCGGTATTCTCATCGGAGACGCCGAGGCTTACGGCAATCTCCTGCAGATGACTCTTAACAAGATAAAGCTCCCTAAGGATCCTCTTCAGCTCATCCTTCCTGCTACTGATGAGGCCGTCGATCTAGGTGGAGGCCCCGCTGCCCTCCCCGACACTGCCCAAATCTGTTCCTGCGAAAATGTCTCCAAAGGCGAAATCTGCTCTGCTGTTATCGATGGCTCCCGCTCCGTCACGGCCATCAAAGACTGCACTAAAGCTGGCACCGGCTGCGGTGGTTGCGTCCCTCTCCTAAAGAAAGTCGTCGATTGGCAACTCACCGAACTCGGTGAAGCGGTCAACACTGACCTCTGTGAATGTTTTGCTTACACAAGGACCGAACTCTACGAAGTGGTCCGCGTAATGGGTATCACCACTTTCGATGAACTCCTCGGAACTCACGGCAAAGGAGAGGTTGGCTGCGAGATTTGTAAGCCCACCGTAGCTTCCATCCTCGCCAGTATTCACAACGACAAAGTCATCTCCAAAGAGCACGCCAAGCTTCAGGATTCTAACGACCGCTTTCTCGCCAATATCCAGAAGAACGGAACTTACTCCATCGTTCCGCGTGTTCCCGGTGGCGAAATCACCGCCGATAGGCTCATCGTAATTGGCGAAGTCGCTAAGGAATATGATCTCTATGTCAAAATCACCGGAGGCCAGCGCATCGACCTCTTTGGAGCTCACCTCAACGACCTCCCCGATATCTGGCGTAAGCTCATTGATGCCGGATTCGAAAGTGGTCACGCCTACGGTAAAGCACTCCGCACCATCAAATCTTGCGTCGGCTCCACCTGGTGCCGCTTCGGAGTTCAGGACAGCGTGGGCTTAGCGATCCGTCTCGAAAACCGCTACAAAGGCATCCGTGCTCCGCACAAAATCAAATCAGCCTGCAGTGGTTGTACCCGCGAATGCGCCGAGGCCCAGAGTAAGGACTTCGGAGTCATCGCCACCGAAAACGGTTACAACCTATTCCTTGGCGGTAATGGCGGTATGAAGCCTCGCCACGCCGACCTCTTCGCCACCGACCTCGACGAAGAAACCATCACCAAATACATCGACCGCTACCTCATGTATTACATCAAGACCGCTGACCGCCTCACTCGGACCTCCGTCTGGCTAGAAGGTCTCGAAGGTGGGATCGAACATCTCAAGGATGTTATCATCGACGACAAACTGGGCCTTTGCGAAGAACTCGACAAACAAATGGCCCACCTCGTCGATACCTATCACTGCGAATGGAAAGACGCCATCGAAGATCCTGAAAAGCTCAAACGCTTCCAACACTTTGGTAACAGCGAGGAGAAGGACCCCAACGTCAAAATGATCCGCGAACGCACTCAAGTCCGCCCCGCCTAAAAAACTCTTTTCTTATCTACTAAAAATGCCCGAAACAACTGACAAGACAACTTGGATCGAAGCTGGCAATGAAGCCGATTTCCCCGAAGGTCTCGGCGTCTGCATCAAGCACAACGACGATCAGATCGCCGTCTTTAATTACAATGGAGAAGAATGGTATGCCGTTCAGAACTCCTGCCCACACGAAGACCAAATGGTCCTCTCCCGCGGCCTGACCGGCGAAGCTAAAGGCGAACCCAAAGTTGCCTGCCCGCTCCACAAACGTTCCTTCTCTCTTCGTAGCGGTGAATTCCTCGGCGAAGGCGAAATGAGCTGCCTCAACACCTACGAGGTTAAGCGCGAAGGCGGCAAAGTTTTCGTTAAAGTATAGATTCACTGGGACCACCGGTCTTTGACCAGCCCATTCCCCCCTTCCACCAATCAAAAGAGCGGAGTATCCCAAATTCGATCTTACCAGTAGGGCCACTCACAGAGTGGCGGTCCCAGTATTTCTCATCGAACTAAAGGATTGCGAAAACCACGACGCTCAGCTCCGGTTTTGCTCTTAAACGAATCGTTGTTCTTTTTCTCCTGCTCATTCGCTTGCTTTCCATATTCCTTTTCTGCGTAGCCCAAAATTTTCAGTGCGCGGGCGTAGTCCTTCTCTGCCACCTTTCCTTGGGGCGACTCCCCTGCTGCTTCTACGATACGGGCATAACCTGCTACAATTCCCTTCAAGGATTCCAAGGTTTTCAAACCAATCTCTCCAGTCAATAAGCGTCGACTTTCCTTCAAAATTCGTGCTTCACGAGCCAAACGAGGAGACTTCACTTCTTGCTCCATCCGAGCCTGTTTCACTTGTTCTGCAAACTCTGGCAAAGCCTTAACGAAGGGCCGCTCGTTAAACTCGATCAACGACCACCAACGTTTAAACTCATCTTTCTCAGACAAAATTTCAGCCAACTCTTGTTCCAAATCCTCTTTCTTTGGCTCTCGGCCTAAACGCATGTCGAACCATTCCCGAAGGCCAGTTGAACCTTCTCTTGGAAAACTGTGGCCCAACCCTGGCCAAGCCTCCATCTCAACTTGCCCCTTCAATCCCCGAAAGAAAAGAAGTGCTTTCAATCCAAAAGGATAATTCGGATCATGGCGACCCACCCCAACAAAGATCGGCGTCCCATCTTCTAGAGGTAATGGTTCAGCCACCAGCTGGTCCTTATGCCCTGCACCAAGAATAGCTCCTCCTGCCAAACTCGGAACACTTTGTAAAAACAGCCCTGCCATCCAACCTCCTTTGCTGAATCCTGAAACATAAACTCGCGCAGGATCCAAATTGACTCGTTCCTGAAGCTCCTTCTTCACCTTCTCCAAAACCGCCACCTCAGCCACCATTGTCTCAGGCTTGAGTTGAAAAGTTCCCCGTTGGAGATAGCTCATTCCCACCACGATCCAATCGTTCTCCCCCGTATGTCTCCGAATCAGAGACGTAGTCGGACGTCCTCCCGTTCCATGATAATAGAATACTGCCGGCCACGTCTTTCCCGGCTCATGATTCTTCGGCACCGAGACGAGAATCTCATCCTCTATTCCTTCTACTCGAAGAGTGAAATCTTCCGAAAACAAGGAAATCGCTGAGAATAGAAGCAAACACCAACTTTTCATCCTATAACAAACCACAGAAATGCTCTTCAGCTAAGATTTTCCTGCTCTGAAAAACCCTTGAGCCCAAATGAACGCCATTTTCCTAAGACGCCTTCCGAATTTGGCGACTTAGTTCCTAAAAAATAAAACAAGACTCCAAACTCCTATAGCCCAGGAGGATGACGTGCGACAAAGCCCTTGTAACTGCGACTTCCTGTCTTCCAACGCGGTCCCGTGCGAACTGTAGATCCTCCAGTATCAAGACGTAAACCTCCAATCAGCATAAACACGTGCCCATCCTTGGTCCAAACCGTAATCCAATCTCCCTCCCCCGCTTCACCATAAGTGAAGAACCCACGTGATGGGCGCTGCCCTGACATCAAACCTGATTCACGAAGCACATAGCTCACAGTTCCCGAGCAATCATATCCCGTATCATCTAGAACCGCATGCCCTCCTCCCCATTTATAAGGAAATTTCTGCATTCGATTCCCCGCTTCTACTGCTCGTCGAACCGCTGGTGGAGCATCGGGGGGAGCAATCGCCACTCCATTCACCAATCTTACTTTTCCGCGAGGAGCAGAATTCGACTGGACTGGCGCTGTTGTAATCTCTCTGTGCACATTCGGCTTCATTAACACCGGATACGAAGTGGCGGCCGCCTGCTGCGCAAGAGGCTGCGCAGTTGGGGCCGCCACTACGGTGTGTATCGGTGGGGATGACTGGAACGATGGAACAGAATTGTTAGAAAGATACTGGTAGTAGCCATTACTAGCTGGCCGACTTTGTTGCGTGGCTGAAACTGCAGTTGCTTGCGAATTCGAGCGAGAAGACGATGCCAGAGCTGGCAATGGCAACTCCGCTCCACCAGGAAGAGCGATCGCCCATTTATCGCTAACCTGACAATTTGTTAGAGTCAGACTTGCAAAAAGGCAAAATAATCGATGGGGAACAGAGCTAGGGCGTTTCATAGAACAGCGAGGCAATGACACAAACTAACAAAAAAATAATTGGTCAGGAAGTGTTTTTATTAAATAATGGTGAGTTTTTAATTTTTCTTAACTGATAGTAGGGATCCCGATTACAAAAAATTCGCCAATTTCGCACTTCAGCCTACTGTTCCGCGTGCCTCGCAACACCCAAAACCAAGCTACCGCCAAGAAGACCTCTTCCAATCGGTCTTCGAAGTCAAAAAGTGCTGCTACCAAGACTCCTAAAAAACCAAATGCCATCGAAGTCAGAGGTGCTCGCCAGCACAATCTCAAAGGAATCGACGTCGATTTACCTCTCGGTCAACTCACGGTCGTCACTGGCCCCTCTGGCAGCGGAAAAAGCTCCTTCGCATTTCACACCCTCTATGCCGAAGGGCAACGACGTTACGTAGAGACTTTTTCCCCCTATGTCCGGCAATTCTTCGACCGCATGGACAAACCCCAAGTAGATCGTATCGACCACATTCCGCCCGCTATTGCGATTGAGCAAAAAAACCAAATTCGGACCACTCGCTCAACCGTTGGAACCCTCACCGAGGTCAATGACTATCTCAAGCTGCTCTACCCTCGACTCGCCAAGGGCTACCATCCCAAGACTGGCGAAGAAATCCTCCCCGATTCCCCCACCAGCGCTACCGCTTGGGCAATCGAAAACATGGCTGACTGCGCCGTTTTAATCAGCTTTCCCGTTCCCATTCCTGATGAAACCACAAGTTCTGATCTTTTCCCCTTTCTTCAATCTCAGGGCTATCTCCGCATTCTTACTGAAGAAGGAGAAATTCTCCGCACCGACGATAACGAAGATTTTAAAAATCCTTCCAACGGAAAAGTAACCATTGTCCAAGACCGCGTAAAAGTCTCTCCTCGCAATCGCGCTCGTCTTTTCGAGGCCTTTGAAGCGGCCTTTCGTCTCGGACGGGGCTCATCTACCATTCACACCGCAGAGCATCCGCAAAAAAATTCCCATACTTTCTCTACTAGCTGGGCTCCCCTACAAAAACCCACCTCTGCTCTCTTCACTTTCAACAACCCTTTAGGAGCTTGCCCTGAATGCCGTGGCTTTGGACGCGTCATTGGAATCGACTTACGAAAAGCAATTCCAAATCATTCCCTCTCTATCCTTGCCGGTTGCGTCAAACCCTTCCAAGGAGAGCGTGGTGAGGAATGTCAAATCGATCTTGAGCGCTTCGCTCCTGAAGTCGGCATTGATCTCAATGACCCCTTCCGCGACCTTACTCCTGACCAACAGGACTGGATTCTCTACGGCGAAGGCGGCCCCACTAACGACACCGAAAGTCTGTGGCAAGATAACAAATGGTATGGCGTGAAAGGGTTCTTCGATTGGCTCGAGACCAAGTCCTACAAGATGCACGTTCGAATATTTCTCGCTCGTTATCGTAGTTACACTGAATGCGCTTCATGCCGTGGCAACCGGCTCTGCCCCGAGGCTCTTGCCTTCAAGATCCATGACGCCACCCTCCCCGATCTTTGGCGCATGCCAATCGATCAACTCGCGAATTTCTTCAACACCGTTTCTAACAAACTTCCTTCTCATCTAGTAAAAGAGAAAAGCCTCCAACTCATCCTCAACGAGATCACTACCCGCCTCGACTACCTCCAGCGAGTAGGACTCTCCTACCTCACTCTTAACCGCCCTGCCCGCAGCCTCAGCGGAGGCGAGATTGCTCGAGTCAATCTCACTACCTGTCTCGGAACCAGTCTCTCCCAAACACTTTTCGTTCTCGATGAACCCACCGTCGGCCTTCATCCTCGCGACATTAATGCCCTCATCGGAGTGATGCACGACCTCACTGCCAAAGGAAATACTCTTATCGTAGTAGAACACGACGAAGCGGTAATGCGAGCAGCCCACCAAATCCTCGACATCGGACCTCAATCAGGCCATCTCGGCGGAGACTTAGTCTATCAAGGTCCTATTCTCCCAAAATCAAAAAGAAACGAGGCAAAAGGCTCCATCACCATGCCTTATCTAAATGGGATAGAAACAATTCCTCTCCCCGAACGTCGTCGCCCTAGTAAAGAAGCAATCAACATAGAGGGTATCTACCGCAATAACCTCAATGGCTTGAACGTCCAAATTCCCCTCGGAGTGTTCACTTGCCTCACCGGCCTTTCCGGCAGTGGAAAATCCACTCTAGCACACGATGCCCTCTATCTCAATTTAGCCCGTGCTCTCCACCAAGAAATTTCCGAAGAGCCCGTCGAAGTAACAAGCTTCGACTATCCTAAGGACTCGCTCAATCGCGTCCTTCTCGTCGATCAAACTCCCCTCGCACGCACGCCCAAAAGCACCCCCGCGGTTTATCTAGGAGCATTTGAAGCTATTCGCACCCTTTTCACTCTCACCCCTGAAGCCAAAGCTGCCGGCCTCAAACCAGGCTATTTTTCCTTTAATTCTGGGACTGGACGTTGCGAACGCTGCTCCGGAAATGGCTTTGAGAAAGTCGAGATGCAGTTCCTTTCCGATCTCTATCTCACTTGTCCCGAATGCGAAGGAAGCCGCTACTCGAAAAGCTCTCAAGCTTACACTTACGATGGTCACAGTATTTCTGATATTCTTAAATTCACCGTCGAGCATTTTATCACTTGGTCCGACCAACTTCAGAAAAACGTCCCCGCAAAAGAGCAAAAACTTCTCGCAAAATCTTCACGACTGCTCAGCCCACTTAAAGATGTTGGCCTCGACTACTTGCGCCTTGGACAAGCTCTCAACACCCTCTCCGGGGGAGAATCACAACGCCTCAAACTCTGTCAACTTCTCGCCGAAAATCAGCTCGCGAGCTCAGGAAGCTTTCTTATTCTCGACGAGCCCACTACTGGACTCCACTTCACTGACATCTCTCGCCTCAATCTCGTTTTCCAGCGCCTTGTTGAACAAGGCCACAGCCTCCTCGTCATTGAACATAATCTCGACGTCCTCAAATGCGCAGATCACCTCATCGACCTCGGTCCCGACGCAGGGGACAAAGGTGGCCAAATAGTTGCGCAGGGCACGCCCGAAGAAGTCGCCAAGTGCAACACTCACACTGGCAAAGCACTACGCGAAATTCTCGCCAGCCAACGTAAAGCTCCCAAAGCCCTTAAACCTAAAAAAACTCCTCCTCTTGATACCATCTCCATCGTAGGGGCACGTCATCATAATCTTAAAAACGTTTCAGTCGAAATTCCCCGCGACGAAATGGTAGTAGTCACAGGTCTCTCAGGAAGCGGAAAAAGCACTCTCGCCTTTGACCTCGTTTTTGCCGAAGGCCAGCGCCGCTTCCTCGACTCCATGTCGCCCTACGCTCGCCAATTCGCTGAGCAACTAGAGAAACCCGATGTCGATCGCATCTCGGGCCTTCCTCCCACAGTCGCAATCGAACAACGAATCTCGCGAGGTAGCGGCAAGTCTACCGTAGCCACTGTCACCGAGCTCTATCACTTCCTCCGCCTCCTCTATGCTAAAGTAGGCATTCAACACTGCCCCACCTCCGGCGAACCAGTTGTCTCTCAAACCGAAGATGCCATTCTCCAAACTCTTATCAAAGAAGCCAAAGCCCCAGGCAAAGGAACTGTCTCCCTCATGACTCCCGTTGTGCGTGGACGCAAAGGATTCCACACTGATGTCGCGACTTGGGCCGGGCGACAAGGTTATGAAAAGCTTCTCGTCGATCTCCAATTCCAAACCGTTACCAATTTCCAGCCTCTGGCCCGTTTCTCAGAACACGACATCGACGTCGTCATCTATGAGTTTGATCGCAAATGCTCATCAACCGAACTCCTCCCCAAGCTCCAAGAAGCTCTCCGGTTAGGCAAAGGATCCTGTCGCGTTCTCACCAAAAAGAAAAAACTTCTCCCCCTCTCCACCTCCCGCGTCTCTCCCTCTACCGGACGCTCTTTCGAAGCTCCCGATCCCGCTCACTTTTCTTTTAACTCTCCTCGTGGCTGGTGCTCTTCCTGTCGCGGCTACGGACAAATCACGCACCACCGTAATAAAATGGACGCCTCTGCCTTTAACTCCGTCTCCGAGGCCGAGCTCGACTACGAGCGTAAACTCGATCGCAGTGACGAAGACGAACTCATCACCTGCCCCGAATGTGCAGGTAGCCGACTACGCGAAGAATCGCGACACGTTTACCTCACTCGCGAAATTTTCTCCGACAAAGAACACCTCAACGCTAACGGGCTTTCCCTTTCCGCTCTCACAAGCCTCTCGGTCCACCAGGCAGAAAAAGTCCTAAGCGGGCTCAACTTCGCTGGACGTGAAGCCGAGATCACACACGACATCATTCCCGAACTCCGCCAACGCCTTCACTTTCTCTCAGAAGTTGGCCTCGGTTACCTCTCCCTTGATCGCTCTGCCAACACTCTTTCCGGAGGTGAAGCACAGCGAATCCGTTTAGCCGCACAGCTCGGATCCAACCTACACGGCGTTCTCTATGTCCTCGACGAGCCAACTATCGGCCTTCACCCCCGAGATAATGTCACCCTCCTCCACACCCTTCGTGCCCTTCAGGGCAAAGGCAATAGCCTCCTCATTGTCGAACACGACGAAGAAACAATGGCTCAGGCCGACACCGAAATTCATCTCGGTCCGGGCGCTGGCCGGCTCGGCGGCGAAGTCACTCACATCTCTCACCGCAGTAAGAAGGAGAAACACCTCACCCAAAATTTCCTCCCCTTACCTAGCCCTCCTCGCCGCGCCCTCCCCTCTGAACGCTCGCGCACCGGTTGGATCAAAGTAAGAGGCTGCCATCACAACAATCTGAAGAGCATCGACGTCGCAATCCCTCTAGGGCGACTCACAGTCTTAACAGGGGTCTCTGGTTGCGGTAAATCTTCCCTCATGCGCGGAACGCTCAAACCTGCCTTCGATTTCGCGAATGGAAAAAAAAGCATTCCAAAAACATGGTCCTCCTTATCCGGCTTCACTACCCTCAAAGCTTGCTACGAAGTAGATCAAACTCCTATCGGAAAAACCTCCCGCTCCTGTCCTGCGACCTACATCAAGATTCTTGACGATATTCGCAAACTCTTTGCCTCCCTTCCCGAAGCCCGTATGAGGGGATTCAGCGCCAGCCGTTTCTCCTTCAACAACGCCGAAGGTCAGTGCCCTGAATGCAAGGGAAACGGACGCATCAAACTGGAAATGGACTTCCTTCCCGCTACCTGGATCGATTGCGAGTCTTGCCAAGGGCAACGTTACAACCCAGCCACTCTTGAAGTCACTTATCACCACAAACACATGGGAGAAGTCCTCCAAATGACCATCACAGAGGCAACCGAATTTTTCACTGCAGTTCCTAAACTCAAGAAAACACTCCAACTCCTCTCCGATACCGGACTTGGCTATCTCCAACTCGGTCAACCCTGCCCTACTCTGAGCGGCGGCGAAGCACAAAGAATGAAACTCGTCTCTCAGCTCATCCGAGGACGTAGCCCCAAGGCCGCTCTCGCCAAAGCAACTCAAACCAATCTCTACCTAATCGAGGAACCCAGCATTGGCCTCCATCACAACGACGTCGCCCGCCTCATCGAAGTTCTTCATCGACTTGTAGAAGAAGGGCACACCATCGTCGTGATCGAGCATCACATGGACCTCGCCGCCCAAGCCGACTACCTTATCGACATGGGACCAGAAGCCGGCTCAAACGGAGGCACCATCGTCGCCGCAGGAACTCCAGAGCAAGTCACATCCTCCAAGCAATCACGCACCGCCCCTTTCCTAAAATCTTCTCTTCCTTAGTCTACTAAAACATTTCAGCTTCATGCTACATAATTGTTTCTTACCGATTAGCGGAAACATTCACAATTTTGAGCCCTCCACAGGAAATCAACAAAAAGCAAGCATTCTAAATTCGTAGAAACCTCAGCACATGCCCATCCGCCCTTGGTATTGGCCCGAACGCGGGCAACCTGAACGCACCACTCCTTTCACTTGGATCGTAGAAGACGTTATCGCCGCTTCTTGGTGGCCCGATCCATACGTCATCGATATCTTTGACGAAAAAAGAATCAAAGCCATCGTCAATGTCTGCGAATTTGACAACCGTCGAGACATTCCTCCTCATTTCGACTACCACTTCTATCACGTCCCAGACTACGGCGTCCCTAAAGACGATCAAATTGCCAGCTTTATTGAGATCATGGATCGTCACCATGCAGCTAAAGAACCAGCCGTGGTTCACTGTGTCGCAGGCTGTGGCCGCACCGGACAATTCCTAATCGCGTGGTGCGCTCACGCCGGTTTTATCCCCAAAGGAAAAGACCCAGTGCAATGGATCCGAGAAAAACGAAAATGTTGCCTCGAGACTGGCGAACAAGAAGCATGCGCTCGGCGCTTAATGAAGAAATTTTCGTAAACTTACTCAAACTCGTACGGACATCGTCTTTCCCTACTAATTCTCTACTCAAAAACGTGTTGTAAAACCAAGAAACGCACCCGTCTCATCAGCAGCATCGTTAAGTCCAACCTGACCACCACAGTCGAGAATGAGATTTTCATTCACCGCATAAGTAAAGCCGCCAGACGCAAAAGCTTGGTAATCCTCATCTCCCAAAATTCCGAAATATTCCAAATAAAGCCCAACTCGATCT
>CAYUHN010000068.1:0-15986 GCA_964444495.1 uncultured Roseibacillus sp. | reverse complement strand
ATTCATTTTAGGCTACGTGATGACTCGCTCCAAGCCGACCGCACAAGTTCTCCTCGCTACAGAAACTGGAGATCCCCTTCTCGCAATTGGTCGCTTTGGACTGGGACAAGGGGTAGCCTTTACCGCTGACCTCACCGAAAGATGGGGTGGAGAATGGCTTACTTGGGAAGGTTGCGGTAGCTTCTGGGCACAGCTCCTACGAGGTATCCTTAAGAAAGAAGATTCGTTCGGACTAGCTACTACCGGACAGATTAACAACGAAATTTGGGAACTCGATATCCATCGTAGTGACGAAACCGGCCGCCCTCTCAACGACGTACAGTGGGATGCTCAAATTTTTGATACTGACGGCAAACCTCAAGATCTCATAATAGAAGAAATTGGACTCGGCAGATACCGCACTTCGATTCCACTCGAAGATGCTGAACGCCTCTCCATTCGCCTCTCTGATCCGATCGCGGGAAAATCAAAAACCCTCCAATGGGAAGCCCCTTACCCTCCGGAGTATCGTCTCCAAACAACCAGCCCCGAGGCCCTTACCAAGACCACTCGCTACGATGCGACCAAACTGCACGAAAACCTTTTACCAGTAAAAGTAAGAAGAACGGCCACCCCTCTCTTTGTCACCCTCGCTCTCCTCCTTATATTAGCAGGACTATTGCTAAGACGACTTTAAGGCAAGTTCATCTCAAGCCTCAGTCTTGCCAGCTAAGCTCAGAGCGGACAGTATTCTCCCTAAATGAAAGTTGTCGTTTTACTCTCCGGTGGAATGGATTCCAGCGTGGCCCTTTGGCATTGTCTGGCTGAAGGTCATGAGGTGATTGCTTGTCTGGGGGTGCACTATGGCTCGAAGCACAACGCTTGTGAGCTTCCCATGGCAAAATGGCAGGCCGAAAAAGCGGGCGTTCCGTTCCAAACGGCGGACCTCTCGGTGATGAACGAGCTTTTTAAAAGCTCCTTACTTCTCTCGGGAGATGAGATTCCAGAGGGCCACTATGAGGAAGAATCAATGAAAAGCACCGTTGTTCCCTTTCGAAACGGCATTCTCCTCTCCCTTGCCGCTGGTTTTGCGGAAAGTCTCTCGGCTGAAGGCCTGGTAATCGCTGCTCACTCAGGGGATCACGCCATCTATCCTGATTGTCGAGAGGACTTTCTCTCTCCCATGGCTCAAGCGATCTCGGCAGGGACCTACGAAAATCTCTCGCTTCTTCGCCCATTCGTCGATCTCCGTAAAGAAGACATTGCTAAACGCGGATACGAGCTGGGCATCGATTTCAAACACACCTGGTCTTGCTACAAAGGAGGTGACACTCACTGCGGGGTTTGCGGCACCTGCACCGAACGGAAAGAAGCCTTTATCATCGCTCAAATTGAAGATCCTACCCCTTATCTTTCGTAATAATTGCGAGGCTTTCGCCACAAATTTTCGGAAAAAATAGAAAAATTTTGCAATAGTTCGGTAGCTGACACGTCAGATTATCAGCGTAAGCAATCCAAAACCGTCTTCCGGCTCTTATTGCGGGAAGGCGGTCTTTTCTTCTCTCTGCACTAGGCAAACTCATTTGTGATGTCCAAAGATGTCAGATTAAGAGACCATACCGACCAGCTATGCGACTCACTCGTCTCACCCTGATCTGTATCGCTCTAATCCTCGCGCTCGGTTTTTACCGACTTTGCACCCAATTGCTAGCAGGTCTAGAGGCTCAGACTTTTCAAGCGACAGAAGAGTTAATGGTTGATACCTCCGAGATTCTCGCTGCGTCTATTTCAAGCAAACTGCAAAGCTCCGAAATCCCCCCAGATATCGTCAGCTCCTTTCAAAGCACTTTCCAGCTCGCGGAAAATCGAGCCATCAAGGCAAAAATTTTCTCTAAAGCAAAAACCGATGTCTCTCTGCACTGCTACCTGAGCAATAATCAAGGCATCGTAATTTTCGATTCTCAAGAAAAACGAACCGGGCAGAACCTCTCTCAATTTCATGACATTTATCGCACCATGCGAGGCAAGTATGGGAGTCGCTCAACCCGAATTAGCGACGAAGACAGCAGTAGTTCGGTTATGTATGTGGGGGCACCCATCACCTTTCAAGGCGAAAAAATCGGAGTCCTTACCGTCTACAAACCTCAAGCTGAGTTACTCCCATTCGTACGCGAACGCCGCAGCCAAATCCTACGACCAGCTATCACAATCGCTATCGCTATCCTTCTCCTCATCGCAGCCGTTCTTTTTTGGCTCTATCGCCCAATCGGAACTCTTGCTAACTATGCCCGTCGTATTACTGCAGGAGAACGTCCGCCCTACCCCTCACTCGGAAAAGGTCGGGAAGTAAACGCTCTTGGGTCTGCTCTCCTTGAGATGCGAGAATCTCTGGAAGGTCGTGCTTATATTGAAAATTATACTCAGACCCTAACCCACGAAATGAAATCTCCTCTCGCGGCGATCAGAGGAGCCGCCGAACTTCTCGACGAAAGTGAAATGCCTGTAGCAGATCGCACCCATTTTCTGCAAAATATTCGCCAGGAAGTGGAACGCTCAGAACGCCTCATCAACCGCCTCCTTCATCTTTCTGAACTAGAAGGGCAAACCGAACTCCGCAAGCGAGAACCCGTCTCTCTTTCCCAAGTAATAGCGGACGCCAAGGAACGACTTCGCCCTCTCGCTGAGCATAGGGAAGTTACCCTCACTACTGGGAAATGGGACGATTCTGAAGAACCGACTATCGAAGGAGATTACTATATTCTTCGTGCTGCCTTCGAAAATTTACTACAAAACGCAGTCGAATTCAGCCCTCGTGGAGAAATGATCGAAGTAAGACTCCAAAAAGAAAACAACCAATGGCGAATCGAAGTCATTGACCAGGGGCCGGGAATTCCAGATTATGCCCTCCATCAAGTTTTTGACAGATTCTACTCCCACCGCCCTAAGCAAGAAAGCAGCAGACCGGGAACTCAGCCCAAGGGCTCGGGATTAGGTCTCTCCTTTGTTCGTGAAGCAGCCCATCTGCACGGTGGAAGCGTTCAAGTGGTCAATCGAGACCAAGGAGGCCTCAAAGCAATCCTCATCCTTCCTAAACTAGAATGAAACCGAAAAAATCAACGCCCGAAATCGTTGACAGTTCAAACAATAACAAGCACTTCTCTTTAAGATAATTTTTTCAAAATCATGACCATTGCATACTTCGATCTCATCTCGGGCGCCGCTGGCGACATGCTTCTTGGCGCACTTCTTGATGCAGGCCTACCTGAAAAGGACCTTGTGTCCGAACTCGAAAAACTCTCCTTAGACGACTTTCACCTTTCTACTAAAAAAGTTCTCAAAAATTGTTTCAGCGCCACTAAAGTTGAAGTTCATGTTCATGATCATGCTCCTGAGCGCCATCTCGCCGATCTGCAAAAAGTTGTAAACGATTCCTCTCTCTCGGACTCTGTAAAAGAACGCGCCAATCGTATCTTCCGCCGGATCTGTGAAGCGGAAGCCGCAATACACAACGAAAGCGTAGACTCCGTCCATCTCCATGAAGTTGGAGGCGTCGATGCCATTGTCGATGTCTGTGGAGTTCTGGCTGGCCTTGAACGCCTTGGCGTTGACCAAATCATAGTTTCCCCCTTTCCTTTGGGCCGCGGATTCGTAGTAGGAGCTCATGGCCAAATCCCTCTTCCCGCTCCTGCCACCGCTGCATTGCTAAAAGGATGCCCCGTTGTGGGAAGTCAAATTGACCGAGAGCTGGTAACTCCGACAGGCGCTGCACTCCTCACCGAGCTCGCCGATGGCTACGGCCCGATTCCGGCAATGACCCTCGAGAGTATAGGTTATGGGGCGGGCACCGCGGATTTCGAAACTCCAAATGTCGTTCGAATTCTTCTCGGCCAAGGCACAACTGGCTCCCAGCAAGGAACCAGCAACATGATCACAGAAAACTTAGTAGAAATTGAAAGCAACCTTGACGACGAGTCTCCCGAAATCCTCGGCCATCTCTCTCAGACTCTCCTCAAAGCTGGAGCTCTCGATGTCGCCCTTCTCCCCGTCCAAATGAAAAAAAATCGGCCAGGCGTACAAGTCCAAATCTTAGCAAAACCCGCCGATGCCGACACTTTACAAACTCTCCTATTAAGTGAGACCACCACTCTGGGAGTTAAACGGAGAGAAATCCGCCGCGACTCCTTACCTCGGCGCTTTGAAACTGTGACCACCGAATATGGTCCGATTCAGGTCAAAGTTGCTACTCTCACCAACGGTCCTGCGAAAATCATTCCTGAATACGAAGATTGCCGCAAAGCTGCCGAAAAGAGCGGAAAGCCCTTACGTGACATCTTCCACGATGTGCAGCACAAGGCAGCCCATCAACTCCACTTGCCTCACAGTCATGGTCATGACCATGGTCATAGCCACGATCATGAGCATTGAGAATTCTCACTCCTCAATGAACAAAAAAGGCCGCTGAACAGCGGCCTTTTTCATTAAAAAATTACTCTGCAACTGCGACTTACCAAGACAAGACGTTATCCTTGTTGTCTTCGGACTTTTCGCTACCGCGCGACCATTTCCCATCTTTACCATTAGCCCAACCGACTGCGCGGCGCTGAATTTGCTGCCCGCTTCGGAAAGGATTCTGAAGACTTTCCGAATAATCATAGTCGAGCAAAAGAAGGTAACCTCGCCTATCTCCTGTCTTTTTCCATGGATCGCAAAGAATCGCGCCATTATTCTCAGTCCAAAGACCATTGGTCGCATTACTACGAGAAGTCCCCTTGGCCACTTCTCCGGTAAAAAATTTCTGCTCTTTCCTGTTTTGCTCATCGATATTGAAGCCTGCAAGAACCGACATAATCGGCTCCGTGGTATTCACCTCTAAATCCTGAGAAGGAGCCGAACGAGTATTTGCCGGAAGAATATTATAGGTGCTGTAATAGGTATCAACCGCAGTCACGAGCTGGGTTAAATTATTTTTAGCCCTTGTTTTAACCACTTTCCTCTGTGCCCCACCGATAACCGGAATCAGAATCCCCAGCAGAGTGATAATAATCACAATTACCACGAGAAGCTCGATGAGAGTGAAGCCACGGTGCTTATTGAATGAGTTTCTTTTGGAAAATTTCATGTATTTATGTTCGACGCATGAAAGCTACAGAAATTCCCCCTTGCTTGTCTATCATCACTTTTTCGACTCTCCCGCGATAAATTAACTCATTGCTAAATCAAGGCGAGATTTTCGATAAAATTGCATAATCGGAAGAGTCTTACCCTTTTATTATGAGCGACTTTCACCTTTCCGCCAACTTTCCTCTGAGCAAGATCTACCAAGAAAGCACGTTATCTCTATTATCTTCGGATTTTTCACTACCACGAGACCATTTGCCATCTTTACCGGACGACCAAGCGACAGAACGACGCTGAATTTGTTGTCCGCTTCGGAAAGGATTTTGAAGATTTTCCGAATAATCGTAGTCAAGAAGAAGAAGATAGCCCCGCTTTGTTCCTCTTTTTTTCCAAGGGTCGCACAGAATCGCACTATTATTCTCAATCCAGAGCCCATTGGTTGAATTACTACGAGAAGTTCCCCTGGCCACTTCCCCGGTAAAAAACTTCTGCTCTTTCCGATTTTGCTCATCGATGTTGAAACCTGCAAGAACCGACATAATCGGCTCCGTGGTATTCACCTCTAAATCCTGAGAAGGAGCCGAACGAGTATTTGCCGGAAGAATGTTATAGGTGCTGTAATAGGTATCGACCGCAGTCACGAGCTGGGTCAGATTATTTTTAGCTCTGGCTTGAGTAGCACTTGCATTAGCCCCAGCAATAACCGGAATCAGAATTCCCATCAACGTGATGATGATTACGATTACCACTAAAAGTTCGATCAGAGAGAAGCCATAACGTGATACAGCATAAGAGTTTTTATAGGGATTTTTCATAAGATATTTTTTGAGCACTAAGAGCTTATCAAAAATTTTCTTACCTGCCATTACTTTTTCTAATCCTGCAAAAAGACTGTCCCTTCATCCTGAAAGCTCTTTAACTTAGAGGCTGTTATACATACCCCCATATGAACGATTCCACGCATCGCTACTCAGGTATTTTCCCCAAAAAAGGTTGGGCTCGGCGTTCCTATCGCTTCTGGCGGCATCGTGTGATTCCCCAAATGTTTCGCCAACCTAAGGGCGAAACTCTGCAAGCCAACACTAGCCCGCCGAAAAAAGAACACGTACGAGTGACTTGGATCGGACACGCCTCTTTCCTTCTCCAATTCGGAGAACAAGCCATCATCTTTGACCCTAATTGGGCCGAGTGGCATGGGCCTGTTAGAAGACAACAGAAACCAGGCCTGCACCTCAAGAGCCTTCCTGAGATCGACCTCGTATGCGTCTCTCACGCGCACTATGATCACATGCACCGTCGTTCCCTCCGAGCTATTCAAGCACAACAAGGAATTGTCGTCCCCCGCGGCAATGCTTCCCTTGTTCGCCAACTCGGCTTTGAGAGAGTCACCGAAATGGCGATCTGGGAAACCAAAGAATACGACGGATTCGAAGTCACTCACACTCCATCCCATCATTGGGGTGCCCGCCATGGCCATGATACTTATCGAGACTACGGCGGGTTCCTGGTCAAAACTCCTTTAGCAACAATCTATCACGCTGGGGACAGTGCCTACTTCGATGGCTTCCGAGAAATTGGCTCCCGACACCAAATCGATATCGCGCTTATGCCAATCGGTGCTTACGAAGCTCCTAGTGGAAGAGATGTTCACTTAAATCCTGAAGAAGCCGTACAGGCCTTTCTCGAACTCGGAGCAAAGACGCTCATCCCCATGCACCACGCCACCTTCCCGCTCGGAAACGAGGCACCTCATGAACCCGAAGAACGATTATTACAAGAAGCTGACCGACGCGGCATCCTAGATAAAATTGTAGTCCTCGATGCCGGAGAAGGAGTGGAACTTCGATCCTGCAGCCCCTAATCCATGAATATAAGTCCTTAGTTGTAAAATCGCGTCTCTTCAATTTTCCCGACTAGCCTCCATCGCGGTATCTCGAAACGTATCCCGTGCTAACTTCGACTCACCACCGTAGCTATAAAGCCCCATTCGGCTCCAACCACGACTTCCTCGATTAGCCGTATAGGGCTCTCGGCTCCGGTAGTCCTTTAGAATCCAGTAGGTGTACCCAACCAAAGAAGGAAAGTCCTGCAAAACTTCCCACTGCCTAGCGATAAGGCTAGCTTGCCATTCTTCAGTCCCTTTACGCGAAGAAGAACCATGCCTCCCCAATCGAGACCATGCTCCATTTTCCATAATTACAATCGGTTTCCCGCTATTCTCTTCTACTACCTTCCTCATATCTGGAAGCAAATCTGAAAACTTATCGAGTGAACCACGGTATTCGTTGAAGCCCACGATATCAGCGAGGTCAAAATGAGGGGTTCCCTGATACGGGTGCCAACCTGCCCAAGTAATAGGAAGAAGTCCTTCGTCTAACTCTCGAACCAGAAAACGATTCATTTCTAAAAAAGGCCGATAAGCTTTGCTAAACTGATCGCACTCATTGTTCGTGCACCAAAGCACAACCGAAGGTCGATTCATTAAATCCCAAACGGCAACTCGACCCATAGACTGATAAATGGACTGCGAATCCTCGGTCTGGGCTACCATCGCATCTTCTTGATACCAGAACCCTCCCCACTCACCACTCACCATAAGGCCCAATTCATCCGCTAGTTGATAGGTCAAAGGATCTCGCTGACGAACTGGCAGACGAACAAAATTCGCTCCGGCCTCTTTCGCCAAGCTCAGAATTTGCCTCTTCTCTTCCCGAGTGACTGCAGCACCTCTTTCCGTCTCACAATAAGAAGAAACTCCTTTCAGGAAGACCGGTTCCTTATTTAATAGTAGTTTCTCCTTAGCAACACGAAATTCACGACGACCAAAACGAGTCTCAAGCGCATCCACCAAAAGACCATCTTCTTCCGACAGAAGATGAGCGGAAAGATGATACAACTTCGGACTATTGGGGCTCCAAGCCTCCAAACCACCCGGAATATCAGCAATCGCCATCAAGACCTCAAACGCAGAAAAATCAGCAGCTCCAATCTTCACCGAGACACTCACCAATTCCCCCTCGGTCTCTTCAAGCGCTAAAGCAAGCTGTCCTTGCCACGCTTGTTCTGAAAAATTTTGCAAAAATGCTCTCACTTGCAAATGTTCACCCTTCACTTGAACTTGCACTTTTCGCAAAGTCGTCAAAGGCTCCTCCCATAATACGACCGACCCCGTAATACCCGCGTAAGCCCAATAGTCGGTCGGCTTAGAATAAAGTGAATGGCTACGCTTGATCCCCTCTCGCTCACCCTCCTCATTCATACGATAAACAGGCTGGCGCATCACTTTAAGCTCTAGAAGATTCTCTCCATCACGAAGAGAGTCACTCACATTCACCGAAAAAGGAGCTCCCACCCCTTCATGTTGAGCAATCTCTTTTCCATTCAACATGATCCGTGCCCGTTCACGAACTCCATGAAAAGCCAATCGATAACTAGAACCGGTTTTAAAATTCACTTCAAAACGTTTTTCATAGTATCCAGCACCATTATAACGAGCCGGATTTTCAAAAGTCTCATCCTCGTCTTCCCAATAAACACTCCCTGATAGCATTCCCCAGGAATGAGGAACTTCCACCAGCCCAGCCTCTCTTTGCCCCTCGAAACGCAAAGACCACTCCCCATCAAGCAACCAACTTCGACGAGGTCCTTCAGTAACCTCTCTTACCTCGAAATCAGGCCGGATCTCACCATACTGAAAAACGGTCGGCAAACTATCAATCTCCCTGACCTCAACCCCCATCGCATGAGCGAAAAGCGGTTCATCGGCAAAGTCATTGTCCGCAAAAAGCGCCCCTAAACCTAAACAGCAAGCGGCTATCACCCATCCATTGCTCATGAACATACAACAATAGTAAGGGCGCCCTCTGAGTAAAATTTCAGTAAAAACAAAGGGATTCGTCCACCCGACACGGCATATCGAATTTTGAAGACATCTGAAGAGACTCAAGCACGCTCAACAAACAACACTTAAACCACTGAAGTCAAAAAGATTAGAGCTTCTTAATCCAAAATTTTCAAAGCTATGAAAATATTTAACTAAATACACATTAAACACATCTTATCCTTTCTCTATTTCAATTGAATAAGTTCACCTTTCATCCTAAAAGATGCCTAGTGAAACGAATATTCCCCTCGTTTTTAACTCTGATCAGCTTCCTTCTTGGATTCACCTCCCTCCATGGTCAATTTCTGAACGAAAAAATTGTCCCCATCGAAAATGGGGTCGAATACCAGTGGCAAAGTGATCCCAATTTTACCTACTTTTTCCAACAAAGTAACGACCTTGTAAACTGGACTTTCTTTCCCGAAATTAGAGCAGGTATTACAGGACCCGATTCTTACCCAGCTCATCCAGTTGGGTTTTCTCAAGGCCCGTATAAGTTCTTTCGAATGGCTGCTTTCCCGGGCGCTCCGGCGGACGTTGAAACCGCGGACTTCGACAACGATGGCCTGACGAATCAACAAGAACTCTCCGCCACAGCTAGCAACCAAACAAACCCATTTCTTATCGACACCGATTCGGACGGTGAAGGTGATTGGCAAGAATTCGTTCAGGGAACAGAAGGCAACAATCCGGCCTCTCAAGAAGGCCCTCTTGTTCTCGATCTGCATCAGTCGACTTCCTCATGCCTTTCATTTAGTCTCCCCAATCCCAATCCGGCCGAACAATTAAGCCTCAGCCTAGAAGATCCCAACTCGGATTCAATTGTCTACAATTACACGGGCTCTCATCAACCTAATGGGCCTGCCTATAACTGGATAGACATATCAACTACGGGGCAATTACTCGACTTTCAAACCGATCCTGCTGCCATTGCTTCTCAGACCCTCGCGTTCGATTTTCCTTTTTATAACGAAACTTATAATGAGCTCTTCATCTCGTTACGTGGATTTCTTACTACGATCGATCCGGGAGCTAATGCGGGAGCTCCTCTTGGTTTACTAGACCCTCTTCCAAATACCACGGCTCATGCAGGACTGATTGCCCCCTACATGACCATCTTTTCCCTCGGTTCCCAGGGCGAAGTCCGATTTCAAGAATTTCCTGCTAATAGTGGCCAGACCGCTCACGCTGTCGTCTCTTGGACAAATATTCTGTTAGAATTTCCAGATGGTAACGGAGGGTTCATTCCTGTCCTTCATGACTTTCAGGCAGTGCTTCATGAAGGCGGTCAAATCGAATTCAATTATCAATCAATTCCTCCCGTGGTGGGCAACTCATTCGGGGTAACCTTCCTCACCGGAGTCCAAAACCCTCTCCAAGATAGCGGAACCACGATTCATCGTTACAACTCGGCACAAGGCACCCCAGAAGGATTCTTTTTCCCTCCCTTAGCTCCTATCTCTCTCTTGCTAGAACCTGAGGCAGGTTCCCTCTCATGGCTAGAGGTCTCTCCAAACCAAGTCACGGGACAAAACCTTGACTGGAAACTTACTTTCTCGACCGACTCCACTCCTCCCGGAACCTTTGGGCCAGCCCGTCTCACAATCAAAAGTGTCTCCGATGGAACTCAACGTTACGCGAGAGACATTTATATGAATGTCCTTTCACCTCCGGCTTCCGGAGATGATACACTCAACGGCACTATAGGCGATGATCTCAATCTGAATGGCTTGGCGGGAAATGACTCCCTTTTTGGAGGCGAAGGTAATGACCAGCTCTTCGGAGGCCCTGACAATGATCGATTAGAAGGAGGCCCTGGCATCGATGAACTAGATGGCGGTCTCGGCGAAGATCGATACATCATCAATAAAGGAGAGGGTCCAGACATCATTCAAGAACGAGGCCTTCTTTCAGGTGACATCGTAGAACTCAATGGAATCTTTTGGGAAGATCTCTCGTTCACGGCCCTTTCCCCTCTCGTCTACCAAGTTTCTTGTCAGGGTCAGCTCCTACTGACTCTTGAACGCGAATTCGAGAATAGAGCCTATTCGACCTTAGCTTTTAATGATGGATTACAAGCCGTTTGGAACCCAGACCTTGATGCTTATGAACTCGTTCTCAATCTAGCAGAAGGAGCTGCAATTGACACCAACAACAATGGTATTGAAGACCGATACGAACGTTTTGTCTTCGGGGCGCTGGACGATTCACTTAATGGCAATGACAGTAATTCGAATCAAATTCCTGATTGGTGGGAGAATCATTTCCTAGGAGGTTTAGTGGCTGCCTCTGCAGATTTTGACCTTGATGGCCTCGACAACTTCGCCGAATGGCAAAACTTCACGAATCCAACCTTACCAGACACTGACGGCGACGGTCTTACTGATGGCCAAGAGGTCACAAGTACCAATACCAACCCCTTAATTTCGGACGCTGATTTTTCAGACGAAGATAATGACGGCTTACTCTTCTTTGAAGAAGCCATTGCTGGAACTAGCGTCAATAACCCCGATACTGATGGTGATTCAATTAGTGACGGCGACGAAGTAGCGGCAGGCACCAATCCTTTGGAAGCTTCATCTAAACCATTTGATCCGAATGACTTCATGGGGCCCTCCATCACCGACGTTAACTGCTTGCCATACGGACAAGTAGGCGTCGTAAATTTTCAAGATTCAGTCACCAATTACAATCTCGGTTTTATTATTCAAAGCTCTAATATCGAACCGTTAAGAACTTTTCTTGAAGTCAGTGAGACGAATTCTCCTAACCCAATCGGAACAATCTCAACGGCCTCTGATGTCCTTCCTGTAAGCTATGGATTTCCTTTTACAGGCCGGGAGAATGTAGTCACAGAGTTAAGCTCTAGATTCTCTAATACCGTCCCGACCTATTCCAACTTTGAACCTGCCTTTATTCCCGATTGTGGTGACGAGAATGAAACCACATCTTGCCTACAAGTTTTCGCTGAAAACTATATCTCCATCCGTGATCCTGATACTAACGGCAGAACTTACCGCCTCCCTCTAGGCTCATCCTCTTGGGCGGAAAGCTTTGGAGGATCGGATGCAGTCGGCCCGCGCTACCGGAAAGTATCCCTCAACGGTAGACCGCTTCCTGACGAACAACCTCAACAAGAAGGCGAAACTAGCTCTTACTTTGAACAATCTTACGTCGATGCCTTCAGCCTCAATTTCCACCATGACACCTCCTTTATTCATGTCCCACTTGCTGCCAGCGATCTTCTATTAGAGACCAATGCCAATGCTCAAGAAACTCAATGGAATCATCGCGGCGGATTGTATCCTAACGAAAGATTCACTGACCCATTTGGAGTCGGCTGGTCTTCGAATCTCTGCTCTTACGTTGAAATCGTCGAAACCCGAGGAACCAATTCAACCGAACCTGCAAGCGTAACGGTGGCAGATGAAGGAGGACGCCGTCTCCGCTTTGGAACAACCGATTTTGAGACGTTCTTCCCTTGGCCTTCAGCTCGAGTCGATAAAAAAACTTATCTCAATACACTCAGACGGATTGGCAATAATCTCGTTCTTCAAAAGAAGTACGGCAACCGGCTCGTCTTTGAAGCAACCGACCTCTGGCTAACCTATACCACGGATCGAATCGGCGGCAGCGCCTCCATTCGTCGTCATACGTATTGGCGCCTTCAAAGTGTCGAAGACCGTTTCGGAGTATCGATGGAATATGACTACGGCTCGTCTAATATCTCCTTAATTCCAGAGGAAATTTCTTCTCCTGATCGTCCAGACCAATCTATTACGATTCAAAGAAGCTCTGATTGTCGCCGTATTGAGCGCCTCACCGACCCCCGAGGGCATAACATTGACTTCAATTACACCGAGAGAACCATCACCAAGCCTCAAACCCCAGGCCTCTTCGGAGAAGCTATCGACTTTAAATACTACACGCTTGATAGCGTTGATTACGAAGATGGAACCAGTGAATCTTATCAATACGAAACCGTTAGCGATCAAGAATTACAGGTCAACGACATCACCTTCCACTTCCACAGTAATCTACACACCATTACCGACAGACGCGGCAACACCACCACAATCAACTATGATTTCGACCGCTCAAGCAGCTACTTCACCGCAAACGGTGGACGCACTATTCTCAACGCGGGCACCCGAGGCCTTCCTGATAATATTGCTAACATTGCCGAACAACAAATCGATGAAATGAATTTTCAGTCCGTTGCTGGCAACCCAGGCAGCTTTCTGACCCAGTATGGACTCCCCCGCCAAGTCAGTTCCGTAGAGCTACCAGATAATATTGGAACAGCTTTCTTCTCTAAAACTGCTGATACCGCACAACAATATGGCCCCACCTATACCGCTACTTCTGGCACCATCATCACCGATGCCGTTGGCAATCAGACCCACTACGACTTCGGTGGAGTAGAAGGAGAAATTGTTCGCCAAAATACGACATACAGCGGCGGAGGCAACTCCACCTCTTCTGAATGGATGGTCTACTACACCACGATGGATGTTCATCATGGGGCCCGCCCTTCAGAGGATGGCTATCTCGGAACCGAAACCTTCGAATATGATCTTGCCTCAGGTCTGAGCCTGAGTCGAATGACCGACCTCTCTGGGAATGTCTGTGAATGGAGCTACAATGACTCAATCTCCTCAGGAGCAGTGGTCGATTTGCCAAACGCCCCCGACTTCATGACCACTTGGGCTGACCCATCACTGAAGACCGATGCCCTAAATCGAACTGAGGAGTATAGCTACTCGAACAATTTCCGCATCATGTCTTCCATGACAGATGTTCACGGCACCACGACAACTTACAATGTCGATGCCCTCGGGCGTCGCACGAGCATGACCGTCGTGGACTCCGCGGGAGTCACTCTCCGCGACGAACTCTATGAGTTCACCAATCCCGCCTTTCCCGCCTTCATGACTCGCAGCACCGTGCAAGTCTACAGCAACCTCTCTGGACAAGCATGGGAAGTCCCCCTCGTCACCGCCTACGTTCCCGATTCACGCGGCCGCGTATTCCAATCCATCGTCGATCCCGACAACCTAGCCCTCACCACCACCAATACCTACGACCTCAATAATAACCGACTCTCCAGTCAAGACGCCCGCGCAAACACCACCCTCTTCACATACGACGCACTCAATCGTCTCGAAACAGTCACCTACCCAATCGCCGGCACCTCCACTGGACCACGAGCAGCACAAAAGCGATTCTGGTATGACTCCAACGGAAACCAAGCGCTCATTGAAGATGAAGAAGGCAACCGAAGCTTCTTCCATCACGACGCCCTCAACCGCCTAACCGACACTATCATTGACCTCGAGCCAACCACCTCCTCCGAAGACACCAGCTTCCCCCAACCGAATACCTTAGGCATTATCCCCGAGACCTCACGCGGCAGCCCAGGAGCCAGTGACCTCGTCTCCTCCCTCACCTACAACGCCGTAAACTCCCCCACCCTCGTCACCGACGCGCGCGGCATTCAGGGCTTCACCACCTACGACGCCCTCCAACGCCCCCTCCACGTTTATGGGAACTGGGAAGCTGGGGACACCGACGCCATCCGCGCCCAACGCTTCGACAAAACCCATACCGAATTCGCCTATCAAGACCAAGTTACTATCGACGGAGTCATCCTTGATGCCAACCCCGGTGCCTCAGGCTTCATTAGCGGCGGATTCAAACCCACCATGGCCATCCAGCACGACGCCGTGCGAACGCTTCCAGCCGGAGCCAGCACCATCGCCACCACCGCCCCCGAAAGCTTCACCACCTACCTCATCCACGACGCCGTCTATCGCCCGCTTGAAGCGCACACCCAATACCGTAACAGCGGAGCCACCTTCGCGGATAACTATAGCAGCACCCAAAACAACTACGGACTCCTCCTCACCAGCGAAATCGCAACCCCCGGAAAAGAAAGCCTCCGTAGCGAAATCATCGATGACCGAGGAAAAATCACCTTCACCACTCTCGATGGACTAGGCCGAACCCTCGAAGTCACCGACGCCCTCGGCACCGCCGAAGAAGCCACCGCCACCACCTTCTACACCAGCACCGGTCTCCCTTGGAAAACAATCGACCCCGAGAACCGCGAAAGCGAACAAGAATACGACTCCGCCGGTCGCCCCACACACGCCTGGACCCCCGACCCCATCACCGGAGTGGTCAATCGCACCTCACCCAACGACCCCCTCCTCGGCTCACCACTCATCATCACCAACTATGACGCCAATAGTAACGTCACCTCCACCACCAATCCACTCGGATTCGTATGGAGCTACGAATACGACACCCGCAACCGCAAAACCCTTGAGCGACACCCCGCCGTCACCAACGCCGAAAATCCCGACTCCCCAATCCTCACCCAACAACCCCTCATCACCACAAACTACGACGGCGTAGGAAATCCCCTCTCCGTCACCGACCCCCGAGGAAACACCACCCGCACCCTCTACGACCGCGCCTACCGAGCCATCGGCGCCCTCTCCAACCCCTCCACCGGAATCCCCTCCCCTAACCCAGACTCACTCAACCCCTTCGACATCCTCTCCACAAACCTCCTCGACCCCAACGGCAACATCCTCGCCGCCACCGACGGCAACGGCAACATCACCCGCAATCGCTACGACGCCCTCAACCGCCTCACCACCACCGCAACTAACCCACTCAACGGCAACCCCACCAACCCCAACGCCACCACCTACACCCCCACCACTACCGAAATCGTAGTCCGCAACGAATATGACGACGCCGGAAACCTAACCCAAGTCCTCGACGGCGAAGGCCAAGCAACCGCCTTCCGCTACGACGGACTCGCCCGCAAGACCCACACCCTCTGGGACCCCGACACCCCCGTCATGCGCACCGACGCCTGCACCTTCGACGGCATCCTCAAACTCTCCAGCACCAACCCCAAAGGAGAAACCATCAACTACAGCTACGACGGACAACACCGCCTCGCCAGCCTCAGCTATCCCGGACGCACCCA
>CAYUHN010000067.1:0-15990 GCA_964444495.1 uncultured Roseibacillus sp. | reverse complement strand
CTGAAATCAACATCCACCTCGGGCAACCTGAAGTCGTAATCCAAAGCCTTGACCAACGCCTCACCCATTCAGAACCCATTACACCCGAACTTTATCTTCTTCGTGGGGACCCCCTCCGAGCCCTAGGAAGATTTGAAGATGCTCTTGAAACTATTGAACAAGCTGAAGCAAACGGAATGGATTCACTCACTTGCCACTACTTCAAAGCAACCACTTATTTGGAAGCAAAGAACATCACAAAGGCTCAAGAAGAAATCTCAAAAGCTCTTGAGCTTTCCCCTCACAACTCTCGAGTCTTAACCCTTCGAGCAAAAATACCAAGCCAGGCACTAGCCCCACAAAGGCGACTCCCCCATCGTTCACCAACTTTCTAGAGCGGTTCTCAGTCGATCAACAAAGCGCTCTACTCGGCTTAGAAAGCGAAAAAAATCGAAGAATCTTTTCTAATGCTCAGAACCAAGATTACGAAATCCGCAAGATCGCACCAACTCGCGCAGGCAAGTAGAGAGACACTTCTCGCTCAGCCACTGGAAAGCTCTCTCCCGCTCGCAATCCTTCATATCCTCCAAAATCTTTCTCATCCGTTGAGACTATACAGGTTAGCTTCTCTCCATCCTTGTCCAAGATAAAGCGATAATCGTAAATGGAACGATCGGGATGAAAATTCGCCACGATCACCCAAGGACCACGTCGTATCTGCAAACATTTATTCTCAACATCAACATTCAGCACCTGCATATCAGACTCTGAAAGAAGCCCGGCTGTCTCACCTAACAACGCACTATCAAACTCTCCCAACTGCCGATATCTGAGTTCTTGATTATCGATTAAAGACCACTGCCGTCGCGCATATTGATGACTCCAACCATTTCCCTCGCGAGGAAAGTCCACCCACTCGGGATGACCAAACTCATTCCCCATAAAGGTCAAGTAAGCCTCTCCCGCCAAAGTATAAGTTACTAGTCGAAGCATCTTATGGAGCGCAATTCCTCGTGTAATTGCAGCATGATCATCGTCACAACTCATATGCTCATACATCGCTGAATCCATCAGCCAAAAAGCGATGGTCTTATCTCCTACCAAGGCCTGATCATGACTTTCAACGTAAGCAATCGTTTTCTCTTCAGAACGACGATTCGTCAGCACATCCAACATTTCATCAAGATTCCAATCCTCATCACGCTCATGCTTAAGCAACCGAATCCAATAGTCTGGCACTCCCATCGCTAAACGATAGTCAAACCCAATCCCTCCTTCACTCACCGGGCGACACAGCCCTGGCATTCCACTCATATCCTCGGCAATCGTCACCGCATTAGGCCTTAGCTTATGAACGAGAGTATTCGCCGCCTGCAGGTAGAGCACGGCCTCTTGATTAACCTCACTATCAAAGTACCGGTCGTAGTGATCGAAAGCAATATTCCCATGATGCTGGTAAAGCATGGAAGTCACGCCATCGAATCGAAAACCATCAAAACGAAATTCCTGCAACCAGTAGGCAAGATTAGAGAGAAGAAAATGCCTCACCTCTTCTCGTCCATAATCGAAAAGACGTGAATCCCATTGCGGGTGATCACGTTCCAGAAAATAAAGAGATTCCCCCTGTTCAATTCCGGCTAAGCCCTCTTCGATGTTTTTCACCGAATGGGAATGCACCACATCCATAAGAACGATCAGCCCAAGCCGATGAGCCTCATCGATTAAAAATTTTAAATCCTCAGGTGTCCCAAAGCGAGAGCTAGGAGCGAAGAAATTCGCCACATGGTAGCCAAAAGAGCCATAATAAGGATGCTCCGCAATGGCCATCAGTTGCACCGCATTATAACCACCCTTCACAACACGAGGCAAAACCTCGAAAGCAAACTCACGATAGCTACCCACTTTCTCTTGCTCCGTCCCCATCCCTACATGGGCTTCATAAATCTTTAACTCTTCCACTGGCCCCTCGTCGAGAGGACTTTTACTAATCCATTCGTAATTATTTTCAAAATTCCAAAGTTGCCCAGCAAATTGCTTATCTCGCTCATCTTGAAGAACCCGTCGACTATAAGCAGAGATGCAATCCCGCGCACCATTGGCCGTCACCACGTGAACCTTCAAACGAGCGCCGTGAGTCAAGATCTCGGCCGGCAAACGAACTTCCCACACACCATTCTCAAGACGAGTCAGAGGCCATTCCTCACGCGACCATGTACAGAAATCACCAATCAAGAAAAGAGCCTGGGCATGAGGTGCCCATTCGCGATAGACCCACTCTCTTTTTATCCTATCAAAATGAATACCAAAATATTGATACCTCAGCGCGTATTCTGCTAAGCTAGATTCACCTCCATACCCCTCAAGCCACAACTCAAACTTCTCACGGCGTTGCCGAATTTTCTCTTCATTCGGAGCAAGCCATGAATCGCGTTCGACGAGTGTTTCCATGAATCCAAACCTGCATTCTTTCCCCCCCAATGCTAATAAAAAAAGGCGACCAATTCGGCCGCCCATTAAAAAGTGCTTAGAAAAACGCGCTTAGCTTACTTAACGCCTTTCTTGGAAAGCTTCGTCCCTTTAGTCGTTCCCTGACGAGCCTTAAACCGAGGCTCAGTCTTATTGATCACGTAAAGAGTACCTTTGCGCTTCACGACCTGACAAGCAGCATGACGGCGCTTCATTGATGCAAGAGAACTGAGAACTTTCATAGATTTTCCCGTTGCGGGGCGCGCACCCTACTTTGATTGCGTTGGGTGTAAAGTAGAAAATCACCCTGAAAGACGAAAAGAAAGACTCCTCGCATACCTCCTCTATAGCCTAGAGGGCCAAGCCAGAAAGCTCGGCTCCGGGAATAGCTCAATCACGCAAGCTATAGCGACATTTGAGACTTTTCCCCCTTTCCTCCTCCAAGCCTCATGATCTTTCTCCTCTAGGGATTGTTTTACGCATCCTTCACCCATCAATCTGCCTCCTTAATGACTCCTTCTACCGGTTCAAAAAAAAGGAGCACCTTCAGGGTGCTCCTCTTAATAAATACGATCTCAGAAGAAATCAGAGAGACTCAAGAATCAACTCCTGCGACTTTTCCGAAAGCATCTTCATATCATAAGAAAGTTCCTTCCCGTTCGACATGCGAAAGAATCACCACCCGCGCCCAAAACATCAGTAGTTTTCAAAGTTTTTTTCAACTCCCTTACCGCTTTCCTAGTATCCTCACTGAGCGTCTTGTAACCAAATCCTTGAATACCCGCTCCGCCATCGGCAGTCGTCACCACAACTTGAGGAATCGTATTCCCCATATCTTCTTGAGCTAGCACCTGTTGAGCAGCGGTGGGTAACTTACTCCAATCCGTGCTTGAATTAGCAAAAACAAGAGTTCCGCTTGAACGAAATGACTTAAAAGCCTCCGAACTGGTGGCCAAGCAAGAACAGCAAAAAATTTGCCTTCAAAATCTGCTACCTGTCGTAGGAACTCATGATTTCTTTTCCCAAAATTTCCAAATTCTAATCACCCTCTTTCCCTTCGAAAGTGCTTTTCTTTAGTGAAAAAGGAGCCTCATAATTACTTTTTCATGCTTCTCTACTCCCAAGGCTCCCCTACCACTGACCTCAGCGATGAGGATTTACGCGAAGCTCTTAGAAAAGCGTTGTCGAGTTTAGCACCCAAGAAAAAGGTCCTCGTCATTCCTCCAGATTTCACTCGTTTCAATTCCCGGGCTGGGCTCCTCACCTGCGAAGCCTATCAATACTATGGAGACCAACTCACCGATATCCTTCCAGCCCTTGGGACTCATGTCCCTATGCCTGGAACACAGCTTGACGAGATGTTTCCGGGGATCCCTCACGAACTTTTTCGCCCACACCATTGGAGGGAAGACGTGGTGACGATCGGTGAAGTCCCTGCTGATTTTGTATCAGAAACTACTCAAGGAATTTGGAAAAAGGCCTGGCCAGCCCAACTCAACCGCATGGTTTGGGAGGGCGGCCACGATCTCATTCTCTCGATTGGCCAAGTGGTCCCCCATGAAGTCATCGGCATGGCTAATGGAAACAAGAACCTCTTCGTTGGCACCGGTGGAGTAACAGGCATTAACGAATCCCACTTTATTGGAGCTGCCTACGGAATGGAGCGCATGATGGGTAAAGCTGATACCCCGCTCCGTCGTATCCTCAACGAGGCCGAAAAACTCTTCTGCCAAGAACTACCTATCGTCTACGTACAAACCGTCGTTGGTCCGCGCGAAGACGGAAGCTTGGCCACTCGTGGCCTCTACATTGGAACCGGACACGAACCTTTTGAAACTGCCGCCACACTCGCTGTTGAAGTCAATTTTACCCAACTCGACGAAGAACCCGAGCGCATCGTCTGCTATCTCGATCCTACTGAATTTCATTCCACTTGGCTCGGCAACAAAGCTATCTACCGCACTCGTATGGCTATTGCCACTGGCGGCGAGCTCACCGTTCTTGCCCCAGCTGTAAAAGAATTCGGTGAAGATCCCGAAATTGACCGCCTGATTCGCAAATACGGTTACCGGACTTCTCCTGAAGTTATGACCTTCGTCGAGGAAAATCCTGAACTCGCCGATAACCTATCGGCCGCCGCTCACCTCATCCACGGCTCATCAGAAAACCGCTTTCAGGTCACTTACTGCCCCGGCCATCTGACTCGCGACGAAATCGAGGGAGTCGGCTACCAATACCGCGATCTTGAGGAGGCTCTCGCGTTCTATCAGCCCGAAACTCTGAAAGATGGATGGCAGGTCGATAAGGACGGCAGCCGCTTCTACTATATTTCCAATCCCGCCCTGGGGCTTTGGGCCGCAACCTCAAAAATTTAGTTAATTTTTTGTTTCCCTTTCAGAATCAAATCATGACATCCTTTCCTCCTAAGGATGTAGGTTTTTGACAAAATTCGTCATCACCAATCTTGGCTTCGCCGTTCTTCGCAAGTTATTCACATTTGAACCTCGGCATTGATCTCTCCAATCCTACTCTCTTTGTCCAACTGTTAAACTCTCGTGAATAACTTGGGAGCGAAGCGTTTCATCCAGTAGACAATGCTCCTTCGTAATCCGAGAAGCCCTTATTTCGCTCACTATCTTGTTCAACCACAGCTCAGTAACGCTCAACAATTTGTGAATAACTCTGTGAACAAGGCAGCCCTAATAAACGTGCCCTCTAAAACTTAAACTTTCCGTAGCGGGCTATCCCCCTTTAATTCAAAGAAAAAACTCCTGCCGGCCTGAACTCATTCACATTTCTTTACTCTAAAGAACTTTGCAATTTTGCGCAAAGAGCATTCAAGAGCGGCATCTCAGCCCCAGCAGCTTCGCACCGCCGCAAAGGCTCCCCCCAGATGGCCTCATACTCAACTGAATTTCCCTGCAAGTAATCCAACAAGCTCGAAGGATGATACGCTCCCAACGACTCCGTAAACGGAACCTGTTGAAACACAAACTTGTCGGCAATCGAAAATCCGCAAGCTTTTGCTCCCTGCTGTAACTCAACGAGTAAATCTTCGATACGCTGTTTCATCCCAGGCAATTTGAGTAATTCCTCTGTATCAACCCCTCCCTCAGTAATACAAAAACCGTTGAAAGGGACGTTCCAAAAAAGCTTTCGCCACTGTGCGAGTGCCAGATTATCCGTAGTCCCAATTTGCACAAACGGCCCGAACACCGAAGACAGCTCAGCTAGAACTTCGCTCTTCCCCAATTCTCCGATCGTGATCCCATCTTTAACATTTCTCTGATGCCGTATCTTTCCCGGCTCCAGGCGGTTAAGACAAACGAGACAAAGCCCACCCAAGACACGATCAGCACCAAATAATCCATCCAAGTGCTCGACGTTCCCTAATCCATTCTGAAGGGTCAAAATGCGAGTTTTCTCGTGCAGAAGAGGCGAAATCACTTCGGCGGCATGGGGATTTGCGGTCGCTTTCCAACAAACCAGCACCAAATCCACTGGGCCGATTTCCTCACTATTTTGATAAATTTGAGGATCCCTGAGCGCAAAATCTCCTTGATAGCTCTCAATCTCAAATCCCCGTTCGCTCACCGCTTCAAAGTCGCTTCGAAGTAGAAATCGAACCTCATACCCCTCATTGGAAATACGACACCCATAATAACTTCCAACTGCTCCGGTTCCCACAATGGCGACTGACCTAATCATTTTTTTCTAAGAAGGTTCTAGAAGAAGATAGTCCTCAGGCAAGCCTGCGCTAAATTCGCACGAACAGGACAGCCCCTTCCCCCCGCTAGAAAGGCGTATTTCGAGATTGTCTCCCCCACCCGTCTTCGCTTCCCTTAGCGACATCATATCCATGAGTAAGACCTCCGAAAAAAACTCTCCCTCCAAAGGACTCTTCAAGCCTTCTCGCGAATTCGCTAAAAATGCTCGAATCTCTTCAATGGCTGAATACAAAAGCCTTTACGAAGAATCGATCAACAAACCCTCCGTCTTCTGGGCCCGCGAAGCCAAAGAACTCGTCTGGCAAAAAAAATGGAGTAAGGTCCTCGCTTGGGATGCGCCTTATGCGGAATGGTTTGCGGGAGGTCAACTCAACGTTACCGAGACCTGTCTCGATCAACATCTTACGACCCACCGACGAAACAAAGCCGCCATCATCTGGGAAGGCGAACCGGGCGAAACCCGCACTCTCACCTACCTCCAACTTCACCGCGAAGTTTGCACCTTTGCCAATGTTCTTCTTGCTCGCGGAATCAAATCTAAAGATCGCGTCTTAATCTACATGCCCATGGTCCCCGAGGCCGCTATCGCAATGTTAGCCTGCGCTCGCATAGGGGCTGTGCACTCAGTCGTCTTTGGAGGCTTCTCCGCGGAATCTATCGCAGATCGAATCGAAGATTCCAAAGCAAAGGCTGTAATCACTTCAGACGGCGGCTACCGTCGAGGTAAAATCGTCCCTCTCAAAGCCAACGTAGACGAAGCCCTCAAAAAGCAAAAAAGTATCGATACCGTTATCGTTCATCAACGCACGGGCGAAAACATAAAGATGAAAAAGGGCCGCGACTACTATTGGCACGAAGAAGCAGCCAAAGTGTCATCCGTCCACGAAGCGAAGGCCTTCGACTCCGAACAGCCTCTCTTTATCCTCTACACTTCCGGTTCAACTGGTAAGCCTAAAGGAATTCTCCATACCAGCGGAGGTTACCTGACCGGGGCCTACACCACCTGCAAGTATATCTTCGACATGCGAGATGATGACGTCTACTGGTGCACCGCTGATGTTGGCTGGATCACTGGTCACACCTACATCGTCTATGGACCTCTTGCCAATGGCGTCACCCAAGTCATGTATGAAGGTGCCCCCGACTGCCCCGATTTCGGCCGCTTTTGGAATATGGTAGAACGACACCAAGTTTCCATTTTCTACACGGCACCCACCGCAATTCGAGCTTTTATCAAAGCAGGCGATCATTTTCCGGCAGCTTCTGACCTCTCTTCTCTCAGACTACTTGGGACTGTGGGCGAACCTATCAATCCCGAAGCCTGGATGTGGTATCACGAAAAAATTGGCGGAGGTCGTTGCCCTATCGTCGATACTTGGTGGCAGACCGAAACCGGAGCTATTATGATTTCGCCTCTTCCCGGAGTCACCCCCACCGTTCCAGGAACTGCTACCCTCCCCTTCTTCGGAGTCGATGCTGCTATTCTGGACGAAGTCGGTAACGAGTGTGGACCTAACGAGAGTGGAAAACTCGTCATCCGAAAACCATGGCCTTCCATGACTCGAACTATTTACCGAGACAAAGCTCGCTTTAAAAAGACCTATTGGGCCGAATACCCTGGGCAATATACCGCTGGTGATGGCGCTTTCCGAGATCGCAAAGGCTACTTCTGGATCGTTGGTCGCCTCGATGACGTTCTCAACGTATCAGGCCATCGACTCGGCACCGCTGAAGTAGAATCCTCACTCGTCGAGCATCCCGCGGTAGCTGAAGCCGCAGTTGTCGGACGCCCCCATGAAATAAAAGGGCAAGGCGTTGTCGCCTTTGTCACTCTCAAAACCAATGTAAAAGAGAGCGAAGACCTCAATCAAGAGCTCCGCAAACATGTGGCCAAAAGAATCGGAGCAATCGCTCGCCCTGACGAAATACACTTTGCTCCTCGCTTACCAAAAACCCGCTCAGGTAAAATTATGCGAAGACTCCTAAAAGAACTCGTTGCTACCGGAACGGTTACAGGCAACATCACTACTCTCGAAGATTCTCAGGTTATCAGCGCTCTTCAAACAAGCTTGGCTTCGAAACACAAAAACAAATGACCACTTCAAAGTTTCTGCTCGCAAAAATCCTTAAATTTGCGGGAATAGCTCCTATAGACCGCTATCGAACCGAAGCAGCCAACGAAAACCAGCTGATGACTGAATCCGAAGTTATTCTCGGGGAACTTTGTTGGGAATCAGTCGAAAACGTCCCCGAACTTGGAACCGAATACTGGAGAATTCGTAGCTTGGTCGGCGAGCGTAACAAACTCAGCCAACAGGTGGACTCTCTGCAGGAAGCTATCGATAAGAATCAAGAAGCTCGCAACGAAGCGCTTCAACAAGCTCGTGAGGCAGAAGAAGAACAAGGAGATACTCCCAATGATGTTCTTGCAAAGAAAATAGGCGCCCTTCAAGAAAGACGAGAAGAAATTCAAAAAACTGGACGCACCATTAAACGTGATCACCTCACCTTAAAATCCAAGCTCGAAGTTCTTGTACAAGAAGGTCTTGGCCAGGACTCCATCGCACACGAAACCAGACAAGCTCTCAGTGAAAAAAGAGATGAGTTTGCCAAAGTTCGAGAACAAAGAGACCGAATTGATCAGAAACTCGCCGAACTTCAGCAAGAATATAGTAGAATAGCCAAATCTAAGCAAAAAAAGTCCGAAGTCATCAAAATGCAAGCCGAAGAACAATACGGTGAAATAGGAAAAATGAACCAAGAACTCACCACCCTTCGCTCAAACCTCGCTCATTTGACAAACCAATGTAATGAGCTCTTCACAGTTATTGGCCGCTACATGATCACCAACTACAAAACTCCTGAAGTACAACGTCTTTCTCATAAGTATAAAAAACTCCTTAAAATGGTTTATCGAGTCCGTCTTTCATCATTTCGACTCCACCGTATTATCGGACAGTGAGTGGCCGCCGGGCCTTCATTCCCCTGCCTTCCTTAGAGTAAGGACTTGGAAGGACGTAAATTTCAAAAAATAAAAGAAATTCATAAATGAATCGTTCTGACAAAACCCGACGCGAATTTCTCGCTCTCACCGGTTGTGCCGCTGGCAGCGTCCTCGCACAAAAAAATACCGAAGCATCCACTTCCGCTTCAAAATACGTCTCCCTCAAAGACGCACACAAAGGAACACTGGAGATCGATTTACGTATTATGAACCAATATGAGGCCCAGCCTCAGGAAACCCTCGAATTCTATACAGCCTGCCGAAAAGCCTTTGCCACAGAAAATCCCAATGAAAAAGTAGCCGCCGTTTGCCAGTCGCATGGGCGCCAAATCTTAGGAGGCCCCCTCCTTGGAGATATTTCCACTACCGGCGTATCGGTATGGATGCACCTTCCCGAACCAACTCAGATCAAAATCGTCATCGAGAATGAGGACACCCGAGAACAGAAATCGTTCGTTGCTACTGAAGCTACCCGTATCTCTTCGATCCCTTGCCAAAACCTCTCCCCTGACACCTCTTATCGTTACCAAGTCTTTGATGAAAAGGATCAGCTTCTCGGCGAGGGAAAATTTACGACTTTCCCAGTAGAAATATCTGAAAAACCTTTTCGTATTTCCTTTGGAGCCGACTTTCACAAAGCTGGCATGTATCGCCCTCACCTCGTTGATCTTGTGCGCGAGCGAGGCAGCAGAGCAATGCTTCTCATCGGAGACTCCGCAGTCGATGGCCGCAAAGAAGAATATCCCCTAATCGAATCCGACTACCTTTTACGTAATCTCTCTGCCCCTCTACAGAACCTCTTCCGCCAAGTTCCAACTTCCGCCACTTGGGATGACCATGACTACTGGGGCGACGACACCTCGGGTATCCAGCATACAAGTGGTATCCCCATCAATGTCGTTAAGTTGCGCCAAACTTGGAAAGACCACTGGAACAACCCTGAGCGCGACGTCCCGCGCAAAGGCATTTACTTTGAATGCCACCTCGGCCCCATTCACTACTTAGCCTTAGATACCCGCTCCTGCCGCATTCATCCCGCCCGCGGTAAAAAGGGATGCTTCCTCGGAAACGAACAAATGGCCTGGCTTAAAAAGCGCATTAAAGAATCTTCCTCTCCTTTTCTTCTTATTAGTTCCGGCACAATGTGGACCGATTACATCTCCAGGGCCAAAGATACATGGGGAACATGGGACACCAAAGGGCGAGAAGAAATTTTTCAACTCATCGACGCCAAAAAGAATACTACTGTTATCCTTCTTAGCGGCGACCGGCATGGCGCGCGCGGCTTTCAAATTCCCCGTCCAAACGGAAAACCCATTCATGAGCTGGAAGTCGGCACCTTAGGAGGTTGTCCCGGCCCTGAGCCTTTTGGTAAAGACCGCTCCGCTCAAATCTTCGGCCAACCCAGCAACACCTGGGCCGTAGGAGAACTCACCTTTGATATCAAAGACGGCCACCCCCGTGCGATCTTCCGTCTTCACAATGAAGAAGGAAGAGTCCTCGAAACGGTCACCATCAACGGAAGTCAAAAATCCGAATAACCAAACAACAAAAAATCGATTCTAGGTTCTCATACGAATCGGCCGCACCACATTCTTTCTTTGTGGCCCTTCAAACCTTTGTTATTTAATAGATTCGCCAACCAGACAATGCCTTCCAAACTCTCTGCTCAACTCTCTGTTCTTCTCAGCGCCGAGCAAGTTTCCGTCGCTCCCGAAACGATTGCAACTCACGCCATCGACAAATGGGATTTCCGTTCTGAACCCGAGGTCGTCGTTTTTGCTCACTCCACAAATGACGTTGCAGAAACTCTAAAGTTCTCCCATCAAAACAAAATCCCTGTCACCACACGAGGAGCGGGAGTGGGCTATGTTGGAGGTGCAGTCCCCATCCAAGGCGGCATTGTACTCTCGGTGGCGAGGATGAACAAAATCCTCGAAATCTCCCCGACCGACGGCCTCGCGGTAGTGCAGCCAGGAGTGATCACGACCGAACTGCAACAAGCCTCCGCTAAACTTGGCTGGTATTACCCTCCCGATCCAGCGTCACTTAAAGAGTGTTCCTTAGGCGGAAACATTGCTACCAATGCCGGAGGACCTCGCTGTCTAAAATACGGGGTTACTAAAAATTACGTGATGGGACTGACAACAGTTCTTGCCGATGGCACCGTAATTCGCACTGGCGGCCGTTGTCATAAAAATAAAACCGGATTCTCGCTCAATGAGCTTTTCGTAGGCTCGGAAGGACTCCTTGGAGTCGTTACAGAAGCGACTCTACGCCTCATCCCTCATCCTCAACATCGAGCCATGTTAACCGCAACTTTCCCTCGATTTGCCGATGCGGCATCAGCGGTACAAAAGATACTCGATGCCGGCCACCTTCCTTCCGCTTTAGAAATCACCGATGCCTTCACCCTACAAGCAGCCCGAAATTATCTCGGTGCCGATACTCTTCCTCCAGGAGAGGCTCATCTCATCGTTGAAATCGATGGCCGCCAAGCAGCAGTGAATGCTGAGCTTCTTGAACTCAAAAGACTTCTCCTCGACTCCTCCGCCATCGAAGTAAAAAAACATCTCGATGCCAATGCCTGCGAAGCGGTCTGGCACCTGCGCCGCGAATTTTCTTATTCATTACGAGCGACTGGCCTAACAAAACTCAACGAAGATATCGTTGTCCCCCGCTCCCAACTAGTAAACCTTGTCGACTTCGCACAAAAGCTCGCAAAAGACAGCGGCATCCCCGTCGCCTGCTTTGGGCATGCCGGCGACGGCAACATTCATGTCAACCTGATGGTAGAGAACTACGCTGACCCCGAACGACGAGCGCATGCCCACGCAGCTCTTGACCAACTCTTTCAATGGGTCCTTGCCCATCGAGGCGCCATCACAGGTGAGCATGGAGTAGGACTAGCGAAAAAACCTTGGTTTGCTCAGGCGGTCGGTTCAGAAAACTTACAGCTCCATCGAACCCTCAAAGCAGCCCTCGATCCCAACCAACTTCTCAATCCCGGCAAATTCCTTGATGAAGGCTGATCACACCTATCAACTCGTCGTTGTCGGAGGAGGAGCCGCGGGTTTTTTCGGAGCCCTCTCTGCCGCCGAAGCCGGGGTTGAGAAAATTCTTATTTTAGAGGCCAATCGCGAGGTTCTCCAAAAAGTTCGTATTTCTGGAGGAGGTCGTTGCAATGTCACTCACGATTGCCTCGAGCCTGCCGAACTGGTCAATCACTACCCACGCGGACACCGCAGCCTACGAGGCCCCTTTCATCATTTTGGACCTCGCGAAACAATCGACTGGTTTCAAGAACGCGGTGTCGATCTGAAAGTCGAACCAGACGGCCGGATGTTTCCCTCCACTGACGATTCTCAAACTATCATCGATTGCCTACAACAAGAAACCGATAGGGCAGGCATCGAAGTGCAAACTCGCACTCGAGTTTCACAAATCATTCCCCTCCCTGACGGTGGGTTCCAGCTAACAATCGGTAACAACGAAAGCGAGAATACCCTCAGCACCTCTCATCTCCTCATTTCAGCTGGCGGCATTCGCAATCGTTACAACGCCACTTGGTTAGAAGAACTTGGCCACTCAATTACCCCTCCCTGCCCTTCTCTTTTTACTTTTAAAATCGATCACCCCCTACTCGCTGATCTCTCTGGCATTTCCGTCCCACATGCCATCGCACAAGCTTGTAGAAACAAGCAAGAAGGCCCTCTTCTCATTACCCATTGGGGCCTGAGTGGACCAGCTATTCTTAAACTCTCTGCTTGGGCTGCCCGTGACCTCGCAGAAATCGATTATCGCTTCGAAGTCCATTTGGATTGGACAGGTGGCCAGGAACAAAACTCGATTCAAGAAACCCTCGACCAACAACGCCAGCAACATGGCAAGCGCTTCGTCAACAAGCGCAGCCCCTTCAGGGAGCTCCCTTCTCGCCTCTGGGAGCGATTTTGCCAACTTTCTGATATCTCCTCCGATCTCACTTGGTCTCAACTTTCAAAAAAACAAGAAACTCGCCTCTCCACCTTCCTCACCGATACTCGCCTTCCCGTTACCGGAAAAAGCACAAACAAAGACGAATTCGTCACTTGCGGAGGAATCCCCTTAAAGGAAATCAACCTCAAAACCTTCGCCAGCAAAAAGCATCCAGGGCTCTATTTCGCAGGAGAAGTCCTTGATATCGACGGAATCACTGGCGGCTTCAACTTCCAAGCCGCTTGGACAGGTTCTCACCTTGCTGGTCAAGCAATTGGGCAAAGCCTGCAATCGTAACAACAATCTCGTCAGAAGGTTTTTCCAGAGTTGACCAATCGCTTTTGCTCGCCGATTATCTCCGAGATGGTTAAACAATCCCTCCTATTGGGCGCAGGCGTATTCTGCGCACTCTCAACAAGCCTTTTTGCACAGGAAATTGCTTTTGAGAACGAAAAAGACAAAGCCTCCTACCTTATTGGACGCAATATTGGCGAACAGATGTCAGCTGACGAACTCAATCTTAATATTGAGCTCCTCAAAACTGGTCTAGAAGAAGCCGTAGCTGGAAAAGACTCACAAATTTCTGACGAAGACGCCCAGCAAATCATGTCTGCTTTCCAACAAGAAATAGCTGAAAAGCAGAACGCAGCTCGCGCCAAAGCACTGGAAGAAGCTAAGGCAAAATCAGCTGCTTTCCTTGAAGAAAACAGCAAAAAAGAAGGCGTCACGGTAACTGACAGTGGCCTACAGTACGAAGTCATGACTGCTGCTGAAGGTGATAAGCCAACTGCTGCAGACGAGGTCAAAGTCCACTATCATGGAACTCTCACTAATGGCGACGTTTTCGATAGCTCTGTCGAACGCGGCGAGCCAATTACCTTTCCTCTCGGAGGAGTGATTCCTGGTTGGACCGAAGGTCTTCAGCTCATGTCTGTAGGAGCTAAATACCGCTTCACCATTCCATCTGACCTTGCCTATGGCGACAGAGGGTCCCCGGGTGGTATCGGACCAGGCGAAACTCTTATCTTCGAAGTAGAACTCCTCGAAATCGTTAAAGCAGAAGCTCCGGCTACCGAGGCTGCAGCCGAATAAATCAGCAAAAACTTGATAGATTCTCTATCAAACTCATTTTCACAAAAAACCCCGCTTCGAAAGAAGCGGGGTTTTTTCTTTAAAATACAATGCTCCACCAAAGCTAACTACTCTGCAAAAGAAATCTGCAAAGTCTCTAAAAGCGGAGTGGATTCATTCTCAGTCGTATCCTTCAGACGCACTTCAAATTGACACCCATAGCCATCAGGAAGACTAGCAAGGTCTAGGCTAGCTGGTTTCCGTTGGATCTGTTTCGAAAAACCTGGAATATGATCATAGCTCTCCTTAATCGAAGCCCATTGTGTCCAAGTATCAGCCTTACCATCTTCGCTTGTATCTACGCCCACTCTCACTTCGACTCCATCAACCCAAGGGCCATCACTCACAAAGTCATTCTTCTGCTGAGTCATAAGATAAAAACGCCCTTCAGCAAAACCAACATCCGGATCAGGGTGCCCCTTACCAACATGGCCACATTTCTCAAAAGGCTGAGACAAATCAGAAGAAGTGAACCAAGCCACGCTCATTGTCTCTCCGTGTGACTTATCGTAGTCTCCAAAAAGATAATATTGTCCACCAATTGAAATCGCGGCCCAATCTCCGTAAGCTTCCTGTTCAGGTTCGTGAACTTCATATTCCGCCACATTACTATCCCAATCAGGGTGCTCTTTTTTCCAGTGAGGGTGATTGTATTTTGCCATCTTACCCGTTGGAGTGGTGCGAGCATCTACCGGAGGATCATGGAAAACAAAATCACTCTTGCCATTTTTACTTGAGGCACGCCCAGCAAGGGGCGAATCCCACGAGCGCTTATTGGCATCAATCGGAGACCAATCCTCAAAAATCACATGAAAATTCCCTTCTAAGTCTCTGATAACACCACAATCAGAACCATCTGAAGGATCTGGCACAGCCAATCCATGATTTTTACCGGGCACGCCATCTGTCAAATCACTATCAATATAAAGATGTGGATCTTGATCGTTCGGATAATCATAGTAGATGTAAAAATCGCCATCGACATATTCTGCGGTCGTCACCCATCTAGAAAATCCCTCAGTCACAGCACCATGATGAACCCAGTTCTTCATATCTCGACTTTGCCAGGCGTGATAACCTCCCAACTTCTCCTTCAAGCCGCCAGGCGCATCATACTGATTTTTGAAAGGCGTTGTGCGAAGAGCGATATCAAACCCATCCAAAGTAGCGTCTTCAGCAACAAAGTCTTGAGCCTTCTTTGCCTCCCCATAATAGCGACCGAACATCCAGTAATTATTCGGTCCCACAGAAACAAAAACGGGCGCATCACCAAGATTACTTGGTCCTATATTTTTAACTGGCTCCCAATTTAACCAAACTGGAGATTGAGTTGCAGTCAACTCACCAAGCTTCTTCTGAGAACCAAAAGCGACAAATTTACTCTTATAAACACCTTCCCTATCAACTGCCGACAACAAACCATTTTTTATGTGAACTCCTTCCTCCACTCCTGTCGCTGATTGCCAACTCTCATGGTCCCTAAGATCAAAAGCATGAGAATCCCCCTGTGCCACTGATACACTTGTGACAAGACCACATCCCAAAATTATTTTCCTATACCGTCCACTGGAATTCATTGTACAGAACATACTAAGGAAATTTAAAAATTCTATCAATGGTCGAAATCCACAGCCATCCCACAGAAAGTTGAATTTTTGGCCTCCTCCGCAGAATCTGTGGGTGAAACGAGTTTAAACAGCTTCAGAT
>CAYUHN010000066.1:0-16049 GCA_964444495.1 uncultured Roseibacillus sp. | reverse complement strand
TTAGCAACAACTTATTCCCATCTGTGGTTACAAATCAATCAGCCGCTCCAGAGAAGACTCAAAAAATCGAACAGAAAAATCTGGAAGACCTTGATGACGAAACTCTTGTAAAGATTTGCCAGGCTCAACTTCCTGACAACCTGACCGCCTACCGAGAGATAGTTCGGCGATATGAAGGGCTAATTTATAATACCTGTAATAAAATTTTAGGATCTCGCGAAGATGCCGAAGAAGTGGCACAAGACACTCTATTGCAAATCTTTCACAAGCTTAAGCAGTTCCAAGGAAAGTCATCTTTTCGCACCTGGTTATATAAAATTGTGCACAATTACTGCTATAACCGAGTCAGTAAGATTATCCGGAAACGTGAAGGTCAGGCCAAACTTGAGAATGAACATTCTGATGAAGAGGAAGACCGAGATGTGATCCTGCAAAAGCAAGAGCTTGCGCAGGCCGTCGAAGATGCTCTGGCTAAATTAAAAGAATCCGAAAGAGAAATTATTGTGCTGAAGTTTATGTCGGGGCTAACGCTGCAGGAAACTGCAGAGTCCCTTGGCGTGGGCTTAAGTGCTGCAAAAATGCGGCTTTACCGCGCCTTGGAGTCCTTTAAGAAAGCTTATGAGCGGCTCGACAGTGCTCCCCCACACCCGTTTCTAAACAAATAGCACCATAATTATGAGTGAAGAAATCCCAACTATCGATGAGGCTCTTTTTGAAGGGCTCTTTCACGATATAGGCTGGTCTGCCATTGCCGACGCCCCAGTCAATGAAAGGAGAGTAGAAGAAATCGTCAGACGCGCTGAGATGGAGGCTGTGGTGAAGGAAACCTCCTCCTTTTTCTTTCTTGGCTTCGGCCACGCTATGAATGGAATGGCTTCCTCTCTTTGTGGAAGAGTCTCATTCTGTGACGAAGATTACCGTCCCTAATTCATTAGAGGGCTTCGTTTACCCTCTTTCGCTTTTCTTGAGCAGCTTTTAGCCACGCCTCCAATCCCTCGCTATCACCCGATATCAGGCATTTTTTGATGCTTTCTAACTCGTTTGTAGCCTCATTGAGTTCAGCAAGAACTGCATCTCGGTTTCCAGAAAGGATTCCACGCCACATCTCAGGGTTTCCACCTGCCACTCGGGTTGTATCTCTCAGCCCTCCTCCTCCAAAAGCTTCCTCCCCTTCCATTCGGAGTGAAACCGCTGCCCCCACTGCTGCCAGAATATGAGGTAAATGGCTGACTCGAGCGACAATTTCGTCGTGAGCTTCTACCGTTGCCCTCTCCACCCGACAACCGAGGGTTTCCCAAAATTTCTGAAGGCGGTTCTCGTTCTCGACGTCCTCGCCCTCTTCACTACAAACGAAACAACAAGCTTTCTCAAACAAGTCCGAATGGGCTTCGGCAAAACCTCCCTTCTCGGATCCTGCCATGGGATGACTTCCCACGAAGGGAAGGCCATTTTTACGGAAAAGACGACCAGCCGTTTCTTCAACCAACCCTTTCACACTCCCCACATCCGTAACCAAGCATCCCGGCGCAAGGAATTCTTTCCCCACCTGTAAAAGCTGAATCGCAAGTCCTTGATAAAATTCCACCGGAGTAGCCAGAACGACAAGGTCACAATCCTTAATCGCTTCTCCTAAATCGGCAGAAGCAAAGAAACCTGCAGCTTGAGCTGGCTTAAGACGTTCCTCCGAACGCCCCCAAAAACGAGTTTCACCCAAACCACGCTCCTGTCTGGCGAGTCCGATAGACCCGCCAATCAACCCTGCCCCCAAAACCACCACACGCTCAAACGCCATTTCTCTAAGCAAAGAAGCCATGCTCTCCGCTGGCAAGTGCCGAAACTAAATACTTTATCTCTGAAGTAGCGAAGAACCCGTCATCTCGGGAGCTTTCTCTACTCCGAGCATATCGAGCAAGGTCGGCGCCACATCCGCAAGAATTCCATCTTTAACGGTCACGCCTTCAATTTCACCAGCCACATAAATCGCGTGAACCAGATTCGTCGTATGCGCTGTGTGGGGGGAACCATCTGAATTTCGCATGTATTCACAATTTCCGTGATCAGCAGTGATCAGCAGTTGCCCATCTAAGCGAAGAGTCTCCTCTACAACCTGCTTCACTCCATCATCAATCGTTTCTACTGCTTTCATCGCAGCTTCAACGTCCCCAGTATGCCCCACCATATCAGGATTGGCAAAATTAAGAATAACAAGGTCATAGTCTTTAAGCTTAGCTACTACACTTTCAATCACTTCACTCGCGCTCATCTCAGGCTTTTCATCGTAAGTAGCGACATCTTTAGGAGAGGGGATAATCACACGATCCTCTCCGGAAAACTCCTTTTCCACTCCTCCATTAAAGAAGTAAGTGACGTGAGGATATTTTTCAGTCTCGGCGATACGCATCTGATTTTTACCCGCGGCCGAAGCCACTTCTCCGAGAACGTTTTTCATCGTTTCGGGTGGAAATGCAACCTCGCAACCATAAGTCTCATCATATTCGGTTAGAGTCACATAGTGAACCTTAGGAACCCCATTAGTCTCAAAACCTTCAAAACCTTCGGTCAGCAAAGCCTCTGAAAATTGCCGTGCGCGATCTGCACGGAAATTGAAGAAAATCACCACATCTCCATCATTTACGCGACGTTCGTTGGCATAGTCAAAGACCATCGGGAGAAGAAACTCATCTGTTTTTTCCACTTCATATTGCTCGGCTACCGCCTCACTCGCGAGGACAGATTTAGCTTCGCCTTTACCATCAATAATCGCATCCCAAGCTAACTGAGTTCGCTCCCAACGCTTGTCCCTATCCATTGCGTAATAACGACCAATAACAGTGGCGATTCGTGCCTCGCTCTTTGCAAGACGTTCTTCTACTTCACTCAAATAGCCCACTCCTCCAGTCGGTGAGGTATCTCGCCCATCGGTGATGGCATGAACTAGAATTTCTCCAACGCCAGCCTCTTTGGCCTCCTCCGCAAGAGCAACCAGATGGTCCTGATGCGAATGAACACCACCATCGGAAACTAATCCAACGAGATGCAAACGCGCCCCCTCTTTCGCCTTGGAGAAAGCCTCCGCAAGCGCAGGAGTCTTGCCAAGTTCTCCATCTGCAATGCACTTATTGATGCGAGTCAGATCCTGATAAACCACTCGCCCAGCGCCGAGGTTCAAATGCCCAACCTCAGAATTTCCCATTTGTCCATCCGGCAAGCCCACGTCCAAGCCTGAAGCAGAGAGAAAGCCTTTCGGGTAATTGGGAAGCAAAACTTCATCATGAAAAGGAGTCTTCGCCAGTTCAACGGCGTTACCATCTTTCTCGGCAGTCTCTGCTCCTCCGGGATTTACCCCCCAACCATCGCGAATAATGAGAACAACTGGCTTTTTCGACATAGCGCGGTCTACCGAAGGAGAGGACTCGCTTCAAGCCTCACCTCTCTTCATTTTTCGTCCCAAAGATGAAACTTCCAAAAAAAGCTGACAGTGATGGCACTCCGCGCTTCCCACCTGCTCCTCTCGAAAGCTATTCTCCGCCCCGTGTTCCTTGAGATTGAGAATCTACATGTCCACTTTGCGGGCAAAAAAGGCCTTTTAGGTAAAGGCAATACCGCTGCGGTGAAAGCAGTCAATGGGGTATCCCTTCAAATTCAAAAAAGCGAAATTCTAGGCCTCGTCGGCGAATCCGGCTGCGGAAAATCCACTCTTTCTCGCACTGTAATGCAGCTACAGCGCCCGACTTCCGGTGATATCAGGCTCACTGGGGAGTCTCTCAGCAATCTTTCCGCCAAAGAGGTGCGCCAACGTCGACTGGACTTTCAAATGATCTTCCAGGACCCCTATGCCTCACTCAACCCGAGGATGACGGTCTACTCCATGCTCGCAGAAGCGGTGACCCGCCGTCACCCAGACCTACTTAAAGACAAGAAAGCCCTCATCAAACGAGTCGAAGAACTCATGGCGACAGTCGGCCTCTCACCCCGCAATATGCGTAAATACCCGCATGAATTCTCCGGCGGCCAGCGCCAACGAGTTGCGATTGCGCGAGCCCTCGCTCCGGAGCCCCAGCTGATTATCGCCGACGAGCCGGTCTCCGCCCTCGATGTTTCTATTCAATCACAGATTCTCAACCTCCTGCTCGAGCTGCGAAACAACCTGAATCTCACCATGATTTTCATCTCCCACGATCTCTCGGTAGTAAACTACATTGCCGATAATATCGCGGTGATGTACGCAGGCCAAATTGTCGAATACGGTACCGCCGCCGAAGTTTTCGGCAGCCCCAAAGACGATTACACTAAGAAGTTACTCGCAGCCGTCCCTCGAATCTTGATTCCGGCTTGAAACACCAAACCTCCGAAACTTTTCAAAGTTCCAGCTTACGTTGCAACTAACGAAATCAACTCAGAGCCCAAGCGCTTTCCAACCACCAGCGAGGACGTAAATATTCTCGCTTGGGATCAGATCGAGTTCCTTGAACTTTTGCGCAATCGCTTCGCTTGACCCACAGCCTTCGGTTGCGCAGTAAATCACCACGGCTTCGGCTTCTTCTTCAAAGAGCTTCATGGCTGCTTCGCCAATCAACTCTTCGACATCTTCCCCTCCTTGTTCGGAGACAAAAATCGAGCCAGGAAGTCCATTCTTTTTCCAAAGAGTTCGCTCTCGCGCATCAACCCATAAAACATTGGTGAGCTGTTCTGCATCGCGATAACAAATTTGACCTTCCTGCAAAGTTTCTGGATCGCAAGCCACAGACTTCTCTTCGCCACCACGAATCATCCAAGTCGCTCCTGCCGTCACCAACGAGAGGAAGACCACAACGAAACACTCAATAAGAAGTCGCTTTGTCCTCATCACTACTCGGGTGCTTGTCCTCTCACTGGCTGATGAGTGATAGCGGCAAAGCCTTGATAAGACTTCTGGCGAGGATCTTCGCTATCAGTAGTGAACCGAATGAGTCCCATCCCGCGAATTTCAGTTTCAGTGGGAGTCACCCAAACCCGATAATGCTTCCCCTCTTCCAAGGTCTCCATTTCGAATGGAAACTTAACTTCATTCGTCGCTACTACGTTGATAATCTTAAGCGGATCGGGACCGTTCATCGTAATCTCGAAAGCTTTCTTCTCCACCGCTTCTCCCACCGCCCAGCGCAAGGTTTTGGGCTCGATCTTCACATATTCAGGTATAACAAGACGCACTGTTAAGGTGTGACGAGTCTTGTCCGACATCACGACCGTCATCTGCTTATCAACGGTGCCGCGAAAATTCCCAACCTTGAAATGCCCGCGAATGATTCCTTTTTCACCGGGAGCCCATTCCTGACGACCATTGTCGCTCAGCTCCGCTTCGAGACAGGAACAATGAATATCGAAGCGTAAGATTTCCGCCTTTCCCTCCCCTTCTACCGTAAAAGGAAAATCCGCTGTTACAATCAGCTCCTCTCCTTCCGGCGTGATCTCAACAAGGGTCTGCTCCAGCTTAAGTTGGCCAGCCTTCGCCGTAACCGACAATAACCCGAAACAAAAACAACTCAGTAGCGTCAAATAGCTTTTCACTCCTGCAAACCTACAAGCTCTACCGCTAAAATCAACCGCCCACCTCTCCACTCGGGACCGGCGATATAGAGCCACTTCTTAGACTGTAGACGCTGAGTGACCTTCATGACCTTACGTTTTTCCTGCCAAAGCTCGAGATCTAAGGAAAGCCCACTTGAGCTTGCCTCATCACTCGGTTCGAAGCTCAAAAGAATTTCATCATGCCCAGCCATTGGAGCAGCCCAGTTGGTGTAGCTTCGCCAAACGGGTTTCGTATCTTCTCCTAGACTGGCGTAATTTGAGAACTTGAGATTTTTAAGCTGACCCACGCGGCGAGCGTGTTCCTTGCTTGCCTCTTTCGCTTCAGGAACAACCTCTTGAAGATCGCGATTACTCCCAAAAAGCATCACCACCCTGACCTGAGCCACTTCCTCTTTTCCGCGATCCTGTCCATTCGCAAGCCCCATAAGAAGCACGAACAAAATGGGAGCAAACTTCAACTTCTTGATCATTTTAAAAAATCTACAAAACGTCTCGCGACGACTCAGCGGTGACCATTTCTATGGGTAGAGTCAATTCTGTAGACTCAGGTCGCTTCGCCATCAAATCGAGGGAGTCATCCAACGGTTGCAAACCCTCGAGTAAAATTACTTCCGCTCCATAGATATTGTCGTGCACCACACTAGCCGTCACTCCACCCTCGGGAGTATAAATCACGGGATCTACATCGGTGAAATTCAGGCCGACATTCTTAACAATCGTTTCTGTAGAAGTCGGAACAGGACTCATTCGCGTTCCTGCCAAAAAGGCTATAGCCATCGAACCCGCTGCCAAAGGAGCCAACCACCAACGCAATGCAGAGCGCCAGCTAACAGGCTCGGAGACAACTTTACGTTCCTCAATTGGATTGTTCGCATCGCGAATCGCCTGCTCCAATTTCGTCTGAAAAAAGTCGCCATAAGGAATATCAGATTTCTCCTTAAAAGCTTTCTCAAAGTCCCGTGAAAGACTTTCTTGGCCAATCTGCAAGTCCGTCAATTCTGGTTCCGCCTCGAGAATTACTTCCAGCTCCCGCTGGTCCTCTGGCTCCAGAAATTCACCATCCATCCAACGAACCAATAATTCGTGCTTACGCTCTTCGCTCATGACTTAATAATCCTTGTAGTTTTTTACGGGCATAAAAAAGACGGCTCATCACCGTTCCTATGGAAATTTCCAATGCCTCTGCTATTTCCTTATAATCAAATCCCTCCACCTCTCGGAGGACAACAATTTCGCGATGTTCCGGTGATAATTGTTGCAATGCGGCTTCGATGCGTTCCCGCAACTCTCCACCACTCATCGCCTCATCTGGTTGTTGCGCGGCATGCGGAGTCGCCTTGGCTCCCACCGCGATTTCGCTCTCTTTTAAAAGCTGATCGTCGAATTCTCCTGCGCTTTCGATCTTACGCTTGCGCACCCAGTCGTAGACCACGTTATGCACGACCCGATACAGCCACGTGGTAAATTTAGCACGTGCCTCAAAGCGAGGAAGCGCCTTCCAGACCTTCACAAAGACCTCTTGCGAGAGATCCCAAGCGTCAGCCTCATTTTTGACCATATTTTGAATCATTGCATAAACTCGACCACGATGACGGGTTACCAAATCTTCAAAAGCTCGTGAGTCGCCCTTTTGGCAGCGAGAAATTAGATCAAGATCCTGCTGCGCTTCAGAGGGCTCACCTCCCGAACCGGAAGATCCTAAGTCCTCCGCCATCACCTTATGAAACGCTTTCTGCCAAAAAAAATTCATCAAGAATTCACGAAAGTTGGAGACTGCCTAAATTCAGTGCCGAAAGCAAGGCGCGTGCACAACAAGTCTCTCTTTTACAGGGTTAAATGCAGCAATAATAGCATCTAGTGATAACCAAAGCTTTGCATTCATCAAACTGCAAGTTTCCGACGGCTTCCGTTTCGCCCTTTGCAATTTCGATATCTCCCTGTTAAGCGGAACGGCATGAGCTATCTCGCCACTGCCGTCGAAGCCGCCAAAGCGGCGGGACAACTTCTCCGCGACAATTTTCACAAAGACAAAGATGTTGATGAAGAACTTCATCACGACCTCAAACTCGCACTTGACCGTGAAACTCAGGATCTGATCTTTGCTCGCCTCTCTGCGGCCTTCCCTGACCATGCTCTTTTGGGGGAAGAAGGCATCGGAGGAGCTGCTGAATCCGAGTACCAATGGATTGTTGATCCCATCGATGGCACAGTGAACTTCTTCTACGGCATCCCCCATTTCTGTGTTTCCATCGCCCTTCGCAAAGGGGAGGAAATTCAGGTTGGAGTGATCTACGACCCCATGACCGACGAGCTTTGGACTGCGGAGCGTGGAGGCCAAGTGCTTCTCAATGGGAATACCATCTCGGTCAGCAAGCGTTCCGATTTAGCGGATTCCATCGTCTTCATTGGCTGCGGCAAAGATGAGAAAACTCTCGAAATTGGCCTTGAACGCTTTCGCAAGGCTTCTCTACGTTGCCGCAAAATGCGCATGATGGGGAGTGCAGCACTGGGCATGGCCTATACCGCTTGTGGGCGGCTTGACGCCTACGTCGAAAGCCGTATCTCACTCTGGGATATCGCTGCGGGAGCCCTCATCCTTGAGATGGCAGGAGGAGCCTGCGAATTACTACCCCACCCTCAAAAAAACGAAGTCTATAGTATCAAAGCTACTAATGGATTAATTCCCATCGAGGAAGTCCTCTAGGAGCTACAATTCCTGTCCTTCATTCTCTTCGGAAGGCTCCTCTTTCTCGCTATCTTCTTCCTGAGACTCTTCGGCTTCGGCCAACAATTCCTGAATAACAAAAGCAGGAGTGCAGCTCTTGAAGACCATTTGCAGGTGTTCTTTCTGTGTTTCCTCGATCTTTTGAGAGTAGACACTGAACGTACTGACAACCATCCCTACCACCTCATTTTGCTCGTTTAAAATCGGACCTCCTGAAGATCCACTAGCGAAATCAGCAGTAATAGACATTTGAGCGACTTGAGGAGCTCCTCTCCTCCGTCTACCTCTCTTATTGTGATAACGAGCAACTTCCCCAAAGGTGCTGTGGAAGAATTGTTGCCTTGGATGGCTCAAGCAAGAAATCTCAGTTCCAATTTCGGCCGCTTCTTTTGCCATCGGTAATGGCTGCAAGCCTTCTGCCTCGACCTTAACGATGGCGACATCGTTCGCCTGATCCACCATAAGAATTTTTGTCACGGGATAAACTTTCCCATCCCATGAAGCGACGGCAACAGCTCCCCCTTTGAATTTCTGAACCACGTGATAATTCGTGCAGAGAATCCCATCGCTCCTCATGACCCATGCCGTGGCAAAACTTGATGGGTGCCAGCGATCACATTTCCCACAATCATAGACCGATCCGATCACAAAAACGGAATCCAGAGGAGACGCGGGCGCTTCTACTTCGGGAAGCTTTGGGACACCTTCAGGAGCTTTCAATCCTTCTTGTAAAACCTCTACAGTCGGCACCTCTCCACTTTCCGCAAAGGCCCCTGCCTCATTTTCAAAATTCCGAATGATGCGAGCATCGTTGATAATGGGAGGACGAGCGAAAGCAGCCCCGAGAGAAAGAAGAACAAAACACAAGATACGATGAATCATTGGAGAAGACTAAATCGTTACGGGAAAGATGCAAAACATAGAGAAAAATTCCCCAAAATAAAAGCCACCTCGATGAGGAACTTGCTCTTTGGAAATCCTTCGAACACTCTCCTCCTCTCTACCGCATCTCAATGACTCCTTCGCTTCTCCCTTTTTCTGGAATTGGTTACGATGTTCACCAATTCGCCGAAAACCGTCCCCTCATCCTAGGAGGAGTCGAAATTCAGCACCCCATGGGATTGCTAGGACATTCTGATGCCGATGTGCTTTCTCACGCCATCGCGGATGCCATTCTTGGCGCTGCAGGTTTACCCGATATCGGACACTACTTCCCTCCTGGTGATCCGGCCTGCAAAGACATCTCTTCCCTACTCATTTTAAAGAAAGCGGCAGAACTCGTCCAAGAAATGGGCGGGCGTATCATTAATATCGATAGCACCCTTATTGCAGAAGCCCCCAAAGTCCTTCCCCACGCTCCAGCGATGAAGGAAAATATTGGCGAGGCACTGGGATTGCCTGTTCGCCGAATTGGCATCAAAGCAACGACCAACGAGACAATGGGGTTCGTTGGTAGGAAAGAAGGAATCGCCGCTCTCGCGAGCACCTCGATCCTTCTTCCCGAGTAACATTCAAACAACTGCTAGACAGTCATCACTTCCGCTTCTTTCTCAGCAGCGGCTTCGTCGATCTTCTTGACCGCAGCATCGGTAATTTCCTGCACTTGAGATTCGAAGTCCTTCTGTGAATCCTCCGTCAAAACATTGTCGGTCTTCATCTTCTTCCCCGCATCCATGCCCTGCTTGCGAGCATTGCGAACTCGCACGCGAGCATCTTCTGCCATCGTCTTAACTCGCTTCACCATTTCTTTGCGACGCTCCTCAGTTAATTCAGGAACCACCAGCCGAATGCTCGTTCCATCAACTGCAGGATTGAGGCCCAAATTTGCCTCCCGAATCGCTTTCTCAATATCGTTGGTAGTAGATGGGTCGAAAGGAGCAACCATCAACATACGAGGCTCTGGAACAGAAATCACTGCCAAGCCTTTCAACTTCATCATACTGCCATAAGCGGCAACACTGACGTCGACATTCTCTACCAAACTAGGCGAAGCCTTTCCAGTGCGAACCCCTCCAAATTCCTGCTGGAGATATTCGAACGACTTGTCCATTGCCTCTTGGGCTTCTGCGATACTACTATCTGGGTCCATGATAAGATAAAATGTTATTTTTTGGGTTAAAGAGCTAAAGAATTAAGAATCTTTCTGACAAACAAAAGTTCCAATATCTTCGCCAGAGAGCGCACGAGTAATATTGCCGGGCACTCCGACATCAAAGATCACAATGGGCATATTGTTCTCAAGACAAAGACTAAAAGCAGTCGCATCCATCACTTTCAGCTGTTTGGTAAGGCATTCAATAAAACCGACTTCATCGTAACGCTTAGCGTCAGGGTTTTTCCTTGGATCAGAATCATAGACCCCATCCACTTGCGTGGCTTTGAAGATGACATCAGCCTCCATCTCGTTTGCTCGCAGCGCGGAAGTGGTATCAGTCGAGAAAAACGGACTTCCTGTTCCGGCAGCAAAAATAACAACCCGCCCTTGGCTCAAATGACGTTCGGCTTTACGACGGATGTAGGGTTCAGCCACATTCTTCATCTCAATTGCGCTCTGCACGACACAGGTCACTCCTTCTTCCTCGAGAGCACTCTGCACAGCCAAGGCATTCATGACGGTCGCCATCATTCCGACATAATCCGCAGTGGCACGGTCCATTCCACGCGCGCTAGCGCTGGCCCCACGCCAAAAATTACCTCCACCAACCACCACCGCAAGCTCAAGCCCTGTCCCAACCACCGCATCGCGTATTTCGCGCGCCATGCGCTCCACGATTTCAGGGGAAATATTGTCTTTACTCCCTTCTTCCCTCAGAGCCTCCCCACTCAACTTGAGGACAGCTCTACCAATCTTTCTTTTCTTACCTTTTTCTTGCTCCGTCTCACTCACCCCAGCAGCGTCTCTCAGCTCTCATCCTCCTCCAAGCCAAAATTCCGCCTGCAGTGCAATCTTCACAACTTCTTCAACCAGAGATTTCCGAACTCCATGGCTGCGCCATGATGCTGTAGGGCTAGCGGGCCTTTATCGTTGGCCGAAGGAAGAGGGGCTTGATACAACACACAGCGCCCATTGAGATAAACCGTAAGCTTTTTCCCCTCCATTCGGATAAAAAAGCGATTCCACTCACGAACAGGATTATCAGCCAAAACTCGTGGAGTAACCGCGGCCTTATTTGGAAGTGATACCCCAGAATTACGAATACCCCAAACCTCACCCGAGCCCACAGGCCAATTCCACATATTTACCTGAGTCTGAGGGTTTCCTCGCAAATAAACCCCACTGTCTAATTCCTCGACTTTAACGGATTTATTGTTCCCCTCACCATTCTTCGCTACCATTCCACTGGGCAAAATAAAAGGACGCTGCAACTGAGGCCCTTCCCCCGCAAAACGCCAATCGCAGACAAGCTCGAAATCTTGCAAATCTTCTTTTCCCCAAAGGTTTTTATCCTCCGCCTCACTCAAGCCGTCATAAGTAACTTTCCACCCGTCTTGCAGAGTCCAATGACCGTCGTGACCCTCATCCATTTTCCAATGAGTCCCAAGACCACCTGACAACAAGTTCTCAAAGCCTTGCTCAGCAAAACGATCATCACGGGTCCCAGTTGGCAAGTAAACCTCGCCTTCAAGATCTTCTCCAAAAGGAATCTCGCTCACTCTCACTTTTCGCCAAGAAACCACATCTCCATGACCGCAAAAACAAAAGTGCCCCTCGCGGCGTTTGACCCCTTCGTGCTTTTCATGAGCGGCTTGAAGCTTATCCAAATTTTCATAGAGAACCGTCACCCCGTTAAGCTCAACCGACACCCATGCTCCACGCACCGTGACTCGTTGAAAATTCCATTCCCCCACTGGCTTCAAATGCCCCTTCTCCGCTGGAGCAAGGGTGTAAAGAGATCCGTGCCACTGATAATCCTTCAGCTTCCCCTGATACTTCTCACCAGTGTTATCTAGAATCTGAAGTTCCATCCCCACGTAAGCGGCATCGCCTTCTCCTGGATAGTGAATTCCGAGACCATTATTTGCTTCTGCCGTCAGCTGAAATTCAAACTCCAAGATGTAATCCTGATAGACCTTTGCCGAAACAAGATTCGAACACCCGGGACGCGATTGAATCACCCCTTCTTCAAGATAATAACCTGCCACCTCTTTCTTCCCGTCCCCATCACGCCAACCAGACAAATCCTCTCCCGCACTCAACTCGACCCATTGCAGGGGTTCAGCTTCAGCAAAAAGGGATAAAAATACTAAAAATGGAGTAAAAATAAGTTTTTTCATAGCTCTACAGTCTTTCCAGTCAAAAAGCTCTCGTGCGCACCCGCTACGATCCGCATAGAATTTAGGGCATCCGCAAGATGATCAGATAGATCAAGATCCTCACGAATCGCTTTCAGGAAATATTCTTGTTCACGACGACAAAGCTCGTCGTGATCTGGTTCGTCTTCGGTATCAATCCATTGATCCTCTTTAACAAACTTACCCTCTTCATTAAGAGCGCTATGATGAAGCCGTAGTGACTCGGTCTTGGTGTGCGAATCCACATCCGCAGAAGCGCCTCCTCCACCGGCCTCCTTCGCTTCAATCGTCACGCAACCCTGAGGACCTACCACATCCTTCACAAAAAAGGCCATCTCACTCATCATTGGTCCCCACCCCGCTTCATACCAACCAACCGAACCATCTTCAAAGGTCACTTGAAGCTGGCCGTAGTTAATCATCCCTTCTGGCAGCTCTTCCGTGAGACGAGCTCCAATCCCATTCACTCTAATCGGACGAGAACGAGTCATCTGGCACATGACATCAACATAGTGAACGCCACAGTCAACCACAGGCGAAATCGAAGCCATGAGATTTTTATGAGTCTCCCAACTCGCACCGCTCGACTGCTGATTGAGATTCATCCGCATTACTAGAGGCTTCCCAAGAGTCTGAGCCACTTCGATAAATTTCACCCAACTTGGATGAACTCGAAGAATATATCCTACCACGACCTTACGGCCTAGCTCCTTAGCCTTCGCTACGATCTTCTCTGCAGCTTCAACCGATTCCGCAAGAGGCTTTTCCACAAAGACATCCGCCCCTGCTTCCATAGCAGCAAGCGCGTACTCAGCATGAGTATCGGGATAACTCGAAATAGAGACGGCATCTGGTTTCGTTTCAGCAAGAGCGGCCTTGAAATCATCAAACCCAAGAATTCCCTCACCCAACTCCGCCATCAACTCTGCTCGCGAAGCCTCTCGACGGGTGACCACTCCGCAAACCTCAAACCCCTCTAAATTCGCATAAGCTCGCGCGTGCGAAGCCCCCATATGGCCAGCACCCACACACAGCACTCGAATTGTCTTTTTCTTTTCGCTCATCGCTTTCTCTAGCCTTACGGTTCCTATTTCGATTTCTTGCTTTCATCGGCAGCTTTATCCCAAAAAGCGACCGCAAAAATAATCGCAACCCCACCAGCCAAGATTGCCGGAAAAAACCAATAGTCTTTCCATTGACCCATCGCAGTAGAAATCAAACTCTCATCGATTCCTTCGGGTATCCCCACCCGAAACATCTGCGCTTGTTGCTCCCAGAAACTCAGCTTCCTCTCGTCCCCAGCCGCTAGCACAGCTTCATTAAGTGGCGCATATCCAGAAACGTTTGCCACTTTGCCATAAGCAACCTTGTAGCCGAAGTACATCCCCAATCCCTGGGTCATAAAAACGAGCAAAGATTGAGCCTGTCCTCTCACCTTTTCTGGAACTGACTTCTCCGCATACATAAACCCTGTAACGAAAAAGAAATCATAACAAATCCCGTGTAAGAGAATGCCCACAAATACCATCGCAATCGTTTGATCGGGCGCACCGAAAGAAAACAGCAGGTAACGCAATACCCAGCAGCCCATCGCGATTAGAACCATCCCCTTGACCCCCAAACGACGGAAGAAAAACGGAATCAACAACATGAAAAAGATCTCGGACACCTGTCCCAAGGCCATCGTCACCGAAGGCTGATGAAAGCCGAGATTCGAGAGATAATTCGACGTTTGAGCGAAATAGTAGGCCAACGGAATACAGAGAGCTGCCGAACTCAACATGAAAACGGCAAAAGCCGGTTTCTTGAAAAGCGCCCAAGCATCAAACATCAAAAGTGAACTCAGCTTCACCTCCTGACCAGCAGCCGGCGGAGGAGTTTTAGGAAGAAAGAAACTAAAAATTCCGAGAATAATCGCGGTAGCACCTGCTAGAGGCATCACTTTAAGCTCAGAACTCCATGCTAAACTACCCACTACAAACCCCGAAATTACCCAGCCAATCGTTCCCCAAACGCGAGCTTTAGGAAAAGCCACTGCATCAAGATGGCTAAAGGCAACCGTATTTCCCAATGCGAGGGTCGGCATAAACGCAAACATATGTAGTCGCAGCATCCACACCATGGTCGTTCCCGCTTCCTTCTCCGCCGCTAACCACGCAAAGAAAAGCGCCCCTCCAGCAATCAAAAAGAGAACGCCCAATACCTTCTGCGACGAAAAAAAACGGTCAGCGATCAATCCTAGAAATAAAGGAGCGATCATCGCGCCCAAAGGAGCTGCGCCGTAAGAATCAGCTCCAAACTGCCCTAACCCATTACTCCCCAAAACCTGGCCTAGAGTGGCGAACCAAGCTCCCCACATGAAAAATTGCAGGAACATGAAAATCGAAATCCTCAGGCGAGGAAAAGCTAGAGAGCTAGTATCAGACATGATGCATTCTTTTACTTGGCAACCTTTCTGGGAGCAACTGCTTCCTGAGAATGGTTGAAAATCATTTCAATAATTCTACCCCAGAAAACACCTCAGAAAACAATACGCTTCACGAGACTATACGCCGAACCAAAAGGAGCTTCAGAAGCCAGCGCAGCACAAAGAGGCTGTCGAAGCTGACTCAACATAAAAAGGAGGGTGCTACTTTTTCAAATTTAAAGTGTTTATCAAAAAAGCCTTCTCAATCCCATGACCTGTCAAAAATTCGCTACTTTTTCTTATCTCTCTGCGTTGCTCATCTTTTCGATCCCGCCGCTGGTTTTCGCACAAATTCAAGCTCCCAATGACCTCGATAACTGCGTTCTTTGGCTCGATGGTGCGGATGTTGATGGCGATTTTACTGAGGGAGGAGCTTTCGCAAACGGAAACACTTGGATCGACAAGTCAACCGCAGGTAATGCCCATGCTCGCCAAGGAATAGCCAATGCCCGCCCTGAAGTGCTCTCCGAAGGCTTGAATGGACTAACCACAGTCCTCTTCGATGGAGATGATTTTATGGATTTAGACTCCGCTTCCTTTGGAATGCTGAATGGAGTTGAGGGTTGCACTCTATTTGGACTCGCAAAGTCCACCGTTCAGCCAGCACGTGGAGGACAGCGAGTGCTCATGATTGCCAGCGGAACCAATTCCGCAGCCACGCGAGCAGGTCTGAATATGTTCGATTCTTTTGGAGATAGCTTAGGTGGAAGCGGAGATCTTGGACTAGCAGGACGAAGATTAGATTCAGACGGCTTTCAACGCATTGAAGGAGGTGAAATCGTGCTAGAAGAATTTGTGCAATGGTCAGGTATTTTCGACTACACCAATCAGACTCTTTCCCTTTTTGTCGAAGGAGAACTGGTAACACAAGTGACCAATTTCCAAACTGCCGGTTCTACTAGTCCTACCGACAGCACTAACATTCGGATTGGGGCCGATGCTGCACTCGATAGTGTTCGAGGTCTTTTTACCGGTGAGATGGCTGAGCTGATTACC
>CAYUHN010000065.1:0-16236 GCA_964444495.1 uncultured Roseibacillus sp. | reverse complement strand
AGTTCATTCCCTCCTCATCGGTTAAACCATCATTATTAGAAGTTAAAAACTCGCTGATAATAGGAACACCCGGTTCCGTCATTCGCACTACCACAGTCCGCGAAACACTGCCATTAGCATTACTCGCAATGAGTTCATAGGTAGTATCTTCAATTGGACTCACAACTGCGCTGGAAGAGCCCAGGACATCATTCCCATTCAAAGTCAACATTTCCGCATTCCCCCCACATTCCAAGTTAACTCAACCGAAGTATTCGGAGAAACAAACAAAGCATCTCCAGAGAAAGAGTAAATCAAAGGCTCATCTACTACTAAAACGGATGTAGCAACACTACTTGAACCATTCAAACCCGTTGCTGTCACTTAGCCTTTGAGAAGCGGAAGTACGGTTGACTTAAAGTAATTTCTTCAAAGAGCTGGTTTTGTGGAAGCAGCACTTGCCAAGTCGGATCATCATCAATTCTCAGAGTGTGAGTGAAATTAGAAAGCCCATCGATTGCTAACGAAGCTCCAAAACCACCCAAAGTCGTTGTTTGAGCAGCAGTTCCTACCGTTAAATCGATAGGATTTGCAGCTAGTGAGCAACAAGCCAAAAGCTTCAAAAAACAAAATTTTGACAAAAACTGAGGATTCATGGGTAAAGGGGGTTTAACTAATCGACTAAAATTCAGAAACCTTAAATAAGGCCAACGGCGAAAAATCTAGCTTACTCGCTATAAAATCCCCAACACCAAGACAATCAAATTGCACTCAACTCTTCGTCTAATGGTAACGAGCGGCTCTACTCAGGAAAAACATCCGAACTATTTTGAGGAGTCACCGCCAACTGATCTCCCATTGTCAGCAATCCCTGCACGACAACACGTTCACCTTCAAGGCGGCCCAATTTCTGTCGGAAATTTTGGTTCTGCCCCAACGAACTCTCCAAATCGAAGCGAAGCGTTACTTGTTCACTCTCCTCATAACGGACGACTCCATAACCACCCTCAGCCGCCATATCTGAAAATGTTCCTACAATCTCGACTTCCATTCCATCGATAAATTCACTCTTTTTCCCTAAAAAATCCTCCAACTCATGTCGTCGAATATCGCCCAATATTTTGAGCCTATCGCGAGTCATCAGACGCAGCGCAGGATCCCGTTTCCCTCGATAAAAAACCTCAGCCTTTCCATTCAAACGAATCTTCTTATCCCTTAAGAGTTCCCATTGCTTGCGCGTCCCCGAGTTTTCGTCGTCACCATGCTTAAAAACCACCAAAATTTCTTCGGAAGTTCCATTCATCATCAAATACCAATGCTTCCCCTCTCCCCCGCTTTGTCCGACTCTTTGCACAACGCCTGTCAACTCCACCTCCTTTCCTTTTGCTTTTTCTAACTTTTCTCGACTCCCATCCTCTTCCGAAAAAATAAAAATAGGACTCGTCTCCTCTTCAGCGAGCTTTTGAGGAAATGCTGGGCTTTCTAAAACTTCCGATTTCTGCGTTGGTGCCGATAAACTCACCTCAATCTCTTCCTCTATCTCAAGCTCATCAATCTTGACCACTTCTGCTAGTTCTACCTCCTTCTCAGACTCCCCATCTTCTTCGACAGGCGTAACCTCTTCATTCGACGAGGTCTCGACTTCTGGGACTTCACTATCGCTCACAAGGTTCTCTTCCCCGACTTCCCCAAGCTCCTCCTCAACGCCATCAACTACGAACTCTGTTTGTTTCTGATTTTGAGAAACTCTTAAAATCAAATAGACCCCAACAGCAATCGCTACCACAGCTAAACCAATCACTACCCAGAGCCCCCAATTTCCTCCCGAATTCTTTTTCTTATTCTTCGCAGCCACCGACATCAACTCAACTGAAGGCTCCGAGATCGCTGGAACTCTTCCTGTCCCTATCGAAGGAATCTCAGGCTGCAACTTCGAATGACTAACAACCAAACGAGAGCTGCTCCCAATCTGCCACGAGTGACACAAAGACTCCAAACGAGAAGCGGCATCTTCCATAGGAGTGAATCCCAAAAAGCGCTTAAAAAACAAAGGAATATCGATGGAAAAGAAAAAGACCAGCTCACCCTCCCCATCTTGTTGAACAAGAATTCGCTTCCCATTTAGTGAGATACTACTTGCCACTATTGGCGGCAAAAAGGCACAGAGATGCGCAACTGAAGACTGATAACTTGCCGCACTAGCTAGCAAACCGTCTCCGCGCTCTTGCATTTCAGAAAGAGCTTCTCCCCTTCCGGCCTCAAGCAAAAACGCTGGCTGGTTATCAACCGGATCCAATTGACCGGCTAGAACGCGCCCCAATCCATCAACCTGCGCTCCTTGCAAAACCGTCAATGCCTGCGCAAACATTTCCGCATTCAAAAGACTTTGCATCTCTTCATTGAAAACCAAGCGGACCAGCCAAACCTCCCTTCCTTCTAACTGAACGAGATAGCCCACCTCTTCGGCAGACTGCCAAAGAAGCTCCTCCACACAGAGGTCACCAAACATGGATAATATTTTTTGTTGAAATCATTCGAGAAGGCAAAGATGAAATTCAAAAATCGATGCTAAAATCCTCGGAAAGCCATCGACGCAGCTCAAGCTACCACGTCTCATCCTTCACTCCTCTTGTACCTGTAGCATGCGGCCTCCACCTACGAAGTGACACACATAGTGGCACACCGTTCGTCTAGATTCGGCTTTATTCATGCTGCATTGTAATGCTGTCGCCTAAAACGTCATTCACTCAAGTCTGTCCTCGTAAAACCGTGCTGTCACCCTGTCGGATACGAATGGTATGATTTGAGCTCTGATCCTATTCCTAAGAAAACTATTCAAAATACTCAAAGTTCATCTGAAAAGATATCGATGAAAGATAGTGCTCCTAAAGAGGGAATTGAGAATAACCCTTCTCTCCCTGAGTGGCTTTATTGGGTTTTAGGAGGTTTGCTCTTAATTGCTCTTGTGACTAGCATCCTCGCTTTAACGGAAGATCAAACTTACTGTCTTCGCCTTGATGGGCGAGCAGCAGCTAGCTCGTTTTTGGTGAGATATCCGTCGCCATTGCTATCAATCTTCTGAAACCGAGCCTGCAAGTCAGCGGCACGCGAAACTCTGGGGGAGTTTTGAAACTCCTCATAACTAAGGCGTCTATCTCCGTTCGCATCTTGCTGCTGAAAGCGTTCCCCTCGTTGGCCTCGTCCTCGGCCAGAAGCATGCCCAGAATCTGCACAAGAAAGGAGAAGACCAAAAGCGAGTGCACAAGAAGTTACATTCATCAGCTTAATCATAAAGACATCTGTAACATGCATTCGGAAAAGGAACTCATCGCCTCTTTGTCATTTCACGAAGCCAGCAACTGTCTCCTTCCAGATCCGAGCTAAACATGGAGCATTTTTTCCCAAGATAACACAGGTGAGATTTCAAAATTGATACCGAATTTTTTCGGAAAGCCATTGACGAGGCTCAAGCAACCGCACTTCATCTTTCCCCCTCCTATGCCTGCAGCTCAAGTTCTTATCGATGGCCCTTCGGAGCTTGTCTTCGACTATGCCATCCCCAAAGGGCTGCATGTAGAGGCAGGCCATCGTGTTCGCATCCCTTTACGAAATCGACCTGCGATTGGGACGGTGCTCAAAGTGCACGAGCCCGAGGATCAGGGCTTTGACCTCCGACCCCTACATGACCTTGTTGATCCCGAGCCCCTCGTCACCGCCCCTCTCCTTGCTCTCGCTAATTGGATGGCTGGCTACTATGGCACTCCTCTAGAACACATCATTCGCTCTCTTCTCCCCGAAGCGGTGCGTCAGGAAAATCATTCCGCCAAAACAATCCAGATTGCCATCGCCCTACCCAACCCGGATGAAAACGCGGTCACCGCTCTTGCCAAACGGGCTCCTCGTCAACATTCCATTTACTCCCTGCTTCAAGCTGCGGGTGAAGCAGGGCTTCCCGTCTCTCAACTTGGGGAGGGAGCCAACAAACCGGCACAAGCACTCGCTGAAAAAGGGCTCATAAAAATCAAACATCAAGAAATCCAACGAGATCCAGACCAGGACGAAGTCTTTCTTGCCGATACCAAAAAGGAACTCAACCCCGAACAAGCGGCAGCCCTAAAGTCAATCATAGCAGCCATCGACTCTCTCACGAGCGAAGCCACGCCAGCTTCTTCCCCCGCCCCTTTTCTTCTCCATGGAGTCACTGGTTCGGGAAAAACCGAGGTCTACCTACAGGCAACCGAGGCGGCTCTTGCGGCAGGAAAAACAGTCATCGTTCTCCTTCCCGAAATCTCTCTTACGCCCCAGACAGTCCAACGCTTCAAATCACGTTTTAGCGAAGACCCTGGACTAGTCGCCGTTCTTCACTCCACTCTTACTCAAGGTGAACGCTTTGATGAATGGCATCGTATTCGCAAAGGAGAAGCTCGCGTAGTGGTAGGAGCCCGCTCCGCCATCTTTGCTCCCATCCCTGATCTCGGGCTCATCTTAGTCGATGAAGAACATGAGACTACCTACAAGCAGGAAAACCCTCCCAAATACCATGGCCGTGACCTCGCGGTAGTCAGAGCTCATCTCGAAGGAGCCGTCATAACCCTCGGCTCAGCAACCCCCTCTTTGGAGAGTTACTCCAATGCCACCTTACGCAAGAAATACCGCCTGCTCAATCTGACCCAACGAGCAGACGGGCAAGCTCTCCCTCTCATTCGTATCGTAGACATGCGCAACGAGCCCAAAAAGGGTGGGCCCGCAATACTCTCACAGCGTCTTCGCCACGCCATGGAACAAAAGCTGACCACTGGCGACCAAATCATCCTCTTCCTCAACCGGCGCGGATTCGCCCGTTCTCTGACTTGCCCCAGTTGCGGCGAAACCTGTGAATGCGCACACTGCTCGATCCCCACCACCTATCATCGCGCCGAAGAACGCCTCATCTGCCACCTCTGTGGCTACCAAGCTATCGTCCCAAGGGTCTGCCCCAAATGCCAGGATCCCAGCATCCGCCTACAAGGATTCGGAACCGAGAAAGTTGAAGAGGTGCTTCGTAAAGTCTTTCCCAAGGCACGCCTCGCCCGACTCGATGGAGATACCGTGCGCAAAAAACATGTGCTCAAACGCACTCTGACCGATTTCAAAGCCCGTAAGATCGATATTCTTCTCGGCACTCAAATGATCGCCAAAGGCCTCGACTTTCCCAACGTCACTCTCGTCGGAGTTCTCAATGCTGACCTCTCGTTGAACGCGCCCGATTTTCGGGCCAGCGAGCGGACCTTCTCTCTTCTCACTCAGGTTGCTGGCCGCGCTGGACGAGGAGCTCTCGAAGGTGAGGTTTTTATTCAAACTTTCGTCCCCCATGCCCCCGCAATCCAATACGCACGCCACCACGACTTCGAAGGCTTTGTTGAACAAGAACTCGATTTCCGGCAGAAATGCGAATTCCCTCCATTCTGCCACCTAGCTGTTCTTTCCACCCGCAGTCGCCATGAGAAACGAGCCGAGTTCACTCTTCAGACTATTCATCGCCGGCTCTCGGAAGATCCTCCCCCTGGCCTCATCATCGGAGAACCTAATCCCAACCCTATTGTGCGGGCACACGACCTACATCGCTTCCAGCTCCTTCTCCGACACCCCAGTCCGCGCACACTCACCCGCCATATTCATCAAATCCTCAACCGACTCCCCACCCCTGAAGATGTCACTCTTGTCGTGGACATTGATGCCCACGATTTCTCGTGAAATCATAAAGATTTCCGAAAGGCTTTTTTCTTGGCTTCGACGTTCGATAGGCTTCTTTCGTAGGCGGCAAATGTAAAGTTGTGTCAATTCTGGGAGATCAGCACCTTTTCCTAGACTTGATTTCTTCCGAGCAGCGCCCGTCATTTTCTCTCTCTGGCTCTTCTTCTTTTCCCCAAAGAAAAACCATGAATCGAATTCATGATTGGCACGCTTAGTGCTTTCACAACTAGCTCACCACATTCGACATCAACCGATGAAAAATATACACATGAAATCCCTAACCCGACAGGCCCTGCTCTTTATGGGCCTCTTCTTAGCTGGCGTTAGCTCCTTGTTTGCAAGCGAAGCTGATCTCAATCTTCTTAAGGACCAAATGGCCAAAGCTGCTGCCTATGGCGATCTGAAGGATGATGCACCTGACTTTTCCGAATCTGGTATCACTATCGATTGGGACTTCATCACTGGCCTTGCCAGTAACGAAGACAAAATCAACTACGGAGGTGAAGATACAACCGTAGGTGACGCCGCTAAAGCCATTTTGAATGGTTCTACTTTTGAAAAGAAGGAACATGCAGCCACAGCCAACCAAGTTATCTATGACCATCTCTGGAGCGGCACAGACGACTCCAACTTTTTCACTACCAACAACCTCTGGATTCTTATTTCAGCATTCTTGGTTTTCATTATGCACCTTGGTTTCTGCACCCTCGAGTCAGGGCTTTGCCAAAAGAAAAACACTGTAAATATTCTCTTCAAAAACTGCTGGATTATCGCAGTCGGTCTTCTGACTTACTACTTCTGGGGCTTCAACGCTCATTACCCTGGCGAATTTAATAACTTTTTCGCTTTCGGATCCGCCGCTAGTTACCCTGCCAGCGAGCTTCTCACTCACTCCACCAACCTCTACAATGACAACTACACTTGGTGGACAGATTTCATTTTCCAAGCCATGTTTGCCGCGACCGCTGCTACTATCGTTTCGGGAGCAGTTGCTGAGCGCGTAAAACTCGGCTTCTTCATGATCTTCAGCGTTCTACTTGTTTTAGTAGCTTACCCACTCGTAGGTGCTTGGCATTGGGGTGGCGGATGGCTCCAGAAAGACGACCTTCTTCCCGGCAAATTCCATGATTTCGCCGGCTCGACTGTCGTTCACGCCTTTGGTGGTTTCGCCGCTCTTGGTTGTGTTCTCGTCCTCGGACCTCGTCGTGGCAAATACACCGAAAACGGAATTCGCCCCATTCTTGGACACAGCATGCCGCTAGCAGCAATTGGAGTCTTTCTCCTCTTTCTCGGTTGGTTTGGCTTCAACGGGGGCTCTGTTCTCTCCGCTGAGTCTCACAACGTCTCACTTGTGTTTGTAACAACATCTCTCGCTGCTGTTGGCGGCGCAGTCGGCTCGATTCTTGCTGCTTGGATCGTTCTCAAAAAGCCCGACCTGTCTATGGCCCTTAATGGTTTTCTTGCTGGTCTTGTCGGCATCACGGCAGGTGCTGATGTTATCAGCACGACTTTTTCCATCGTTGTTGGGCTCTTCGCAGGTATCCTCTGTGTATTCTCTATCCTCTTCTTCGACAAACTGAAGATCGACGACCCCGTCGGAGCTATCTCCGTTCACGGTATCTGTGGTATTTGGGGAACTCTGGCAGTTGGAATCTTTGGCGGAGCCAACCTTATCGTCCAATTAATCGGAATCATTGCCGTTTGTGCATTCGCCTTCGTCTTTGCACTCGTTTCTTCTCTCATCGGAAAAGCCATCATGGGCATCCGCGTTGATGAGCAGGAAGAAGCTGAAGGCCTCGACATTGCTGAGCATGGCTCTCCTGCCTACGCTGATTAAACAGTAACACCATTCATCTTTGTTCATACAAGCGGCTGGGTTCTCCCAGCCGCTTTTTTTGTTTTCAGAACTCTTCTCTCAAGGCCAAACTCAATCCATCCAACTGCTCGTCGATAACTCCAATACTCGCACCAAGTTTGCACTTGCTAGCACTCTTCCCTCCAAGGATCTAGCGCCTCACGGCTCGCCCGAAGCTTGGCGAGCCTTCATCCCCACAGCCGAACTCACTCCCGAGACCATCCAACACACTCTCGCTCCCCATCTCTCCTCCCTAACCACCGCCACAATCTGCTCAGTCGTACCCGCGAAGGAAGCAGTCTTACTAGAGACGCTGCAAGCGCTCCAGCTTCCTGTCCACAGCGTCTCCTGTCGCTCTCGTTTGCCCATCCAAATCGACTACCCCACCCCCGAACAAATCGGAGCCGACCGACTCGCCAATGCCTCTGCTCTCTACCCTCTCTCAAGACCCGCAATCGCAATCGACTTCGGCACCGCTGTCACCTTCGACGTCGTTTCTCCACAAAATAAAGGCACCTATCTTGGAGGAGTCATCGCTCCTGGTCTAGGGGCTCTCTGCCAAGATCTCCATCAACGAACAGCCTTGTTGCCTGAAGTCGAACTCGACGCACCCTCATCCGCCATTGGCAAATCAACCAAGCACGCCATGCAAGTGGGAGCAATCGTAGGCTACCGTGGTCTAATTCGTGAAATCCTCTCTTCACTCCAAAAAGAACTTTCAGACCCTCCTCTCGTTATTGCCACTGGCGGTGATGCTCCTCTTGTCACCTCCGCCATGCCCGAAATCGAAAGCTTCGACCGCGATCTAACCTTGAAAGGAATTCTCGCCATTAGCGCTCTCAACCATTCCTCCTAATTCTCAGAAATTTCTGGGCTCATTATCCTCTCGCAACTTCACCGCATTATCCCTATCAACATCTCATGAATCAAACAGTAGTTGTTCAACAACAACCAACCAACGGGCTTGGCGTTGGAGGCTTCGTCACCTCACTCGTTTCTCTCGTCTTCACCTGCGGCCTACTCTCTCCCATATCTCTGATTCTTTGCTTCATCGCAATCTTTAAGAAACCACGTGGACTCGCAATTGCGGGCCTAGTTATTTCAGGAATACAAGTTGGATGCATTGGTATCCCAATCGCTGCCCTCGCCGGCTTCATCCAAAAAGGCTACGTTGAAGTACAGAAAGAAAAGAAAGAACAAACTACCGACTACTTAGCAAACAAAGCGGAAGTCCTTGAAACCTTACGAAGCTCAGAAGACCCCACCGAAGTTAGGAACCTTGCCTCACGTTTCCTTTTTGTGGACGACTCGGAACTCAAACGCGCAATAACCGAAGCTGAAGAGCGCCTTGGCATTAACATATCGCCTACAAATTGGGACACAAACACCAGCGACGAACGAGAACTCATCCCCGATCAAGACTAATCAATTATGGTTACCTCCCTTAACCATCCACTCATCTCACACAAGCTGAGCCAACTACGAGACCACACCACTTCTTCTTCCGATTTTCGTAGAACGCTTCGTGAAATCTCGTGGCTACTAGCCTACGAATCAACTCGTAGGTTACAAACCGAAAAAATAACAATCTCGACCCCCTTGGAAGAAACTCAAGGCGAGCGTCTTCCTTCTCCCAGTCCCTGTATCGTTTCTATCTTACGAGCAGGTAATGGGCTCCTCGATGGATTCCTCGACATTATCCCTGAGGCGGCAGTCGGCTTCCTTGGGTTAGCTCGAAATCGCGAAACCCTACAACCAGAAAAATATTACTGCAAACTCCCTTCTCAGATCGAGAAGCGCCAAGTCCTCCTTGTTGATCCCATGCTAGCAACGGGAGGAAGCACTATTGCCTCCCTTGACACCCTGAAAAACCATGGTGCACAAGACATCGTCTTTGCATGCCTGGTAGCTGCCCCAGAGGGAATCGCACGGATGCAAGAAGCTCACCCCGAAGTCCCTATCATCACTGCAGCGAAAGATCGCTGCCTAAATGACATCGGTTACATCCTCCCTGGACTCGGCGACGCCGGCGACCGCATCTACAATACAGGAGCCTAAAAATTCCTCTTTAGAGCATCTCTAAGACCGTCTTCGGAAAATCCGAATCCATTCTTTTCCCTCGCGTCCCTGATAAGTCTCCTGAGGCTCCCATTCTTCTAACAAATCAAAATCAACCGAAAACAGCTTATCCAACTCTTTTAAAGTCGTCCCGAACGGCGGCCCTGAGACAACTCCAGGAGTAAGAAAAAAAATGGCTACAAGGTAACCTCCCGGCCGCAACCAAGCTGCGGCAGACTTCGCATAAGCTTCTCTTGTTGCCGGTTCTATCGCGCAAAAGCAGGTATGCTCGAAAATCACCCCCGCTTCTCCCTCACGAGTATCAAAAAAATCCCCAAGCTCAAACCGAACCTTCTCCTGAATCTCAGGCAACTCGGACGCAGTGGCCTCCTCCGCCATCTGGAGAGCACGCTCAGAGACATCCATCCCCTCAACCTCCAGCCCTTGCGAAGCCAGCCAACGGACATCGTGACCAGTTCCGCAACCCGGCACCAAAAGACTTCCTCGACTTTGCCAAGCAGCAATTTCCTTACCATATCGAGACCAAATCTCCCGTAGAGGAGGAGCTGCTTTGCCCTTATCCCATGGCATGTCGCCCTCGTGGTAACGCTGATTCCAATCCACTTCGCCTTCTCGTTTAAATCTCCTGCAAATAATCGGGCACCTGTTCTTTTTGCACCGACGGCGGCAAAGCAGTATCTCCAAAATGGATCACTGAGCCCACTCCTGCCGCGTGAGGCGCCCCCAATAACGAGCTCATCTCAATCTCGGGGAAAAGGTAACTACGACGCCGGCGTCTCTTAAAGATCAAAGCTATAATCCCCCCGAGAAGGACTGCAGCTGCCAAAACTCCTAAAAGGTAAAAAAACTGAGTATGGTCGGTAGGGAGCACCTCTCGAACCGTCTCCGCATCAACGACTGTGATCTCGTCTTCCGCCACCACTTCTTGCAAGAGCTGCTCCTCGCCACTCGCTTCGATAAGCTCGCGCTCAATCCAATAAAGACGAATCGAAAGCCCCGTAGAAAAACTCTCCAACTGCGATGAAGGCTCGCTCATCTTTTGGGCTTCTTGCCGAGCATAGATCAAAGCTCCCTTGACCATCGACTCAGAAACCCCCGAATAAACATCAGGACTCACCACCATCTTCGCCCGCCCGGGGTCACCCATATAGTAATAGACAACTGCTGTTAGACCATTTCCTCGTAGGAAATGGTCTTTAAAAATCCTCTCGATTTGCCCATCAGGAGGAACAATCTGCTTCTTATCAAAAAGATAAAGATAAAGATCCACTTTCGAGTCCCCGGCGTGAAGCTCTAGGAAACTCTCTCGATCCTTCAACTGCTGCATTGAGAGCATCCCCTGAGGGTCGACTAAATAACTACCCGGACGCCCCGCAAAATACGGCTTGAGAAACTCTTCTCCAATCACAAGAGGCTCGATCGCCTCAATCTCTTCTTCTTCCTCTCGAGCAGTATCCTCAGGCTCGATTGTCGCTTGGAAGAGGGGTTGATCATGGTCTTCGCCAATTTCCCTGAAAAGAGCGGTCCCTAGCTCCAGCCCCCCCGTTTGCAGCAACTCGAGTTCTTCGCGAGTCCATTCTGGCAAAGCAGGCCAATTAAGTAGGTCAGGGATCACTTGCCCCTCTTCATCGGTACGTGAAGGCGGCTCTTCTTCATTCCTCTGCCCAAACAGATTCGGAAATGAAAGAATCAACAAGAATCCCAACAAGAGAACGCGCCCATACCAACTCCAAGAGCAAGAACTCTTGGAATAGATACAAACCGGAATCTGTGGGAGTAAAAAATCCATAATGCAAACTCAGCAGCGTTCAGATTTTCTGCTTTTTCCGACGATGCCTGGACCTAATCCGCTCCAAAAGCTCACCATTGTCTTCGCCAATCTCCTCTGGTTGATAATAAGAAGGATCTTTGCGAGCGCGACGAGAACGAGCAGCCAGCAGCTTAGTCATTTTCTGCAGAACAGTTTCTATTCCTTTATGGTAATGACCTTGCAAAAAATGGGGGTGGGCAGCGGACAATGCGCAAAAAGTATCATCGTCTTCAAAGAAAGGCTGAACCGCATAGCCATAAGTAAGCCCCGCAGCCTTGCCCGCCACATCTAAGGTCAAAAGAATGCCACAAGCATTAGGACGAGAAACCTCGACATCGACAAAAGCCCCTCGATTGAGAAGCCAAAAACCAAACTGTCGCAAATGGGAAACTTCTTCGAAAGCCCCCACGTACACAACAAAGAAGAGCTGAGGAAAGCGACTTTCAAACTCGTTCATTTTCAGACGCAAAGCCTTTCTCTCCCGTGCCCGAAGAGCACCAGCGGCATCTGACAAAGCGGCTACCCGAACGTCCTCGTCGCCAAAAAGAGCATCCACGTCCCTCATATCAAACCCACAATGGGGACAAGAGGACGCCGAGCGATGGATGCGCTGAACACAACGGGGGCACTTGGACATGATAACGGGAGGGAGGGAGCGAGAGATTTGGACTAAAGTGAAGACACTTTCGACAAAAAGTCGAAAAACATCGACGACAGAAAAGTCTGGTGTCCTGACCCAAAGCGGTCAAAACCCTTGCACGTCACCATCGCAGCTCATTTTTGCCAAAATTTGCCCCGCCTTCTCCAGCTCAATCTTCTGGTAATTCTCTGGAGCCTCACCGGAATCCTAGGGGACATGGTCTCTTTGTCTTCTGCCCCCCTCGTTTTCTGGCGAACTCTACTCGCTGCTACCTGCTTCATTGCCTTCGCCTTTCGAAAAAAAGCGTCCCTATCTTCCATCAGCCGGCGACATCTAGCTTTTAGCCTCCTCGCTGGCAGCTTGTTGGGAATTCACTGGATTTTCTTCTTTGCCGCCATTGCCGTCTCAAATATTTCCGTTGGATTAGCAGGACTCGCCGCGACGTCCCTCTTCACCGCGCTCCTCAAGCCTCTCAGTCATCGCACCCCCCCCAATCGCAAGGAAATTCTCTTTTCTCTCATCGCAGTAGCAGGCCTCTTGATCATCGTGGGAGCTCGCACCAAGGTTCCCAATGCTCACCTAGGCATCATCTATGGCCTCTTGGCAGCAACCCTAAGCGCTTCCTATAGCCTGGTAGCAGAGCGCTCCATCAACGAAGGCCTTCCTGGCCCCACGATGATGATGATTCAGATGACAATGGCCTGCCTCACCGTTTTCCTCTCCATTTTTCTGCTCCCTACCTTTTCCTTCCAATTTCCTTCCTTCGAAGATTGGCCCATTCTTGCCTTCCTCGCCATTGCCTGTACCTTTTTCGCCTTTCTCTGGTATGCACGCCTCCTCCAGCACTTCTCCGCCTATTCCATCAATCTTTCCATCAATTTAGAACCTGTTTATGGAATGCTTCTTGCAAGTCTCCTCTTCCACGAGCATCAGTCGCTAACGCTCCTCTTCTATCTTGGTACCTTCCTTATCGTCTTAGCAAACTTCCTGAACACGACTCGTAAAAACTTAGACAACAAAACCGAAGCCCTTTCCTCCTAGCTCTCTTCATGTCTTTCGTCTCAACCTTCAATGCCCTCCCCGAACAGCGTTCAGCTTTGCTACAACGCTTCGAGGCCCTTTTAGCTCCCTCCTCAGACGCAGAACTCGAACGAATGGTTCAACAATCCGTTCTGACCACCCGCCGCAATTTTGGGAAAACGATCCGCCTCTTCGCTCCACTTTACGTCTCCAACGAGTGTGTGAACAATTGCTCCTATTGTGGCTTTTCACGAGACAACCCCATCCTCCGCACCACCCTCACTCCTGAGCAAGTGATGAAGGAGGCTCGCTATCTTCATGAGCAAGGCTTCCGCAACCTCCTCCTCGTCGCAGGCGAACACCCAAAATTTGTCTCCGAAGGATATCTACAAGGAATCATCCGCGAGCTCACTCCTCTCTTTCCTACTATTGGACTCGAAATTGGCCCCATGGAGGATCACCAATATTCCGAGCTGACCCAAGCGGGTGCAGAAGGGCTCGTTGTTTATCAAGAAACCTATCACCGCCAAACCTACGAAACTCTTCATACCGCAGGTCCCAAGAAAAAGTTCGATTGGCGCTTAGAATGCCCCGAGCGCGCCTATGCCGGAGGCTTCCGTCGCATCGGAATCGGAGCCCTCTTCGGACTAGCCGATTGGCGCCATGAAGCGCTCTCGCTCGCTGCTCATCTCGAATATCTCTACAAACATTGTTGGAAAGCCTCCTTTACAGTGGCCTTCCCTCGCATGCGACCCTATGCCGGAAACTACCAATACACTCCCGACCCCGAGCGTTACCTGAGCGACCGCGCCCTCGTGCAGCTCATCGCAGCTTTCCGAATCACCTTTCCTACTGTAGGAATCGTAGTCTCAACTCGTGAGCCTGCCAACCTGCGTGACAGCCTCTTACCTCTTGGACCCACCCACATGTCGGCTGGCAGCGCTACCGACCCTGGTGGCTACACAGGAGCCGGCACCGATGACCTCCACCGCACCGAGCGAGGGCGCCGAGTCGACCTCGCCGAAGAAGAACTCCCTGCCACACGTCGTGCCACAGAACAATTCACCATCGACGACGAACGTTCCCCCGCACACTTCGCGGAACAAATTTTACAAAGCGGCCTTGAACCCGTTTACAAAGATTGGGATGAATCCATCCTTTCCCCTACAAGTTTATGAGCACGATCACCCTAAACGGAAATGCCCACGAAACTTCGGCTTGTACCGTAGGAGAACTTCTCCAGGAACTTGGCTTCGATCAGAAACCCGTGGTCATCGAACACAACAAGAACGCTCTCCTTAAGGATGAGCACGAGAGAACTCCTCTTAATAACGGCGACTCCCTCGAAGTCGTCATCCTCGCTGCCGGCGGATAAACCACCACTCACCATGCCTGAGCTTGCTGAAGTTGAACTCGCTCGCCGAATATGGGCTGCAGCAGAAAAGGAGATCATCACCGAGGTACATTGCCATCCCAAGACTCGTGTCTACCGGGATACTCCCGCAGTCGCCATCCAAGCCAATCTTACCGGAGCACGCCTCCTCAACAGCGCCAGCCACGGTAAGAGACTGCTCTTCAATTTTGAAAAAAAAGAAGGCTCCAAATCCATCCTTTTCCCTCTCGAAGTGCATTTGGGAATGTCAGGTCGACTCGCTTTAGCTCCACCGGACCATCTTCCCCACAAACACGATCACCTCATCTTAAGGACCCTCAAGCACTCTCTAGTCTACAACGACTACCGTCAATTCGGCCGCGCTCATTTACATGAAGATCCAGCCCCATGGAAGGACCTCCCTCACGAGGTCCTCTCTCATCATTTCACCACCGCCCACCTCCGCACCCTCCTATCTCGTCGCTCCCGAACCTCTCTCAAAGCCTTTCTTCTCGACCAAAACTGCTGCCCTGGTATCGGAAATTGGATGGCCGATGAAATTTGTTGGCGCCTCCTCCTCCACCCCGCCACCCCAACTGTATCCCTAGACCCCATAGCGCTTCGCCGAGAACTTCGCTTCGTCACCAAAGGAGCTCTTCGCCATGTTGCGGATAAAAATGAAAACCTCGCACGAAACCCCGCTAAAGGCTTCGCTGCAGGTAATTACGTCGCCCAAGTCCCCCCATCCTCCTGGCTTTTTCAACATCGCTGGAAAGCCGGTGGTCATTGCCCCAAGTGCAAGATTAAGCTCGCTCGCGATACCATCGCCTCTCGCACCACCGCCTGGTGCCCTCACTGTCAACCCACATCCCGCATTTGATTTTTGGATTTAATGCCGTACTTTTAGAAAATCGCTCTTTGCGTTTTCGACTGAAGATTTGAAACTATCGTCCGTTCCCATTCGTTTCCTACCCAACCCCAAATCCAGATGACCTTATTCCATCTCTTCAAAGTCGCCACCCTTACCACGGCTTCTTTTCTAGCCGTAAGCTGCACGCCATTCCTCGGCAATTCGCAAAATCAAGCCGTTGCGCCCAATCCCAACGTCGAAGCCATTCAAGCTGCCACTGAACCAGTATTTCAGAATCCTTTCCCAGAAGGAACTTACGAGCATTTCATGGCCGAACCAGATTACAGTAAAACCTACGTTATCTATCGGAATCATGAGTTGCTCGATGCCATGACGAAAGACTCCGTGGCACTTCGCATCGACCTTTCCGATCAACGAGCTCAGCTCCTTCATGAAGGTCAAGTCGCCATGGATTACCCCGTCGCCACAGGCAAGTCTTCACACCCCACTCCCACCGGTGAATTCACCATTCTCGAAAAAATAAAGGACAAGCGTTCAAACACCTATGGTCGCATCCTTAACTCGAGTGGAGGCGTGGTGAATTCTGATGCAGATTCTCGTTCCGACACCATCCCTCCCGGCGGCAAGTTTGTCGGCGCTAGCATGCCTTACTGGATGCGCTTCACCTGGACAGGAATCGGCCACCATGTCGGCAATGTCCCTCGCTACGCCGCCTCTCACGGCTGTATTCGAGGACGAAGCGCCACCATGCCAGAGATATACTCACGTGTAAAAGTTGGAACACCTGTCTCTATCGTCGAATAAGCAATTCCTGTAACTATTCTTTTTTAAAGACCTCTCCTTCATCGGAGAGGTCTTTTTTTGCACATCATCCATC
>CAYUHN010000064.1:0-16333 GCA_964444495.1 uncultured Roseibacillus sp. | reverse complement strand
CGAATCCAAAAAGAGTTCCCGAGTAGCGTGATGAGAACAGCAAAACGTCGCGAGCTGCCCACCGGGTTTGAGCAAACGAAGAGCGCGGAGATGAATCTCCTTATAGCCCTTCATCGCCGCGTGCACCGTTTTCTTATTTCGAGTGAAAGAGGGGGGATCGAGGATGATGAGGTCGTAGCGTTCTTCTCCTTTTTCGCGATGGCGAAGATTATCGAAAGCATTCTCGGCCTCGAAATTGATATTGAGATTGTTCAATTCCGCATTTCGCTTGGCGGATTCAATCGCTCCTTCTGAAATATCGACCGCCGTCACTGATTTCGCACCCGCCTTAGCACAGGACAAGGCGAAGCCTCCCTGATTGCAAAACATGTCGAGGACATCAGCATCGTGAGCCGTCTTGGCTACCGCAGAATAGGCATTGGTGATGTCGAGGTAGAGGCCTGTCTTCTGGGCATTAGCCAAGTCCACTTCAAATTTGAGGTTATCAATTTCCACGACCTGAGGTCCCGGGGCCGAACCGAAAAGAACCTTGTTTTCACTCTCCAGCCCTTCCGCAGTTCGCATCGCCGTATCATTGCGGAGAAGAATCGTCTTTGGAGCAAAGACCTTCTTGATGGCCTCGACGAGTTCGTCTTTGCGTTGGTCGAAAGCGAGAGTCGTAGTCTGGAGGACGAGGGTGTCACCAAATCGATCCAGAATCACCCCCGGAAGCCCATCAGATTCAGACCAAACCAAGCGGCAGACGTTTTCGTCGATATCTTGGCCCTTACGAACTTCGAGAGAGCGCGCTAGACGAGTTTCTAGGAATTCTGCCGTGATTTTCTGGGTGCGGTGAGAGAACCTTCGCGCGATGATTTGAGAATTAGGATTGTAAATCGCGCTCCCAATCGGTCGGTCCTTGAAGTCCTTTAACGAAATCACGTCGCCGGGTTCAGGTTCGCCAAAAGTTTTTTTAACCTCTGAGGCGTAGACCCAGTCGTGTCCTTGAAAAATACGAGAGCGAGGTTTGATAACGATTCCGGCCATGCCGTGTCGTAGGGTGGAGGCACGCTCTCAGCAAGCGAAGATTGAAAAGAGAAGCAGAAGAGCCATTTTTTTCTCCCGATTAGTAAGGGGTCTTGTTAGTCTGCCATGATGAACACCATTATCGAGCACTTGCAAGAGGGCGGGGAGCTCAATACGCGCCAGATTGAGGCTGCGGCTCAGTTTTTGCTATCGGAAGAGGCTGAAGACAGCAAGAAAGCGACCTTTTTGGAGGCTCTTGCTGAGAAAGGAGAAACCGCGCAAGAAATCGCAGGTTTTGTCGAATCTTTCTTGGAGTTTGCCGTTCCGGTTGATGTCACTGATCTCGATTTGCCAGGACCTACGATTGATGTTTGTGGAACTGGTGGAGACCGTTTGAATCTTTTCAACGTCTCAACTACGGCGATGTTCGTATTAGCTGGGGGAGGAGCAGTTGTGCTGAAGCATGGGAATCGAGGAGCTACTTCGAAGAGTGGGGGAGCGGATGTTTTGGAAGCTCTTGGAATCAATATCGAACAAGGCCCGTCGGATTTTCGGGAAACTGTACAGCGTGCCGGAGTTGGATTTATGTTTGCGCGAGCTTATCATCCTGCCTTTAAAGCAATTGCGGGAGTGCGTGCCGAATTGGCTAAGAAGGGAGTGAAAACTATTTTTAATCTCGTGGGACCGCTTTTGAATCCTGCTCGTCCGCAATGCCAACTGGTCGGAGTGGCTCAGCAAGGACGTGCTCCTGTTTTTGCTGAAATTCTTCAACAATTAGGTCGCGAAGCGGCTTGGGCGGTGCATGGAATGACCGTCGATGGTCGTGACGTCGATGAAGTGAGTTTGATGGGGCCAACTCGAATTTGGAAATCGGGGAGCTACCTCGACTTAGTTGATGAAGAAATTTGTCCCGAAGATTTTGGTTTTGAAAATTGCCCAGTGGAAGCACTGGTGGGAGGGGATGCGGATGAAAACGCTCAAATTCTGCATCGAATTCTTAACAATGAAGAGCAAGGGCCGCGTCGAGATATGGTCTTGCTTAATGCAGGAGCCGGATTTGCTTGTGCTGGCCTATCTGATGATCTTGCTGGAGGAATTGAATTGGCCCGCGAAGTTCTTACCGATGGGCTCGCCCTTGAGCGGCTTCAGTTAATGCAAGGAAAGTAGTAATCTTATGAGGATGTTGAGGCCCTGATTCGCTCATAGGTCAAGAATAGCTCCTCTGCTTCGTTTGGTTCGAAGTGCGTCAGTTCATACTGGAGCGAAGCGGGGAGGAAGTCTCCAGCTACTCCCGTGATGGTAGGAGCGTGACTGCCGCCTAGTAGGATGTGGCTGGCGAAGGTTAAATGAACGGTGTCTACCACATCGAGTTTGAAAAGAGCGTGCGCTAGCTCTCCTCCGCCTTCACAAAGCAATCGTTTGATTCCGAGTTGAAGTTTAGCGGTTTCAAGAAAATCGCTTAGGGATTGATGGTGAATAGTTGAAGGAGTTTTTGGTGGCGAAGACTGAGCTGATTCAGTCACGAGGAGATGGAGTTTGCCTCCTTCTGAACGGAAGATTGGGTGCTCCCAATTGAAATCACCAGTTCGCGAAACGATAATTCGCAGAGGTTGTTTGTGGGGATTGACGGATTCTGGGATAGTTAGCGACATTTTGTCGGCTTCCAGAGTTCCTCTTCCTACCATAATAGCGTCGGCAGTTTTTCGGATTTTCCAGAGGCGCTCGAGGTCGAGTTTGGATGAGAAGGGAGAGTTTTCTTTCTGAGCACTAGCAATTTTACCATCTGCGGTAATCGCGAAGTTGATAGAAATTTGAGGTCGAATCATCGATATGAAGCAGACGAGAGTGGAAAAATAAGGGAGGAAAAGTGCTCTTGAGATTTTCCTCACAGAGGCTAACCTTCTCCCCATGGCTGACCAACCGAAAATTACTTGTTATCTCAAAACCTACTGTGGCTGGAGCGAAGGCGTGCGTGCTGTGCTTCGGAAGTATGATCTCACTTGGGAAGAGAAGGACATTATTAAAAATCCTGCCATGCGCATGGAGATGGAAATGAAGAGTGGTCAGCCACTCTCGCCTTGCGTTGAGATCAACGGAACAATGCTCGCTGACGTGAGTGGTGAAGAAGTGGAAGAGTGGATGGTGGCCCAAGGGCTCCTTCAGCGAAGCGATAGTACTCCTGATGCACCGATCGACTCATCTTGCTCTCCCGAACAACACGAAGCTCAAGCTCGTGCTGAAGCTGAAGCAAAGGGCGTTCCTGGAAAGGTTGTGATTCTCGACTAAAAAATTTATCGCAGCTTGGCGTCGCCGATGGGAGCCGGGGCCCAATCGGGAATTCCTTTTTCGGCGAGCTGCTTCTGGTAGCGAAGGTGCAAGGGTTGTTTGTCTACTGGGGTCCTAGCGAGGCCTTCGTTGATTAAGAAGGGCTGAGTAGAGTCCCACCATTGGCGGTAGCTTTTTTGCAGTTTAGCAACCACTTCAGGATTGTCGGCGGCGACGTTGTTCTTCTCGGAGGGGTCGGCTAGGATATCATGGAGCATCTCATTGTCGACGAGTCGCCAGCGAGAGGTGCGGACCGCGCATTTTTTGAATATGGATTGATCGCGTTGCTTTGGGTTCCAACGCCCACAGTGGACGAAGAGTTCGCGATCGGGCCATTTGGTAGACTGATCTTCGAGTAAAGGGAGGAGGGATCGGCCTTCTGGCTTTTGAGCCTTTTTTGGGAGGTTGACTCCAGCTAGTTCGCAAAAGGTGGGGTAGAAGTCGAGGTGGGCGGAGAGGGCGTCGATGTCGACATTGGGCTTTAGTTTGGCTGGCCATTGCCAAAAGCAGGGGACGTGGGTGCCGCCTTCGAAGGGGGAGTTTTTACCTCCACGGAGGTTGGCATTGAAGTGTCTAACCGTTCCGGAGCCTTTCAGCTGACCTCGGAGGTGAGAGGCCCCGTTGTCGGTGAGAAAGATGACGAGAGTGTTCTCACGGGCCTTCCATTCCTCGAGTTTTCGGAGGAGGAGGCCGAAGTTGTCGTCGATGTTCTCGATCATGCCGTAACGCCCGGCGGTGCTTTTGTCGTAGCCCAGTTCGGTGAAGCGTTTGCTGTAGCTCTTGGGAGCGATGAGAGGAGCATGAGGAGCATTGAGGGAGATATAGGCAAAAAATGGGTTCTTAGTTTTGTTCTGCTCCTGAATCCAAGCGAGGCCAGCATGGAAGAACATATCGGTGCAATAGCCTTGTGTTTGTACGATGGTGTCGTTGTGGAGGAGGACGTTGTCGAAGTAAGCGTTTTTGGAGTTCTGGGCAAAATCTCCCAATCTAGTTTGACCGATGCCGCCAGCACCATGCATGAGAACTTCGTCGAAGCCTCGGTTTTGGGGAAGGTAGGGCTCCTCATCGCCGAGATGCCATTTGCCAAAGAGTCCGGTGGCGTAGCCTGCGTCCTTGAGGGATTGGGGGAGGGTTTTGATCTTGAGAGCCATGCGCTCGCGCTTGAGAATGGTGTGGGTGACCCCAGCCTTGAAGGGAGGAACTCCACTCATCAGGGCTGCTCGAGTAGGGGCACAGGTGGGGCTCACTTGGAAGTCGTTGAAGCGAGTGCCTTGGGACTGGAACTTGTCGATGTGAGGGGTGCGAACGATCTTGTTGCCAGTGCAGGAGAGGTCTCCCATTCCTTGGTCGTCGGTTAGGACTACCACGATATTAGGGCGGGCGTTTTGAAGGCTGCTCTCCTGGGCGTGAATGGGGAGAGCGAAGGCGAAGAGGAGGATCAGCTTTTTCATGGTGCTTGGAGCGAGGGAAGTAAATTATGATTTTTTGGGCATTTTGGCGGAGGTTTTTTGCAGCCAAGTGTCGAGTTTTACTTTCAAGTCTTTTGCTCTATCAGGGTGTTCGGCGAGGATGTTTTTCTTCTCCATGGGATCGTCTTTGAGGTTGAAGAGTGCATCTTTGATGAGGCCGTAGCCTTGGTAATACTTCCAATCCCCAGCGAGAATAGAGCCTCCCATGTAGTATTGAACCTCCACGCGATTGTGTGGGTAGTGCCAATAGAGAGCTTGGCGATCGAGTTGCGGAGCGCCCTCGAAGACAGGGCGTAGATCGAGACCTTCTAACTGAGGGAGGGTATCGGTTGAGCCACCAGCGGCGGAGATGAAGGTAGGGAAGAAGTCCATGCTTGTGATAGGAGCTTCGCAAGTGGAGCTTGCTGCGATGATGCCGGGCCAGCTGATGACGAGCGGGACGCGGAGGCCGCCTTCGAGAAGAGAGCCTTTTTTATCCGCTAGCCAGTCGGTGGGAACGTGTCCACCATTGTCGGAATAAAAGATGATGAGAGTGTTGTCTCGAGTACCGGTTTCCTCGAGCGCAGTGAGGACTTTGCCGACGGCGTTGTCTAGGCTCTCGATCATGGCGCAGTAGCGACTGCCATTGTTCTTTTTGACCAATGGTTTAGGGGCTTTGATGGGGGTGTGAACTGAGAAGGGCCAGAAGGTGAGGTGGAAGGGCTGGTCCTTATGGTTTTTGATGAAGGTTGCGGCTTCGTCTCCAAGGCGATCGGTGAGGTATTCGCCTTTTTTGCGATCGGGGATGGTGGCGTTCTGGTAGGGATCAAACCAAGATTTAGGTTGGCCATAGGCGCATCCGCCGATATTACTGTCAAAGCCGTAGTGTTGGGGGTGCCATTTTTCGTTGATGATTCCGTCTTCGGTTTTTATGGATCCCTCGCCGGCGAGGTGCCATTTTCCGATGAAGGAAGTCGCATAGCCAAGCTTTTTGAGTTCGCGTGCATAGCTGGGGGAGTCGAGGGGGAGGAATTTTGCTGATTCCGCTCCGGCGGGACTTCCCTCAGGGCCTTTGCGTTCGTTGCCAGCTCTGCCGGGAACGTGGGTAGTGAGGCCAATTTGGGCAGGAGACATTCCGGTGATGCAGGCTGCTCGAGTGGGGGAGCAAACTGAGGCTGCGGCATAGGCCCGGTTAAAGATCATGCCGGTTTCAGCTAATTTTTGCAAGTTGGGGGTGTTGACCTTGGGGTTGCTGTCATCGTAGTCCACCCAGCCGGGGCCGAGGTCGTCGGCCATGATGAAGACGATGTTGGGCTGCTGCTCAGCGAGGAGTGAGCACGCTCCGAGAGTGGCGAGGAAGGTGAGGCCGAGGCGTTTTATTTTCATGAAAAAAGGGAAGTGGTTTTATTGAGAAGGAGAGTAGCGAAGATTCCCTTTTGAGGACTTAGTAAAAGAGGGAGATTATGGGATGTGAGTTTAGTGTTATCTAGTAACTGAGTTTGCCGTTTTTTGTCGGTTTTTGTTTTGCGCTTTCCCACCATTCGTTAGGGCCTTCTGTTTTGATGTCATTCCAGAGGGCGATGAGTTGGGTTTTCAGTTCCTTTGTTTTTTCGGGCATCTCTTTGGCGAGGTCGTTTTTCTCCTTCCAGTCTTCTGAAACTTTATATAGCTGGAATTGGGTTAAGGTTTCGTCGCCGACTATTTTCCAATCACCTACACGCATCGCTACTCGTTGTTCAGGGGCCGAAACGTGGGTGCGCCAGAAGAGAGGGATCTTGCGCTCAATGGGTTTTCCCTCGAGGGCGGGAAGCATGTTGGCTCCGTCGATAACTCGATCGGTGGGGACCTCGATGCCCGCTAGGTGGAGTATGGTGTTGAAGACGTCAGTGCCGATTACAGGGGTTTCACTAGTGGTACCAGGTTTGATGTGTTCGGGCCAACGAACGAGTCCAGGAACTCGAATTCCGCCCTCGTAGTCACTGCGTTTGTGTCCTCGAAGCCCTCCGCTGGAACCTCCGAAAGCGGGAACTGGGCCGTTGTCGGAGGAAAAGTAGAAGAAGGTGTTGTCGCTGACTCCTTGTTCGTCGAGTGCATCCATTACCATGCCAAGGGCATGGTCGAGTTGAGTGATGTTGCCCATGTATTTGGCGTTCTTGTGTCCTTTATAGAGGTCTTGAAAGCGGGAATCGGTGGCGATAGGGGAGTGGGGTTCGTGTAGCCAGACCGAGAGGGCGAAGGGTTTTTCTTTGTCTCGAATCTCTTTGAGCCAATGGTTGGCCTCGGTGGCGACGAGTTGGGCCGAGTAGCCTTTGGTCTCTCCTACCGGTTGGCCATTTTTAACGAAGTTATTCGGGTTCTCATGACTGGGGGCGGCGTTGTTATGAGTAGCCATCCAGTGGTTGTAGCCGTGCGCATCGGGATGCGGAAAGTCCTCGTTACCAAATTGCTGCCTAGAGAGGAGATGCCACTTGCCTACGTGGCAAGTGTCGTAGCCAGATGCTTTGAGGAGTTCAGGATAGGTGATCTCGGTCTCGCGCAGATGAGAAGGGCCATTGCCGGAGAGGTGGCGCCAGACGCCGTTTCGATAAGGAGTGCGGCCAGTGAGGATAGCCGAACGGGATGGAGAGCAAACCCCACAGGCAGAATAGCACTGCATGAGTTTCACTCCTTGCGAGGCTAATTTGTCCATGTTGGGGGTTTGGATGAGCTTGTTGCCGTAGGTTCCAGAGTCGCCCCACCCCATGTCGTCGACGAGAAATACAACAATGTTGGGGCGTTCGGCTTCGGCCTCGACGAAGATTGTTAGGCTCCAAGAGGCGAAGAGTAAGGAGAGAGTGAAAAGGAGGTTGTTCTGCATTGGAATAGATTGAGAGTCAGTGATGTTTGGTTGCTTAAGCTCTTGGGAATACAGGGCTAAAGGAAGCCGTGTTTCAGGAAGTTGGCGAAATTTGAGAATGGGCGATGCTCTTTTAGACTGTCGTGATTTTTTCTGCCTCTGAGAGAGGAGAAATATGAGGGGCGATTTTAGTGAAGGAATTCAGTAACAGAAGAGGTTCTAGCTCCGCTGGGAGCGAAGCAACGTGCAGTTGTTTGCTTTTCTTGGGTATGACTTTCGGTAGCGCATGGTTAGAAGTCGAAAAGGCGATCTAATTAGGGCTGAGAGAACGATACATAGAGGTCGTAATAAGTTGAATGAACTATTACGGAGTATGTTAGAGTCGAATCTTTAGTTATCGTTTTTGAACGAATTTTGAGAATCGTTTGATCAGGTGGATGAAGGGTGAAGTAACGCGACGGTTTTTGCAACCGGAACAGCCTGGAGCGGCGGTGGCCCTTGTGGTGGAGGAAAATTGGCAGAAGAAATCATGATCGCGAAGCTGCTGAAGCTCATGTTGCGAACCTCCCCAAAGGCCCCACTCAAGCTATCCTCGCCCAAGCCCTCAAAGCCGCTAGCAAGTAAGAGTCAAAATCATCCTTTTCTAGCCTGCAATCATCTCATTGCCCTCTTGTCATCGTTCTTTTAACGAACAGCCAACTTAAAAAGCTCGCCGGCAAGGAGAGAACTAAGCCAACTAAAGCACCCAGAATAAGAATCAGAGTCGCACTTGGTGAAATTGGCTGGGTGGGAATCTCTGCCCCTTGGTGAAGAGTAATGTTCGATTCTTCTTGAAACTGCCCAAACCGAATGCGCTCGTTTGTGACCTTTATCCTCAATTCCCTCGCCTGAGGAGCTGTAGCGATATCGCCCTCCATTTTCTCTAATTCTTCTTCCAATCTTTCTAAATTGCGCCGATGAATTTGAAGGGTATTCAATCTTGTTTTTTGCAGATAGGTCTCCGCAACTGCATTGGCGATCTCGGCAGAAGTACTAGGTTCAATATTGGTCACTGAAATCAACAATAAATCAGTTCCCGGTATTGACTCTGCCTCAATCATCCCGCGAAGAGCCTCATAGGCTTGATGTTTGGGCATTTTCCACTTGGTCTCCAAATCAAGTTCCTCAATGACTTTATCAAGAGTTTTTGAAGCAGTAATGATTTCGAACTGAGTCTCAAAAAAACTTCGATTCTCGTGAAGGCTCATACTCGTCAAAAGGCTTGGGTCGTGTTGAACGATCACAGTTGCTTTGAATTTTTTAACAGTTAACCATGCAGTAAGCCCTCCACCTGCAAGGCCTAAAAGAACAGTGAAAAAGGCACAAACTATGAATAACCACCAATAGGATAAGCATCCTTTCTTCTTTGTCGTATTCGTTCCTGCTCCAATCGATACCGTTCGCTCTTTCGAAATCTGGACAGCTTCTAACGTTTTGCGAAATTCCCCTGCAGATTGGAGACGTTTATGGGGCTCTTTATCCATTGCTCGCAGAACGATGTCATCAATCTGGCTTCCAACTGCCGCTTTCTCAGAAGGTCGGAGAGCTCCCTGAACAGGTCTCTCCCCAGTGAGCATTTCATACAAAACCACTCCTAATGAATAGATATCCGCTCTTTCATCCGAAGCGCCCTGCAACTGTTCAGGAGCAGTGTAGGGAGGAGTTCCCGCCTTTTCCGCCTGATCACCTACCAAAGAAGCGATACCAAAGTCGGCAACTTTTACCCGACCCTCACTATCGAGCAGGATATTTTCGGGCTTAATATCACGATGCACAATGCCTTTGCGGTGGGCGAATTCGAGTGCTTCACAAATCGAAGGCACGATTTCAAGAGCTTGTTCTGGGGCAAGCTTTCCAGATTCTAGTAGATCTCGTAAATTAACCCCATCAATGAACTCCATCACGATGTAGTAAATTCCGTCGGCCTCCCCAAAGTCATAAACCGTGACAATATTGGCATGGCTTAGCAATGCGAGGGTCTTGGCTTCTTTTTCGAATCGTTCGGCGAAAGCCTCATTCTCTTGCCATTCACCAGCCAAGACCTTGATCGCCACCAACCGATCAAGTGCCTTTTGCTGTGCCTGATAAACGACTCCCATTCCACCTCGACCAAGAAACCCAAGGATCTCATAATTAGGGAAACGATCCTTCATTTCTTCGGGGCTCAGTGGTGGCGTAACACCAGCCGAATCCTCTAGAGACAATGTGCGCGTCTCGAAATTAGCAGCCATCAAACAACGTGAACAAACCCCTCCTGTTTTGGAGTCTTTCATTTCAACACCACAATGAGGACATTTTTCTGAACTGCTCATATCCAGTGATTCAGAATTTCTCCAAGTTTGTTACCATTTTTTTGGCACTGTGAAAAATCTCATGATAGAGCATCTTGTAGGATTTTAAGTTCATTTTCAATATCCTCCGAAGTGGCCACTGTTTCCGCCACTGTTTCCCGAATCACAGCCTTGTATCGCTTCCGAAAACGGTGAACTGCAACCCGAGCGGCTCCTTCAGAAAGCTTCAAATTGCGTGCCAACTCTTGATAGTTCAATTCTCCTCGTGTTGCTGTTAAGCTATCCCAGAGAATTGAAAAATGCTCCTCCGTTTCTTTTTTGAGCCGCACCATAGCCGCATCCAGTAAAGTTAATGCCCAGCGACGATCGAATAGTTGCTCAGGGGTTAAAGTCTCTTCGACTGAAGAGAGGTTTTCTCCCAACTCGGTTCCCAGAGCTACAATCTGATGTCCTCCTCCTCGCTTAGCAGCTTGATTTCGCTCGTGCTCATTGCTCAGAAAACGTTTTAAGGCTGTAAGTAAAAACGTGCGGAAACGCCCTTTCTCTTTGTCAACAGATCCTAACCACTTTTTCTCTAAAAGTTTCGCAAAGAAGCTCTGCGTCAAATCTTGGGCTTCTTCGGTAGCATGCCCCCGAGCACGAATCACCGCATAGACAGGTTGCCAATATTGTCGGCAAAGAACTTCCAGTGAAGGTGAATCTTCCTCGGCAGCAGACAATACCAACGACCATCGCGTCGTCATGAAAATTCCTTTCACTTCATTCATTTCTTCACTTCTACCTGTAAAGAACGAGAAACAAAAGAGCGATGAATTTACGCGCCGAATTTGAACGTAATCGTTTTGTTAGGCTAATTCAAATTCCTGAGCAAGTTACGCAGCATCTTCATTCACCACATCGAAATCTTCTCTCTCCAAAAAGTCTGCCCAAGGTTGAGCCAACGGGGTGCCTACCTTGTTGTTGTTATAGTTCGGTAAACGATAGCGGTTTTTGTGTAGGTCAATTATCTACAGGTATGTCTCTAAAGCGATGTTAATGGCTTTAATACAGCTCCCGCAATTCCATCAGTTGTTTTGCAAGCTTTCGATACCGAGTCGGAAGAATTCGCTTTCAGCGCTAAGATCGAGTTCTAGCTCGTTTTCTTCGAGGATATCACTGATTGAGTTGATTGTAGGAGAGGCTGAGAAGCTCTCAAAATTCACGAGATCTCCACTATTTTCGTATTGAAGAGTGAGGTCATTGGCGAGAATGAAGCGTGGATGTTTGAGAATGCCGTTGGAGAATTCAAGTTGTGGGATAGTCAGACTAGTAGGGTTTGTGCCGTAGAAGTATTCCTCAAGATTGGTGAGCCCGTCATTATCTAGATCATCGTTAGGGCCGGAGTTGGCTTGTCCAGAATTGATCTCATTATCGGCCAACCAAAGGTCGAAGGTGAGGTGGGGAATGGTGATGTTTTGAGTCTTCCAACCGAGGTCTTTCATGAGGAGGACTGAGAGGTCGAGGTCGGGATCAAGGTTGCTGTTGATGGAAGGTTCCATGAGAAGGTTCGGGCTGGCAGCAGTTGACCAATGAGATACAGAAGAACCTGGATTGAAGGTAGCGGGGGCAAAAAGTCGTAGGCGGGTAATGGCAGGGAGCTCTTCTCCGTTATTGGGAGTGACGACATTTGTTTGCATGGTGAAGGTGATACCATCAAGGAGAAGCTCTCGTAGTTCATCGCCTGTTTCTTGAGAGACAAAAACCATTGGGATCGTCGGCTCGGTGACATTTCCGCTAGCGCTCGCCAAGACTAAGTTTGGGTCATCGAGGTTGTTGTAAACGATGGCTCCAATCGCTCCGGCTCCTTCTGCACGGCTGACTTTGACATCAAAGTTTTCAAGTCCTCTGGCGATGAGGGCGATATTGCCGGAGACTTCAGTAGTGTTTTGAATGTCTTGTGCGAGATCTGCGGTAGAACCTTCTCCGTTACCCACTTCGATTCCGATCCCGTCATCAGCAAGAACGAGATTGCCTGAGATTCCCTCAGCAGGAAGGTCTCCGCCGAAGCTTGCTTGCAGTGCAGCAAAGGAATTTCCGGAGGATGTGATACTTCCTTGGGTAACAAACGATTCTACTCCGTCGATTGCTCCAGTTACGTAGCTACCGCTCCAAGCGAGATTGGGATCAGAACGAGCAGAGGTGACTCTTTGCGCTGCTGTCATTTGGGGCCAAGTGAGATTAAGGTTGGAGTCGAATACGTGGGTGGCGTAAATATTGGGCCGTCCTCCGAAAAAATTTCCTGTGGTGCTATTAAGGTTATCAGAAAAGCCAAGTCCATGTCCTAGTTCGTGGCTAATGACATTTAGGAAATCAATCGTTCCATTGGGGCCATTTCCATCAAATCCATAATACCATGTGAAGCTACCTGATAGAGAGTTAGATAATTCTTCGTTAGAATTGGCGGAAACAAAGATGTCCGGTTGGTTAGAAAGGTCTGTTCCCGCTAAGCTATTCGCGAGCGCGATAGGATAAAGGGTATTAGCTAGAGGAGCGTTAGCAAAGTTCTGTGAGAAGGTTGCTGGGGATGCTCCGGCCAGAGAAATGGAGCCTCCTGAAGAGGGGCCTAAGTCATCGAAGTCAACTTCTACTCGAATGGGGACGTCACTGAGAAGAAAGTTTGACCAGCGGATACCGGCTTGAGCAAGAACGTTTCGCCGAATTTCACCCAGAGTGAGGCCGGGATTATTGCCAATGAGCTCGCTTTCGATTTCATCGCGAGGAGTGGGGTCGTTGAAGCCCTCGGTGTTTGAATCAACCGAGATGAATTCAAAGATCGCGCTTCCAGTTTGAGTGCTCCCGGTTTGGGAGTAGAGGGGAAGGATGGAGAGAGAAAGGGCGCAAATAAGGAGGGAATAATTCATCGGATAATAGGCTTAGAGGTGGAAGGACTGGGGAGAGAGGAGCCTTGGGAATCAAGGTCGGAAAGGTTACTGTGGCAATTGACCTCGATGGAGCCGTTATCGTCGATAGTTGCAGCAGAAAAATGAGCTTGCGAACGATTGAGGTGAATAAGCTCAGTTCCATCGGCGAGACGCTCTCTTGTTAATGAGGCCTCGTCCCGGCGAAGACGTTGTTTCAAGTAGTTTTCTTGTTGTGCAGTTCGTTTCTGTTTGGGTTGAATACCGACTCCTTTGCTTGGGCTCGCTGCAGAATATGCTAGTGGACGGTTTAAGGCACTTTTGGGTAAATTTTGTGAAGACAGGGTTGCTTGTGAAGTCTGGCTTATGGGGGCGGGGCTTTCGGAGCCAGTTTGTTCGTTTCCTTGAGGTGGGAGAGAAAGAAGGGTTCCGATCAGCACAAGTGCAAAGAGAATGAGAAGAATGATGATGGGGGGAGAGGTGGTTTTGGTCATCGTTTTCAGGAAGAAGATTGAATAGGAAAGGAAAGAACCGCTTCATAGGATGCCATCAATGAGATTGAAGTGCAAGAAAGAGGTGGTTTTGGTCATCGTTTTCAGGAAGAAGATTGAATAGGAAAGGAAAGAACCGCTTCATAGGATGCCATCAATGAGATTGAAGTGCAAGAAAGAGGTGGTTTGACGACATGGAAGAGGAGGAAAAAATGGGTTCTTAGTTAGAGTTTTTTGTCTTTTGAAATTAACTAATCTTCACTATTCGTCCAGTTCAAAGAGGAGCCCTTCGGAAGTGACTTCCCAACGTTTGACGCCTACTAAAGAAGTGCCGTTTTCAGGAAAAATCATGCTGAGAAGATCTTGGTTTTTGAGTCCTCCTAACCAATTGTTTGGAAGGGAAATCCCCCAAATCGTTACATCGTCGAGGATGAGAGAAGGCTGAGAGTCCTCATCGGAAATGACAAAACGAGCTTTGCCTCGAATCTTTTTACCAGCGAGAACGGGTGAATCATCAGGAAGACGGGAATTGAGACGGGCATGGAGAGCGTTTTCGGCGAATTCGAATTTCAGTGATTGTCCGAGGTCTGTATGCTCGTTAAGGAGCCCATTGAGTTCTCTTGCGGTCAGTTTTACGAATTTTCCCCCTGGGTTATAGGTTGAGGGACTCGCCTCTACGGGAGTTTGTAAAGCTGGGGCTGAAAGGGCAGAAAGCTTGGTCTCCAGAGCGTGTCTTTCTTTTTCAGTCAGATTTGTCGGTTGAATACCGCGAAATAGGAACCAACAGGCCGTGACGGTGATCGCAACCGTAACCAAAACTGTGAGTGAAAGAGTGAAAAACCATTTTTTCCAGCGGTGGCGTGTTTTTTCAGGAAACAAAGAAGAGGGCGGAGGTAGAGAAGGAGGAATCATTGTATTTTTGTATGTAGACGGAGTAAATCATAGGTTTATTCTCATTTGAGAGGGTAAAAGAGAGCGAGGATTGTAATCGCTTTGTATTCCGAAATTTTAACTTAAAGAGCGGGAGCACGGGGAAAAAGTCATATTATGGCGAAAAATTTTTCACGAGAGTTTGACAGCCCTCCGGTAAATTGAATTAAATAGCGAAGTAGAGGGTAGGGCATTTTTTGTTGGCCTACCTGAAATGTCTTACACACCACACTGCGCTATCATCAATCATGAGTGACGAATCACCAGAGCCGCCGAAGCCACCAACACCGAAAGCACCGATTGCTAAGAAGTCTTCGGTTCCTCTCCGAAAAGAAACTGTTCGAGTTACGCTCAAGGCTCCTGACGCTCCCGGCGCTCCAACGGCAGCAACCCCTTCAGGCGGAGGTGCACCTTCGGCTCCTAGCAAGGCCGCCCCTCCAAAGCCAATGGCCCCTGAAACGGGACCAGTCGCTCCAATGGCTCCCGATGTGGCAGATGCCCTCAGTGCTGCTCCTAAGCCACCGAGTCCGGTAGCTCCTTCTACTCCTGATTCTGGTTCAGGCCCTGTTCCTTTATCTCAGGATCCACCTTCAACTTCTGCACCTTCAACTTCTGCACCCGCGCCTACCGTTCCGCTTAAAGTCGGTGGAGCTCCTCCGACTGCGCCGGCTGCTCCTCCTGCACCAGCAGCGACTGTCCCTCTCAAAGTAGGTGGTGCTCCACCTCCAGCTTCACTAAAGACTCAACCATTAACAGTTGGAGCTCCCGCTACCGCCGAATTGCCAAAAGCAACCGTTCCTCTTGGGGGAACGTCCCAGCTTGGCTCTCCCACTGGTTTGGGAGCTTCTCCGACTATTGGTACAATCGGAGGCCTCGAAGAGGAAGAAGAGGAGGAGAATACAACGATTACCAATGTGTTGGCGATTTTCGCCCTTGTAGCCTCGATTGTAGCCTTGGTTTCGGGTGTGCTTGTTGCCAAGACTTGGAAAGATGGCGATACTCCCGAACTTCGCGAGTGGAGTGAGTACTTCGAACTAGAAGCTTAAGTTTGCTTCGCTGGATTTTAATTTAACCTCACTATTTCATGGTTGTATCTATCATCACCACTGTTCTCGCGGTTCTTGCTGCGGTTATGGCCTTTTTGGTAACGGCTGGTTAAGCCTGCTCAAAAGGGATGTTTACTTGCTTGTAAGCAGAATTATTTGATTATTCTACAGGGCAGCGCTTGACGCTGCCTTTTTTGTGCCCATATTTCCTGTCTATGGCACTTCATTTTACAAATGATAATTTTCAATCGGAGGTTCTTGATTCTTCCGTTCCGGTTTTAGTTGATTTCTGGGCTGAATGGTGTGGCCCCTGCAAGAGTGTTGGCCCTTTGGTTGATGCAGTGGCAGGCGAGGTCGAAGGTGTGGCTAAAGTCGGCAAGGTCAATATCGACGAGGCTGGAGCTCTTGCTGAGAAGTATGGCGTTTCTTCAATCCCCACCTTTCTCTTCTTCAAGGACGGAGAAGTGAAAGAGACCATCCAAGGCGCTCGAGTGACTCAGGATAGTCTTCGTGAAAAGCTTGAGGCTCTGGCCTAGAGTTGCTTCTACTCATAAAATAGTTTTTGAAAGCCGACTTCTTGTAGGGGAGTCGGCTTTTATTTTTCTATTTTGGGCAGACTTGGACAAATCTGCGGACGGAACGTAAAACGAGACCTAGGCCAGGAAATTCGCCATAGATACTTTCGCTCGCATCCCATTGATCAATCTGTGACGTGACCTTTCCATCTTCTGCGAAAGTTGCATAAGTGATGCCGAGTAACTCGCGGTTTTTTCTTCGTAATCGATAGTGCATCGTCCAGAAGAGGAAGGCGCTTTTGTCATCTCCTTTGATGTCGTGAACCTTGAGAGATATATCACTGAGCTGTTTGAAAAGGTCTTCGAAAATCAATTTGAGCTCATCGGGCCCTTGACCATAGTTAATTGGATCTTTGAAAGTAGCGTTAGATGAATAGTATTGGGGGATATAGGAAAGTAAGCGACTGAAACACGGCCACTAAATGGCGGTCGCGCGATAGTTCTTTAACG
>CAYUHN010000063.1:0-16589 GCA_964444495.1 uncultured Roseibacillus sp. | reverse complement strand
AACAACGCGAGACTCAAGAAGCACAACGTCGTCGTCAACAAGCCGAAGAGGCTCAACGTCAACAACGTGAGCAGCAGCGGAAACAACGCGAGACTCAAGAAGCACAACGTCGTCGTCAACAAGCCGAAGAGGCTCAACGTCAACAACGTGAGCAGCAGCGGAAACAACGCGAGGCTCAAGAAGCGCAACGTCGCCAACAAACCGAAGAGGCTCAACGTCAACAACGTGAGCAGCAGCGGAAACAGCGCGAGGCTCAAGAAGCGCAACGCCGACGCCAACAAGCCGAAGAAGCTAAGCGTCAACAACAAGAGCAGCAGCGGAAGCAACGTGAGGCTCAAGAAGCACAACGTCGCCAGCAACAAGAGACCAAGCGTCCTTAAGTGTCTTGTTACTTTGAATTCCCCATTTTCATGGCGAATCCACCTCAAACACCTTGTCTAAATTGGTCGAAAAATTAGCAGAACTCACCTGCGAAAATTCATTTTCTTTTTCTTTACGAGCACGTCGCTCAAAATACTCTCTGAAAAGTATCTCGCTTTGAAAAGCGACTATCGCCTAATTTTCCTTAGAATTAAAGGAATTAAAGCCTCTTCGTCACCTCGACTATCGATCACTTACTCTAGCGACGCCGAATGGGCTTACCCTATCGGAACAGTCTTTATCAAACATTTTGCAATCCCGTTAGATCTACGAAACGAAGACGAACCTGCTACCCTCTTCAACCTAGAGACACGTTTTCTTGTTCGCGGAGAAGATAGCAACTACTTCTTCTTCACTTATCGTTGGAGAGAAGATGGTTCCGACGCTGATCTTGTTTCTTCAGGTTCCGAATCACGTTCGATTGCTATCACTAACCAAAATGGAGTTCCCGACACTCAAATCTGGGATTACCCGTCTCGAACTCAATGCATAGAATGCCATCAAATCACTTCTGGCAGCGTCCTTGGCATGAAATCTCGACAGCTCAATCATGACATCCTCTACCCTTCAACAGGGCTATCCGCGAACCAATTGACAACTTTTGCGAATCTCGGCTTGTTCGACAACGGTCCAAACTTTGCAACCCTCCAATCAGAGCTCAGATCTGTCAGCATCGACGATAGCTCGGCTTCATGGGAAGATCGAGTTCGCTCCTACCTCGATTCAAACTGCTCATATTGCCATCGCCCTGAATCGGATGCTAGCCGAGCAAATTTCGATGCTCTTCTCTCTTCTCACCACTCCACTAGAGTTGAGTGGAATTCTCAATGGAGATATTTTTGCGGGAGGCCTAGGAGTCGCAGGCGCCCAAATTGTCACCCCAGGAAGTCCCGAACAATCGATTCTTTATTTGCGTGATTCCTCCAATGAGCCCGAAGTCATGATGCCTCCGCTCGGTCGCCGCATCGAAGACGAAGAGTACCTCAGTATCCTAAAAGCCTGGATTGGAACAATCGGTTTCACAGAATACAACAGCTGGGCTCAAAGCCAAGGAGTGCAAGGTGGTTTTCTGGATGATTAAGATGGAGATGGCTTCGCAAACGTCTTTGAATTCACTTTCCTCCAGAATGGAGTCAGCGCAGATCTGTCGGCCCTTCCCGAATTGGTCGTAACTTCTGATATAACCATCGATATTCCAGTCTCTGGAGCGGCCCTTTCTGATGGTTTCCAGGTCACCATCGAAGGTTCGGAAGACCTCATCAACTGGTTCCCATATACTGATAGTGAAAGCGGCCTCAAAGTCCTCAACAACACCGCTTCCCCTGGTGTCGACGGCGCCCTACAAGTCCGGCTCGCTCCAGAAGCTCCGAAGCGCTTCTTACGATACGGAGTCCTCACTCCCTGATCCCTCGCTCATAAAAGACCTAGGGAAACAACCCTAGGCAAGTTTACTCTGCACAGCTTTGGAGAGAGTCTTGCCGTCGGCTCGGCCTTCGGTCTTTTCTTGTAGCACTTTCATGACCTTCCCCATGTCGGCTCGACTACTCGCTCCCGTCTCAGCAATGGCTTCACTGACTGCCTTCTCAAGCTCTTCTTCACTCAGAGCAGCAGGGAGATACTTTTCTAGAATCACAACCTCATCCTTCTCCTTTTGAGCTAACTCGACACGACCAGCCTCTTCAAATTGCAATATCGAGTCCTGGCGCTGCTTGACCTGCTTACGAATCACAACAATTGCTTCGGCATCATCGAGAACCGCATCAGCCCCTCCCTTCTCGATTGCTGCATTTTTGATAGCAGATTTGAGTGCACGCAAGGTCCCTAAGGCCAGGGAATCCTTGGCTCGCATAGCATTCTTGATATCATCAGTTACTTGGTCGGAAAGAGTCGCCATGCGCGAAGTCTGCAGAGCTAGGAACGAGAGAAAAGCCTTTTCCGAAAGAGCCGTGACTTCCCACTGAGGAAACTTCTTCCACTTATTAATCCGGCAACTAATCAGATTGCGCTGGAGCTCAACAATACCCTGAAATCAAAGAAGGTCACTGTTAGATGACTGATGATTAATTGCCGAGTTAATAATACCATACTAATCCTTTCTAAAGCCTAACGATAAACGGAATTTTTTTAAAATAGGGAATAAAAAAAAATAAACGGCCTCGGACCCCGAGCGGGCGCTGTTTGCTCCGCCTACATCATAACCTCATGAAAACAAAATTCACTTCTTTAGCTCTTAGTCTAGCTGGAATGAGTCTCGCCTCCGCGACCACATTTATTCGAGTAGATTTCAATCCTGTTAGCCCAACTGGCTTTTCACCTTTGGCCGCAGTTTTCCACGATGGCTCATTTGATTCTTTTGATGGAGGAGACAATCTCTCTGGGACAGGCCTCGAAACTCTTGCTGAAACTGGCGACGCCTCAGGATTTGTTGCTGGCGCTCCCACCTCAGCGAATACCGGAGTCGGAAGCGGAAATATTGGAGCTGGCGGTTCTGATAGCTTTATTGTCGAAGTTGCGGATGGAAACACCCAGCTCAATTTCGCATCAATGGTGCTGTTCAGTAGCGATTGGTTTATCGGAAACCAAAACGGCCAAGCTTTAGATGTCTCTGGACTTCTTGGCGGAGCAATCGGGACCAACCTCGTATTTGATATCACCACAGTCTATGATGCGGGCACCGAGACCGAGGATTTCACTGGAGTTGGCGGTTCTGGACTGTTCCCTTTCTCAACTTCGGGGTCTCTTGGAGTTGATATTACTGACGGATCTGTTAGCGTTCTAGATCGTTCTACCAACCCTTATCTGGACTTTACCAATACACAAAACTTAGATTTAGCGGGATTTGATCCAGCTTCATTGGATGCATTTACAGCAGCAAGTCTTGGTTCCATTACCTTCACAGTAGTTCCAGAACCTTCCATCTCCCTACTCGGTGGCCTAGCTGGCCTCACTCTTCTTCGTCGACGCCGCAAATAATAATTATCAAGTAAATCACCTCCGAGAAAACGGAGGTTTTTGTTTCGAAAGCGAATCAACCCACGTTGGTTCGCTTTTTACTTATTAGGCTGTTCTCCTCTTTGCACGACGAGTCGCAGCAAACTATGAAACTCGATCTTATCTGAAGGTGCGATCTCCAACCGCTCATCAAATATTTGACGAAACCAAATATCGAACACGCTTGAGGCTGGACCTAGCTTCCACTTTTGGTCAAAATAGTTCCCATGCTTGCCTTCTCCACCTGCTGGAATAATTCGCGCCACACCGACGGTGAAGAAATGGTGGACGAAATCCTCGAACTCGGATTCGACCATCTTGAACTATCTCATGGGATGACCATCGCCAAGCTCCCTGGTCTCCAAAAGGCTTATCGGGCCGGAAAATTCCGTTGCGTAGGGGTCCACAACTACTTCCCTTCTCCCACGGAAGTCATGATCGATGCCCCTGATGCCTACGAGTTCACCTCGTTCCGGGCCAGCGAACGCGAGCGAGCGCTCGACATGACCCACAAGACCCTCGATGTAGCAGCCGAATTCAACGCCCAATATGTCGTTCTTCACATGGGCTCAGTCCCCCAGATGCCACACAAAAAATGGACTGGAGAGCTCACTAGTATGGTCAAGGATGCCCAGCAAGACACTTCGGCTTATGTGAAAAAGAAAATAAAGTGTGTCAAAAAACGCGAAAAACACGGGGCTCTCTACCTTCAACGGGCTTGCGACACCCTCGAACTTCTGGTCGAACGTGCTGCTAAACTTAATCTCAAGCTAGCAGTTGAATCTCGTTCTAAATATGAAGACGTCCCCAGTGAACGCGAAATGATGGAGCTCCAGAATCGCTTTGGCGATAACCCGCATGTCGTTTATTGGCACGACTTCGGTCATGTGCAGCTGAAGCATAATCTGGGACTCCTCAACCACGAAGACTGGCTCCGCAAAGTACAACCATTCCTCTATGGAGCCCATGTGCACGATGTTCATTGGCCCGCGCGAGATCACCGAGTCCCCTTTACTGGTGAACTTGATTTCCGGAAACTATTACAATACTTCCCTGCAAAAGCACCTCTCACATGGGAGCTTTCTCCCACTCGTAAAGCTGAGCAAATCGTAGGAGCTCTCGAAATCTGGAAAAAACTCTTTCCCTCGACTGTTGTCCCTCACCGCCCAGCGGCGACTCCCGTCTCCGCTAATTCTTAACTTACGATCTCTTCAAGAGAAAACAACCGAACACGAAATGCTTCGCTTTTTCCTCATCTTCTCTCTGTTTGTCTTCTCTTGCTCTGCCGCGACTCCACCCAATATCGTTTTCATCAACGCGGACGACCTCGGTTGGACTGACCTCGGAATCCAGGGCTCCTCCTACTACGAATCTCCTAATTTAGACGAACTCGCCCGATCAGGCGTTCGCTTCACCAACGGGTATGCAGCTGCCGCCAATTGTGCTCCCTCTCGAGCCTGCTCCATATCCGGACAATGGCCTCAACGACACGGAATCTATACCGTCGGAGAGTCCACCCGCGGAAAAACTAGCGATCGCAAACTCATCCCCATCTCCAACGCTCAGATCCTCGCCAACGAGGTGATCACGCTCCCCGAAGTCCTCCAACGCGCTGGATACTTCACCGCCCATGTTGGGAAGTGGCACCTCTCCGAAGACCCTTGCACGCAAGGGTTCGACATCAACATCGCTGGCTTCCACGGCGGTTCTCCCTCCAAAGGGGGTTACTTCTCACCTTACCATTACCCTCATATCGCAAACGATCAGCCGGGAGAATATCTCACCGATCGACTCGCCACTGAGGCAGTGAAAATCATCAATACTCACTCCGACAAACCCTTCTACCTCTCTTTTACCCCCTACACCGTTCACACACCCATTCAGGGACGCAAAGACTTGGTCAAAAAGTTTCAAACTAAAGAAACAGATAAATATCATAACAATGCTAAATACGCAGCAATGGTTTACTCCCTTGATATTGCGGTGGGCCGTATCAGAGCCGCTTTAGCGGAACAAAACCTCCTTGAAAATACCCTTCTCATCTTCACCTCCGATAACGGCGGTCACAATGGTATCACTTCCAACTTCCCTTTGCGTGCAGGCAAAGGCAGCTACTACGAAGGCGGAATCCGAGAACCCTTTTTTTTCTCTTGGCCTGGACAAATTGAAACCGGAATCAGCAACGAAACCCCCATCACCAACCTCGACCTCTTCCCCACCATCCTCGCTGCAGCTAACATCACGCCCCCAACAGGCAAAATACTCGATGGTCAAAACCTCCTCCCCCTTCTCACTGAGAAAGAATCTCTCCCAGACCGGAACCTCTACTGGCACTTCCCAGTCTACCTCCAAGCCTATCGAAAGAATGACCTCGAAACCCGCGACCCCCTCTTTCGCACTCGTCCTGGCTCCGTCGTGCGCTCAGGAGACTGGAAACTACACCAATATTTTGAAGACAATGGACTCGAACTCTACAACCTAAAAACCGACCTCTCAGAAAAAGAAAATCTCGTCCACAGCCACCCCGAAAAAGCCAAAGAACTCCTCACTCAACTCGAAAACTGGCGAAAGAAAACCCAAGCCCCCGTCCCCACTGATCTTAATCCTGACTTTCAACCAAAGTAATTTAAATAGGAACAGACCACCTTCATCTGAAAATCTGCTAAGCGCCTCTTTGCTCGACAAACGGCGAGCTTTCCCCTAAGCCCCCTGCCCCGCAAGCCTCTGTTCCCGTTTGACTTTGGAGTGCGGCTCCACCGAAAAGACTTATGGCGCAAGGATTTCAAAATCTTCCTGGTTTTCGCGACTTTGACCCCTACGAGTGTCAAAAGCGCAATTACCTATTCGAGACATGGCGCTCAGTAGCAAAGCGCTATGGCTTTGTTGAATATGAGACTCCACTCCTCGAAGCTACCGAACTTTATCTCAAGAAATCTGGTGGTGAGCTTACCACTCAGCTTTTTCGCTTTCAGGACCAAGGAGAACGAGACGTTACCCTCCGCCCCGAAGTCACGGCTTCCCTCGCTCGTCTCGCGATCTCCAAGCAGCGCGATTACCCCAAGCCTCTTCGTTGGTTTGAGATTGGACAATGTTTTCGTTACGAAAGCCCGCAAAAAGGCCGGACGCGCGAATTTTATCAGTTTAACACCGATATCCTTGGGGCTTCTTCTCCAGCTAGCGATGCCGAACTCATCGCACTTTCCATCGATACCATGCGGGCGCTCGGTTTCGATGAAACTCATTTCAAAGCTCGCCTCTCAGATCGTGAGGTTTGGCAAAAATTTGCAGAAGACAAAGAGTTTACCCCAGAACAATTGGGCGATCTTCTCGCTATCATCGACAAACTCGGCCGTGATAAGCCAGAAGTCACCGAAGAACGCCTCTCTACCCTCGGCCTAAAGGCCGCCGAGATTGAAACTTTCATCTCTGATCCTGCGAGCTATTCAGAAGCCATTTCAGCTGTTCTCTCCGAACTCGAAGCCCGCGGCCTAGCAGACTTTGTCGAAGTTGATCTCTCGATTGTACGAGGTCTGGCCTATTATACGGGGGTTGTCTTCGAAATTTTTGATGTGCAGAAATCTCTTCGCGCCGTCGCAGGAGGCGGTCGCTACGATAAGCTCATCTCCACTCTCTCCAACGGCAAGGTCGATATGCCCGCGGTTGGCTTTGCGATGGGAGACGTCGTAATTGGCCACTTCATCGAGGAAACTCCGGCCGCAGCAGGACAATATGAGGCTTGGCGTCAACGCAACCGAAGCTGCGATCTCTATGTTGTCATTGACGACGAGGAAAAACGACCTGAGGCCCTGAATCTCATTCAAAATCTACGAAACAATGGCTTCGCGGTCGACTTTCCACTAGAGAAGACCAAATTTGATAAACAGATCAAAACCGCCGCTGCCACCCTAGCCCCATTCGCCCTCGTGGTAGGTTCAAAGTTTCCTGAACTCACTCTCCGCAATCTCACTGCTCGTGCACAGGAATCGATCGCACCAAATACCGACATCATCAGCTTCCTAAAAAAGCGACTCTCCGAACCGGAAGGTCCTCTCCTCGCCTAATTCAACCTATTCTATTTCAACAAACACTATTTCTACTATGAGAACCCATCACTGCTCTGAACTTCGCGCCTCCGACATTGGAAACGAGGTGACCCTTATTGGCTGGGTCAAATCTGCCCGTGACCATGGCGGCGTCATCTTTATCGACTTGCGCGACCGTGAAGGACTCACCCAATGCGTCTTTCATCCCGAAGTTTCAGCGGAAATGGCCAAACTCTCGCATTCACTTCGTGATGAGGATGTAGTTCAGGTGATAGGCAAAGTCGAAGCACGTCCCGAAATCGATGGTAAATCGACCATTAATTCCGATCTCCCCACTGGCGAAATCGAATTGTCCGCCACTGAACTGGTCATCGTCAACAAGGCGGCGGTAATGCCGTTTCAGCTCGACAAAGAACTCTCTAACGAAGACCTGCGCATGAAGTATCGCTACCTCGATTTGCGCCGCGAACGGATGAGTCGAAACATCAAGCTTCGCCACCGAGTCACCAAAGCGACTCGTGATTTTCTCGACGAAAAGGGCTTCTTGGAAGTAGAAACTCCAATTCTCTCCAAGTCCACTCCAGAAGGAGCTCGAGACTTCCTCGTTCCTTCCCGGGTTCATCCAAAAAGCTTTTACGCCCTCCCTCAAGCGCCTCAGCAATATAAGCAACTTCTCATGGTCGGCGGAGTTGAAAAATATTTCCAAATCGCCCGCTGTTTTCGCGACGAAGACCTTCGCGCTGATCGCCAACCTGAATTCACTCAGATCGATATTGAGTGCTCGTTCGTCACCAAAGAAGACATCATCCAACTGGTGGAAGGACTTCTCGCACGAGTCTTCAAGGACTCTCTTAACGCTGACATTGGAAACAATTTCGACCGCCTCACCTACCAAGAAGCGATGGACAAATATGGTTCTGACAAGCCTGATCGTCGAATTGGAATGAAAATCACTGATGTCACCGAAGACCTCAAGGACTGCGAATTCCGAGTCTTCTCTGGAGCGGTAAAAAATGGAGGAGTGGTTAAAGCTATCAACGCAAAAGGTTTCGCCGATCTCTCTACCGGACAAATTGACAAACTCACTAAAGTTGCTCAAGAAGCAGGCGCGAAGGGTCTTGCTTATATTCAGGCTCGCGATACGGACCGGACTACTTGGCGCTCTCCTTTCGTCAAACGCATGACGGATGAGGAAGTCGAAGCGATTCGCATCAAGCTCAACATCGAGCCTGGCGACTTGATCCTTTTCGCCGCAGACAAGTGGGATTCCGCTTGCGAAGTCCTCGGCCGCATTCGTCTTGAGGTCGCTGAAATGCGCGACGTTCTCGCTGATAACAAAGAGTTAGATTTTCTCTGGGTTACCGATTTCCCTCTTCTCGGTTTTGACGAAGAAGAAGGCAAATGGAACGCTGTTCACCATCCTTTCACTCGCCCGATTCCAGCGGATGAAGCAAACCTTAAATCTCAGGAACTGGGAACCGGACTACTAGCAGAAGCCTATGATGTGGTCCTCAATGGTTACGAACTCGGTGGTGGTTCTATTCGAATTCATGAGCAAGATTTGCAGTCCTCCATGTTCGATGCCTTGGGAGTCACTAAAGAAGAAAAAGAGACAATGTTCTCCCACATTCTTGAGGCCTTTACCTTTGGCGCACCTCCTCACGGAGGAGTTGCTCTCGGACTCGACCGCATCGCTATGCTCGTCGCAGGGGAAAAATCCATTCGCGAGGTTATCGCTTTCCCGAAAAATAATAAGGCTAGTGACCTCATGACAGCGAGTCCTGCAGAAGTAGACTTCAAGCAACTCCGCGAACTCCGCATCAAGAGCACCGTAATCGACAAAGCTGAGGGTCAGGAGAGCTAATCCTCCTGTCCTACGCTCCAACTCCTCAGCTATCTTCCCGATTTATCTTTTAATCGGGAAGTAGACTGTGGTTTGAATCGGCTCATTGGCGTTATCGGCGACTCCTTCGTCATAGATTTCAAAACGGTCGAATGCCTTATCGAGGTTAATCTTCTTAGCCTTCACATACATCTCTCCAACTGCCCAAGCATTGCAGAGATGTCGGTAAAAACCGTGATGAATAATTGGTTGGACTTCAAGCTCCGGGATCACCCCTGTCGCCATATCATCCGGCAGCCATCCAGGTTGTTTAGCAACGGGAAAACCGACGGAATAACAAGTATCACCAGTCGCAAGAGACCATTGGTGGAAAATTGCTAGCGGTGGCCCCATGATCTCCAGATGCTGCACCTTGAGCCATTCTTTGGCTCGCTGCAAATCGGCCTCTTTCTTTTCCGTAACGTCGGAGATTCGGCAAACCGTCTTTACCCCCACATAGACAATCTTTTGAATTTGAAGAGGTCGTTCCATTCGTATTTGGCAACTTACCATTCCGTTTTCAGCCAAGTCCTTTAACAGACCCAAGCCGCGACGATAATCACGGCCGATTTCAGCAACAAAGCGGTGCTTCATCAGCATCATGTAGAAAGGCAGCTTGCTTTTCATGTGCCAACGCACCCTCGTCCAATCGCCTTCCGAACGGCACTCAAAAAACACCTGCGAGCGGGACTTCCAAGGTTTCACAATGTGCAGGCTAAGTTCAAAGTCGTAGGGAGCATTTTCCTTCACAACCTGCAATCCTCCTTGGCCCACCACCTCACCCCGCCACGAGTAACCCGAGCCATCTTCATGAAAAACAAGCTCCGCGTCCGGTTCTGCAATCAACCAAGGCGACCAGATAGGCCATTGCCTAAAATCCTTGAGAAGGGCGTAAACTTCCTCTCGAGGCCTTGTAATCAGAATAGAACGTTCGACCGCGAATTCTCCCATGAGTCTAGCTCACCTAAGCACCCAGGAAAAGCAAGCCTTTGAGCAAAAACTTTGTCATGCTTGCGGCTCTCCATAACGCTCTTTTATTCATAACCGTTGCGCGTTCTTCTCTGATATGGGAAAGAAGCGGCATGCCATCAGCAACCATCTTGGCCGTTTTCATCGTCATCGCTCTTTTCATCCTATGGAAACTCGATTTCTTGGCGACTCTACTCACCCTCAAGAACCTCCAACCGGATCTTCCATCCGAGTTCGCCGATGTTTGGGATCAGGAAAAATATACGAAATCTCAAGCCTATGAACGAGCTGGAGCACGCTTTGGCATCATCAGCTCCACCGTCAATCTCTTTGCTCTACTCGCATTCTGGTTCGCTGGTGGTTTTGAGGCCGTTGATTCTTGGCTTCGCGGCTTCGAATTCAACTCCGTAGTGACTGGTCTCTTCTTCATGAGCGTTGTCTTTCTTCTTTCTTCTCTCCTTTCTCTTCCTTTCGACATCTACAACACCTTTGTCATCGAAGAACGCTTCGGATTCAACAAAACCACTCCTGCTACCTTTGTTATGGATCAAGTGAAGGGTCTTCTCTTGGGGGCCATTCTTGGCCTCCCCGTTCTCGCTCTCATCTTCTGGATTTTCGAAAACGTGGACAATGCTTGGTTCTACGCCTGGCTTATTACTGCAGTTCTCTCTCTCCTCCTCACTTTCTTAGCGCCAAGCCTAATCATGCCGCTTTTCAACAAATTCACCCCCATGCCCGAAGGAGAACTGAAAGACGCCATCGAAGAAATGTCCCGTCAATGCGACTTCCCGCTCGCAGGACTCTATGTCATCGACGGCTCGAAACGATCGGCCAAAGCAAACGCCTTCTTCACGGGTTTTGGAAAGCTCAAGAAAATCGCCCTCTACGATACCCTCATTGAAGGTCAGTCTACAGAGGAGCTCGTGGGGATCCTTGCCCATGAAATTGGCCACTTTAAGAAAAAGCATATCATTCAACGCATCGGACTCTCTTTTATCCAGACTGCTTTCATTTTCTTCTTAATCGGCATTGTCACCAATCCAGAATCCGCCTTCGCGAAAAATCTCTTCGAGGCTTTTCATATCGAAAAGGTGTCCATCTATGCTGGTTTCGTCCTTTTCTTCATTCTCTTTAAGCCCGTCTCACGTATCATCTCAATTCTGATGAGCATGCTCTCGCGCAAACACGAGTTCGAAGCAGATCACTATGCTGCTACCGTGCAAGGCTCCCCTGCACACCTCTCTTCTGCTCTGAAAAAACTCTCCAAAAACAACCTCTCTAATCTCACACCCCATCCTCTCGAAGTCTTTTTACACCACTCTCACCCCCCGATAATGCAGCGACTCGAGGCTCTGGATAAAATTGAGAAAAGCTCTTCGTAAATAGTTCCCAAGGCAACAGGGAAATAAAAAAACTCCACAACGCTCCTACCTTCAACTTACCGACAGCACTATGAACTCATCTCATTCAATATCACTCCGGCGCCCCGGGCGCATACCAGGAGACATTTTGGTGATGCTCTTTCGCATCCTTCTTGTGATGTCGGTATTCTCACAAGATGACGTTAATCCTTTCGCCGAAGCGCAAGCTGCGGAAGCTGCTGCACCTATTCTAAAGGTGGCCGAATTTGCTGAAACTCAACTCGTCTCAGAAATTGATACCATTGCGCCAGGAGAAAAATTTGTTATCGGTTTCGAGATCACTCATTCTCAGGGTTACCACAGCTACTACATTAATCCTGGTACAGTTGGACTCCCACTCAAAGCTTCATGGACTTTGCCGAACGGCTTTTCGGTAAAACGTGTAGGGTGGCCGACTCCCCATCTTGTTCCCTTTTTCGGCATCAACACGCTGTCGTATGAAAACAGTATCACCCATCTCTTCGAAGTCACTCCTCCTTCCGACCTCCCAGTTGGCACTGACCTCTCCATCTCTCTCTCTGCTGGCTGGCAAGTTTGTGACGATCTAGCTTGTATTCCAGATACTTGCGAACACGTGCTCTCATTCAAGACGGCTTCGACCTCCACTCCCAATGGAGCAGGAGAGAATCTCATCAAAGAAGCTCGTTCTCACTATCCCCAATCACTCTCTTCCGAAACCAAAACGGAAGCAGTGGAGAACGACGGAACCATTACCCTAACTCTTGAACCTGCTCCTCAGTTAGACGGCAAGACGATCTCCTTCTTCGACTACGATAGCCAAATCGATATCCAAGAAAAGCAATCCGTTGCGACTGAAGGAAACAAACTCGTCCTTATCCTGAAACGACCTTCTGCTGATAACCCCTCTATCTCTAGCGGAGAGGCTCTCGATACCATTCGCGGAATCCTGACCGATGGCCAGCACTCATACTATCTGGAAACTCCTCGCCTAGGAGAAGCCACGATCGTTGCTGAAAAAGCTAGCGAAGTTCATCTGGCAGACAGCGAAGAAGATATCGCCGAAATGACCAAACTTTACGATGTCGAGAGTAAGATTGACTTCGTTCGTCTCGGAGGAACCAAGCAAGCCGTCACTACGATTTGGACTGCACTCTTCGGTGCCTTTGTAGGAGGAATGCTCCTGAATCTCATGCCGTGCGTATTCCCAGTTCTTGGGCTTAAGGTGATGAGCTTCGTTAAGCAATCTGATAGTGACCCACGTAAAATCAGACTCCATGGCCTCGCCTTCGCGGGCGGACTCATCGCTTCCATGTGGGTCCTCGCCTCAGTGATCCTCATCCTGAAAATCTCCATGGGACAAGATGTCGTCTGGGGACAACAGATGGGAAACCCATTCTTCTTGGGAGCCATCATTTTGCTCCTCTTTGTCCTCGGCCTCAATATGGCAGGGGTCTTTGAAATCGGCACCAGCCTCACCAGTGCCGGACAAAACGTCAAAAAAGATGGTTACAGCGGCTCCTTCATGAGTGGAGTTTTGACCACTCTCATTGCGACTCCTTGCTCAGGCCCTTTCTTAGGAACCGCAATGGGCTACACGCTCGCACAACCCGCCGCGACAGCGCTCATCCTATTTACCATTTTTGGACTTGGGATCTCAGCGCCCTACCTCTTCCTCGCCTTCTTCCCTAAACTTATTCAAAAGCTTCCCAAACCCGGCGCTTGGATGGAAACATTCAAGATCACCATGTCCTTTGCTCTCTTCGCAACGGTCGCCTTTTTCCTGAAAAGCTTCGGTAGCCAAACTGGTATCGAGGGCCTTTCGATCCTCTTGATGGCTCTCGTCATCATCGGACTCGCCCTCTATTTCTACGGTCACTGGTCTCAACCTTATCGTAAGGCCCCAGTCAGACTCTGGGCGGGAACCATTCTTCCCGCAGTCATTGCCCTAGGCGGAGGCTACATGGCCTTGCAAGCAATGAAGAAAGAAGGTCCAGCTCTTGAGAAAGAGGGCTGGGTGGCATGGAACCCCGGAAAGGTTGAACACTCCCGCGTGAAAGGACGGATTGTCTGGGTCGACTACACCGCCGAGTGGTGACTAGTCTGCCAACAAAATGAGAAGCGTGTCTTCTCTGACAAAGCCGTTATCGCCAAATTAGAAGAACTCAATGTTGAACTCGTAGTCTCGGACATTACTGAACAAGAGTCGGATAGAGCTGTCACAATCAAAAGAGACCTTGCTCGCGCAGGCTATAGCTCCTTACCAGTCAACATCATCTACCCTGGCACTCCTGATGGTCCAGCGATTCTCTTCGATGGCCCGATTGGACCAAAGGAAGCCCTCGCGGCACTCGATGAAATCGCAGCGGCCAAATAGCCTCCAGGTGATTAAACAAAACAATCTCGACGCGCTGGCCCGCCGCTAGTGAGATGGCGACCGCACGCCTTGACTTCATTCGTTCAGCTTGCAGAATTCGCGGCGAAAACGGACGTCACCTAGCGCAGGGCTTAAAAGGCCCTGCCAAGCCTTCTTCGCCATGCTCAAAACCATTCTCTACCGACTTGCTCAGACCATTGTGGTCGTCTTCTTGCTCGTCACCTTCACCTTCTTCGCAATTCGTGCGATGCCAGGAAATCCTTTCGCTGGCGACAAAGCGCTTTCTCAAGAAGAACAAGCGGCTTTGGAATCCTACTATGGTCTCGATAAACCCGTAGGAGTTCAATATGCACGCTTCTGGTCGAATGTGATCTTTAAAGGAGATTTCGGTGAGTCCACTTCAATGAAAGGCCGCAAGGTTTCAACCCTCGTTCGCGAGTCCTTTCCCATTTCTCTCGCTCTAGGCCTCGTCTCCATTACTCTTAGCATTTGCATTGGCATCCCGCTCGGCATCATTGCGGCTCTCAATCACAACAAATTTTGGGACTATTCCGCAATGGTCCTGGCTATGGCGGGAATTTGTATCGCCGCTTTTGTTCTCGGGCCAATTTTCCAGACCGTCATCGCCGCCAAAACATCCCTCATTAATGTCGCTGGTTGGTCTAAACCAACCGATATCATTCTCCCCGCTATTACTCTTTCTTTTGGAATCGCCGCCTATCTCGCTCGCCTAACTCGAGGTGGAATGTTGGACGTCCTTTCCCAAGACTACATTCGCACTGCTCGCGCGAAAGGAGTCCCTCCTCTCACTATTGTGAGTAAACATGCCCTGCGACCTGCTCTCATGCCAGCAGTGACATTTCTAGGGCCGGCCTTTGCAGGGATCATTACTGGTTCCTTTGTCATCGAGACCATCTTCCTCATTCCTGGAATGGGCCAACACTTCGTAAAAGCAGTCACTTCAAAAGATCACACCCTCGTTCTCGCTCTTGTTGTCTTTTATGGGATATTGATGGGAATCGCTAACCTCCTCTCAGATCTAGCGATCACGTTCATGGACCCTAAACTTCGTAAAGCCTGATCCTTCTCATCTCGTATCCTTATTTCTCATGGCTGATACCAAAATCGCCCCGACAAAATCCCAAATCGCAAAAGCCGAAAAGGGTAATAGCCTCTGGTCCGACGCTTTTCGACGGCTTCGTAAGAATAAACTCGCGATGTTCGGAGGCATCGTCATCATCCTCATTCTTGCTCTCTGTTTTCTTGGACCAACTATTCTTTCTTGGTTCGATAAATTCGAGCCCTACACCCCTGACTTTCAAGACAAGTTCTCTAAACCGGGAGAAGGCGGCGTCTTTGGAAAGGACCAACTCGGTCGCGACCTCTTCGCAAGGGTCCTCGAAGGAGGTCAGATTTCTCTAACTGTCGCCATCCTAGCCACTCTCATCACAGTGACCGTAGGAGTGATTTATGGAGGTATTTCAGGCTATGTTGGAAAATTCACTGACACCGTTATGATGCGGATTGTCGATGGTCTCCTTGCCATGCCTTTTCTCATTATCGTCATTCTATTCCGTGAACTCATTACCGAAAAGGTCACCTCAGCGGCGTCCTTTCTCGTCGATAAAACCTTTCTTTCCGCAGATATTGTCTCCCGCTTCGCCAATCTTCTCCCGCTCATTCTCGCGATTGCGGCATTTGGCTGGCTCACCATGGCTCGAATCGTGCGAACCTCAGCCGCCTCTCTTGCCAAACAAGAATTTGTTGAAGCCGCTCGCTCACTAGGCCTGTCTCACACCCGCATTCTCTTTCGGCACATCCTCCCGAACATGCTCGGTCCGGTAATTATTTATGCGACTCTCACCATCCCAAGCTTCATTCTCTACGAAGCCACCCTTTCATTCATTGGCCTAGGAATCCAACCCCCCTATGCTTCGTGGGGAATCCTGATCAAAGAAGGCGCGTTCTTTTTAGAGACCCACTTTTTGGTTCTCTTATTTCCAGCCATCCTTTTTTCCCTAACCCTCTTCTCCTTCAACTTCTTGGGAGACGGCCTTCGCGATGCGCTTGATCCTAAGTCATCAAAGGACTAAGGGGTTTTAAAATGGCTCAGAGTCATTCGTGGAGGCTCACAAATTCTTTATTTAAAAGAACGGGAGTGGAAAATTCACGAGATTCGTTGTTGAGCCTACTAAAGAAACTCATCACATTTCCATTATATGAAATTATTCAAAACTCTATTCCTCTCTCTAACCACTTCTTCACTTGCCATTGCCTCCGAGACTCTAGTCTACGAAGGCGAAGAAGGAATAGGTAAAGGTAAACACATCGTCTTTCTCGCCAACGACCACGAGTATCGTTCCGAGCAAAGCTGCCCTCTAATGGCTAAGCTGCTAGCCAAGCATCACGGCTTCCGATGCACTGTATTATTTGGCCTCGATGAAGAAGGTTATATTCGACCAGGCGGGCACACGGTTCCTGGCCTTGAAGCACTTGATGACGCTGACCTTCTTTTCTTCTTCGCCCGC
>CAYUHN010000062.1:0-16635 GCA_964444495.1 uncultured Roseibacillus sp. | reverse complement strand
TGGGTTGATGAAACCAGCAGCTACACGAGAAGCTCCTTTTTTCTCCTCCCCCTGTAAACAGAAACTAATCCCCAACTGCCATAACCTCCAAGCCAAACAAGTACCCGCCAACCCTTTTCCCTCGATAATAATTTTCCCCATATCATTTTCGCATTTTTTAAGGAAGAAGATGGCTCTTCAACACTCTAACCGCGAGAAGATTTGCTTCTTACAAACGACATAAACCAAAACATAAGACAAAAAGATGATTGCTATCTTATAAAAATACCCAAATAATCTAACCAATCCAAACCTCCTGGCGACTTGCGTTCCCTCCCTCTAATTCTAGCTTCTGTTATAGTTTCGCTGACTCCTGTTACAGCGCAAACCTATGATTCCTATGACATGATGGCTGAGCGTCTGGAAAACCATCATAGCGAATACCTCGATAGCCGCCGAGCACTTTTAGATGAACTACGAGATCCATTTAAAGTCCCTCCTGTTGCGCGCGTCGTTCAAGAGAGTAGTCCATTGATCAAAAGAAAGGATCCAGGAACTTGGCGCCGCTTTATTGTCGCCACAGTCTTTTGGGTTGGAGAGCAGCCGACTGCTCGTAATCCAACTCCAAACAATAAAAGCTCTTGGGATATGAATTGGCTCAGCAATTTTGGGGGGATCGACCGCCCCAGCCTTCGAAATGGCTATCTCCCTAGGGGCTTCACCCCTAAGCAAACCCCCTTCTATGTAGCCCTTCCCTACAACGATATCCTTCCGGACGGAAGCCACCGCCCGGAAGCCTCGGAAGTTATTCCTTGGTTTCATCGCCTCAATCCAAAACCTTACCAGTCGGCCTGTAATGGCAAGTGGATTGCCATTCACCATCGAGGTCGAGTTTGCTTCGCGCGCTGGCGTGACGCAGGCCCTTGGACAACAGATGATTACGACTATGTATTCCTCAATAAGCGTCCTCGCCCTAATCCTAATGGCGACGCTGGTATCGATATTTCTCCTGCCGTTCGTGACTATCTAGGCCTCATCAGTGGCCACCGCGTTGACTGGCGATTTGCGGAAGACGGCAACGTCCCCGATGGCCCTTGGAAGAATTGGCTACCCCCAGAAGAAGCTGACTCTCAGTAAAACTACTTAATCTCTCCCCAATGAATCCTTACCACACCCTCTTATTCAGCGACTTCTGCTTTTGCAGTAGTCGTAGGAGGCCCGATGGACCCATTGTGGTAAACAAGGGAAAACCGAGCTTGCTCCGCCTTGCGCAAGGTATCTTGCACCGAGTTAAAGGTCATCAAAAAGAACAGCCCCTCGTCTGCTTCAAAGTGGAAAGACTCATCCTGCATCAAAAACCCTTGATCCAAGTTTTCCGCCCTACCATTGAGAGAAAATTTACCGAGCTTGTCTTCCATCGATTTTTTTGTATTATAGAAAGCGCGACGGACTTCATCGGCTTTCTTATCCTTAAAAAGATAGTTAACCGTGACCTCAAACAGGCGACCGCGAAAGAAGCGTGCTTCAATCGCATTTGCCGAGTGTCCAGGCAGCCCTCCTTCGGGCAATTGCAGACGGAAAATTTCCAAGTCGGGATTTTCGGCCGGCAGCTCAACAATTACATCCATCTTTTCCTTCCCCGCCCATTCCAAAAGCGCGGTTGGAGCCTCCCCCCATTTCCTTCCGAAAGGAGCCTTTAACAACTCTTCAGCCATAACTACATGAAGACTCGACATCACCAGCCAACTAAAAATTGCCAAAAACAACCTCATCACCGTTCCGTTTTAACTTGGAGCCCACTCGGGTGCAAGCGACGGCTGAGACAAGGTTCCTTACTTCTTGAACTTGCTGGCGCTTCGGCACTCCTAATGTTCGTTGGAGCTTGGCTTTTCCAAACAAACATTCAAGCGATCCGACCTCGAAATTGGGCTATGGTTCAAACAATCACCGATGCTTACATGTCTGGTGAACTCGCTCTGGCCGAATCAGTAGAATTTGAGGATATTGCCACCGAGTTCCCCGAGGAACCTAATCAAATTGAAATAAATGTTTTGGTCGGAACCGTTCCTCCCGATATTCAAATCAACGGCACCGTGATTCGCACTAGCACTCCCTCGAACAACAATTTAACCGAAACTGGCACTATCAATACAAATCCCGCACAAGTAGAATCCTTTATTCTAAAGAGCTACCTCACTTATAACATTGCGGGAAGAAGCTATGTCAAATCTCGCACAACCGTAAGAACCCGGTAATCATCTAACTATGAAAATTTCAAAAAAATCATCCCTCAAGCACGGTTTCACACTCCTCGAACTCAGTATTACCATGGTTTTCGGCGCAGCTCTTTCTTCCGCCGGACTAATGTTGGCGAACAATCAGGCTGATATCGCGAGTCGCTTACGAGAACAGAGATTTATTCTTCAAGAGGCTCCGAGTATCAATGGTAGTCTGACTAACATCCTTTCTCGGGCCAGCGCAATTCGCCTTCATAATAATTTTAATGACGCCATCAATAATACCAACGCTGTGCTTCAAGATGGCAACACCCTCGTTGCAGCTTTTCGAAATATTGATAATACTGTGGCCTTCGGGATCATTAATTTCGAAACAGTGGGAACTCGCACCAATTTAACCTACTATTATTATGATCCTGCAGCAGGAGCTGCGCCCACTGAAGGCAATCCTTCCTGGACTATCTCACGTAATATCAATACGGTTGATTTTGACCTTACTAATGGTCTTTTCCAAATGGGATTGACTGGACCAAATGCTGAGTTAATCAACTACACTATCGCCCCAAATAACTAATCTCATCGTATGAAAACTTTTACCACTTCCCTCAATAAGAGACATCGTTCTGGTTATGCTGCCGCCGTTTCGACAATTAGCTTGTCTTTATTACTAATGGTAATGGCATTGACTCTTTTCCGCGAAACTCGGCAGAGTCAAAGAGCTCAGGCCAAAACTCAACTTCGTATCGACTATGCCGCGAAAGAACGCGCATTCCTACGTGCTCTTGTTGATATCACACCTAACATGGCGATGAGAGGAATGATGACCGACTCCAGTAATCCTGCTACGCGAGACAGCATCGATTGGAATAGCATTCTCACTGAAGCTCTTGCTCGAGCTGATATTTCCGCAGCTGGAGACATGGGTGACTGGGCCACTCTAGGAATTCCAGCAAATTCGTTATCGGCGAATGTTGGTAATGCTAGCTTAACTGTTACTAACCTGGCCTCTTCTCCTAACGGGAATGGAGCCCTCATAATGAGAGATGATGATGGGGCACTTGCTGATTTTCCCACTCAGATGCATTATCCTCTTAGCTTAGGCTTTGCGAATCGTGATCGTGGTGCAGCTACGCACCCAGTAGTTACCAACGCAAAGCGCTATACTAATCAAAGTGATGATACTCTTTTTACCCTAGAACCCTACCCCAATATCTCTTTTGGATACCGCGAACAAGGTACAAACTTCATCGCTAAAAGAAATTGGTGGGCCTTTACTTTAAACTTTGGAAGCGAATCCGCAGTGACTTCTGGTTTAGCTCCTGCTCCTCGGACTTACGTCCTTTCAATCTACGAAGTCCCTTCCCAGCTAGCGCTCTCTAGCTCCACTGGAACCACGACTTTGGGAGTTTTTGCAGATGGAACCAGATGGGATGCCAATGGACAAATTACCGTCGCAAGCAGTGTTTTCGCCATTGAAGCTGATATCGCAGATACTACCTTGGCCGGCTTCGATTCCACCATTGCCAGTAAATCTGGAGTCAATCTTTCTAGCGGAACTTCATTGGATAACTTGGTGGATAGACGAACTGAATCCGCACAGAATAACCAGTTCCTCCGATATTCAAATTCCGGTGATTCGGGCTTAGTCTCATTTATTCCAATCAATCGTGGTCTCGCGTTTTTCGATTATACACTCACCAATGCCGATACTAATCACCATTTTTCTACTGGTTGGAACGAATATTCTCTAGGCGCACGACAAACAGCCATGAGATTTATGGTGACAGACTCCACCGGAAGCAGCCACGCGGGAGATCAGTCCCCGACTCGCTTCTCCTCCGAAATCATTGATGACAACGGTAACTCGATTTTAGCAAACGACAGTCTTCGAGGAGCAACTTGGCCTCAACCCGGTCAGGCAGCGCAAGGCGGCACTAATGGCTGGAATGAGATTCCTGCTGGCAATGATTGGTTCATTCAAGATGACCACCTTCCAGACGGTCGCCCTTACATCTCCTTGGATCTCGGCCTACTTCCAATCTTTCTCGCTCGCATCGGAGCTGCGGGAGTCGATGTTAATAACTCGCTTTATATCGGGCCCGATTCTCTTCCGAGTGTTCGTCCTGCCAACTTCCCTGCTGGGCCTGATGACCTTGCTGTTGTATTAACTGGAACTGCGGACCTTGGAGCTTATTCAGAAGGCTTCTCGATTGTGACTCCATACCGAGTCTACTATGCAGAAGACTTTAATCAGGTCCCTGCAACCAATCCTCCTGCAGGAGTAACACTCCCATGGTTTCCACCCGTCTCAGTATTTTCTCCCGAAAAACGCTTTGGAATTACGGCAGTAGCTGGGGAGATTGCTATTGATGGCTCTCTTAGCACCCTCTCTGACGGAACTACTGGAGGTAGCGTTAACCCACTCGACCTACGAGCAGGAGGAAACGACGCTGTGAACACTGGCAATATTGCGGCCAGCCTAAGCTCCATCGATAATATTGAAGACCTTCCTCCCATTACAGCCATGAATTGGCTGGTGACAATTGAAGAGGTTCATAATTAAAAAAAATCTTTTTTTTGACAATGGGTGTAGCTTCCGAGCTTCACCCATTTTTTATGCCCATTCCGAAAATTCTAGTGCGAAATTTCAACCTTCATTCCACTACTACATTTTTCGAATAATTTAGGTTGAAGCTCAGCAGGCATCCGAATGCAACCAAAACTAGAACGATAGCCTCGAGGAAAATCTCCAGTGTGAATGCCAACCCCATCTGAAGTCAGGCGCATCCAATACGGCATTTCGATACCTCGATAGCGAGTACCGGGAGGTGGCCCATTTACCTCCCAAGATCTTTCGACGACAATCTCTCCGGTTGATTTGGAAACATATCGTCCATAGAGATTCGAACGCTTATCAACCAACATTTCTTTGATTAGAAATATCCCAGTAGGTGTTTCCTTCCCATCAATCCCGGTTGAACAATCAGACTTTAAGGCAACTCTGCCAAGTTGATCACGAAGTACCAATTCCTGATTACTCAACGAAATCTCAATATGGCCCTGCCCTTTGTTTAAGGACTGATAGACTAGGTCACTAATACTCCAACGAGGACGTTCTGATTCAGAAACGCCATTGTAAACATCTCCGCTAGCCCTTCCCTCAGTCGAAGTAAGAGGGCTGCATGAGACTTGGAATAACCCAAAACCAATAATTGCAAATGCTATAAATTTAGCCTTCATCTACATCACTCAAGCACACCTCTAGGAGAGCTCCAAGCTTGAAAGTCAAATTTCTCAAAGAAATCAGGAAGCCTTGGTCTGACCATCCCCTCTTAGCCGGTATTGATAACTCGTAAGCTCTTTAAGAGCCATTGGCCCTCTCGCATGAAGCTTATCAGTGGAAATACCTATCTCGGCACCAAAGCCAAATTCTTCCCCGTCGCTAAATCGAGTAGAAAGATTGTGAAACGCGCAAGCCGAGTCAACCCCTCGGAGAAACATCTCCGCCTCCTTTTTATCTTCAGTAACGATACAATCGCTATGCTTGGAGCCATAATAATTAATGTGCTCCAAAGCTTCTTCCAAAGACTTCACGATTTTCACAGCGAGAATATAATCGAGATACTCAGTTTCCCAGTCCTCAGAAGTTGCGGTCACAGCCTCAGATCCTAAAATTCGACAAACCTCTTCGTCCCCTCGCAATTCGACTCCTTTCTCGCGTAATGCTGCCGCAACTTGCGGAAGAACCGACTCCGCTACAGCCTGATCCACCAACAGAGTCTCCAACGCATTGCAGACACTTGGTTTTTGAGTCTTCGAATCTACTGCGAGAGCCACTGATTTTTTAAGGTCTGCTGACTGAGCGAGATACATATGGCAGATGCCATCATAGTGCTTAATAACCGGCATTCGGGCCAAAGAAACCACCGCCTCTATTAGACCCTTTCCTCCCCGTGGAATAATGAGATCAAGATACTGATCCATCTCAGCCATCACCTTCACACTGGCTCGATCAGTAAATGGAATAAGCTGAATCGAATAAGCTGGAAGCCCTGCTTGTTCACCCCCTTCTTGCAGGGCTTTTGCGAGAGCTCGATTCGAATGAATAGCTTCGCTACCACCTCGTAAAATCGTAGCATTCCCGCTTTTGAGACAGAGAACCGCTGCGTCGCTCGTAACATTAGGACGACTCTCATAAATAATACCTATCACTCCGATCGGCACCCGAATTTGTTCAATCGAAAATCCTTTAGGGTGCTGCCAACTATCAAGAGCTTTCCCAACCGGATCATCCAAAGTTGCGACTTGTTCGATTCCAGCTGCAATATTCTCAAGACGTACTTCATCTAAACGAAGTCGATCTAGCATGGCACGACTCAGCCCATTGCTTTCACCTGCAGCAAGATCTTTCGCATTCGCAACAAGAATATCTGCCCGCTGAATTCTTACTTCGGCAGCCATGCTTCGGAGAATTTCGTTTTTCTTCTCCGTCGGCAAAACCGCTAATTTCAAGGCTGCCTTCCGGGCTTGCTCGCCCATCACCAAGATCTCTTTGGCCACTTCTTCGTCGCTTTTACTCATCTCACGCTTTATCTACTGAAAATCTAGTGCAAATTCCTCGCCCTTCCACGATATCCTGAAGTCGCTCCGGATTTCGTCCATTGCCAATCACCACTTGCAATCCTGAATCAAGAGCTTCCGAAACAGCCTCCAGTTTGGAGGCCATGCCTCCAATACTAAATTTCCCTCTCTCACCTTGCACCTCTGCACGCGCAGCTTCCAAGTCACTGACCACAGACACCAAAACCCCATCAGCAGCTCGACACAACCCATCCACACTCGTAAGCATAATCAATAGATCGGCGTCTAATAATTTTGCGACCCTCACCGATAACTTATCATTATCACCCTGACTCAGCTCTTCCACCGCTACCGAATCATTTTGATTAACGATAGGGACCACTCCACCATGTTCCAACAAGCATTCTACTGTGTTGCTTACCCTAGCGCACACCTCCTCCTCTTTCAAATTGCCTCCAGTCAAAAGAATCTGCGCCACACTTTTTCCAAACTGAGAGAATAAATTCCCGTAGGTATGCATGAGCCGAGCTTGCCCCACCGCAGCGGCCGCCTGCCTACTAACCAAATCCTCAGGATATTCTGAAAGACCTAATTCGGAAACTCCTGAACCCACCGCACCTGAGGAAACTAGAACAATTTCGTGCTCTAGCGCCATAAGCTCCGCCAACCCTGTAACGAGCCGGACGAGAGATCCACCGTCAAGACAACCATCTTCCACTCGAGTTAGAACCCCCGTCCCAACTTTGACGACAACACGCAACTTCTTCACTTCCTAATCTTCTACAGTCAATTTAGTCCCCACCTTGCGACAAGCCTGCCAAACCGCAGGAAAGATCTGCTTCTTCCTGCTCACCACTCCTTTTGCTTGGAACACACCATCCTTCAAAGTGTAAGGAAGATTCCTACACAATTCCACTTCTCCTCTAGCCAAAATAAAACTGTCGTGTGAAGCGATATCTGTCACCACGAGCAACACTAAATCACATTTCTCCTCTTTTGCCAAAGCTTCGAGAGCTTTCTCTAAATCCTCTTTGCGTTCGTTAAAAACGTTAAGGCCTCGCTCTTCAATCTGCGAGATACTCAACTTCAAGCCTTCTTCATAGAACTCCTTACGATCAGTGTGAAGGATATCATGAATCGAACCTGAGTTCAACAAAGAGCCAACCGCAAAAAAATCAGCAGTAAATTCTTCAGGATCGACTCCTGCAATAGGAGCCAACCACTCTAACATTTCCCGATCAAGATCGGTCGTCGTGGGAGAGGTCAGCATGAGAGTATCAGAAATCAACCCCGCGCAGAGACACAAAGCAACCCCCGAACTCGGCTCCATGTCTCGATGTAAAAATTTTCTGGCCACAAGTGTACTAGTAGAACCAACTGGTTCATTCAAAAAACGAATTGGTTCACGTGAAGCTAAATCACCAGCGAGGCGGTGATGATCAATCACTTCATAAATTTCAGCCTCCTCTACTCCCAATACAGCCTGAGCGTACTCATTATGATCCACCAGAACGAGTCTCGTCCGACGAGGCTCTACCAAATCCGATTTAGAAAGAACTCCAACAATCTCATGAGTCCCTCTCTTAACAACAGGAAAGAGATCCTGGCTCTCACTCGAAAGACGTTTCCGGAGACTAGAAACAACCTCGTTTTCCTCCACTACGATAAAATCATCCGAAACCACCGTTCTCACTTGTCGAGAACATTGAATCAGTTTCGCTACGCTCGCAGTATCGAGACTAGCTATAAAAATAGCCATTCCACGTTCCTTAGCTATTGCTGCTAACTCAGGAGTTACCCCAAAGCCACCAGTAACAACCAAAGCCCGAACCCCATACTCGATCGCCTGCTCTTGAATTCCTGGTCGATCGCCACAAATCACGAGGAAATTCTTAGCAATTCCTTCTTCCTTTGCCTGCCGCAAACGCTTCGCCACCGTTTCTTCACTGGACGCTCCAACCAAAAGATGAATCTCTTCTTCACCACATTCGGTACACATTGCGCCTACCGACTCGGCTTGCAAGGTCATCCCAATTTTTTGCAAAGATGCTCGCACAGTACGCACCGCGATCCCTTCCATCTGAGCGGGAAGAAGAAGTTGTAAAAGATCCAGATATCGCAACAAGCCCCTCACTTGACCATCTTTACTGACAACGGGAACACTTTTGACCCCACTCGCCAGCATCCGGCGGTAAACTGTTAGAAAAGTATCTTCCGGGCTTACCGAAACCACGTTTTTACGGGCAATCTGCCCAGCAGTCACACGCACATCAGTCACCAGACGCGGAGTTTCTAAACCAGCTTTCTCCAGCACCCAAGCAGTTCGTTTTGGCACAACTCCACATCGAATAGCTTCCGCATCAGAGCCTGTCGCTCGGAGGAGTTCAGCTTGCCCTATGGCAGAACAGATAGCGTCTGTATCTGGATTTCGGTGACCAACGACTAACAACGGAGAAGGCTTCATGAATAGCGATAGTTTCAGACTCAGCTGTCCGAGTAAATTCCCTGAGGGGCGGCGAGCTTATGTCTCTCCTCTCGTTCGAACAAGGTTAGAGTCCTACTGCAAGAAAAGAGCAATTCTACGGTTTTTTTCACATTTTCTCAGGAACAGAAATCCCCAATAATCCCAGTCCCTGCTGTAAGACTCGAGCGGTAAGCTCACAGAGTGTCAGACGGCTGATTCGAACTTCTTCTTCAGACTTGAGAACAGGACAGCTTTGGAAAAAAGAATGATAAGCTCGAGCTAGTTCCAAAAGATAGCTTGCGAGAGCATTTGGCTTCAGGCCCTCAAGCACGAGCGGAACCGTCTCTCCGTAACGAGCCAAGATTCGAGCGAGATGAATCTCTCTCTCCTCTTTTAAGACCAACTCTCCCGTCAGATTAATTTCCTCGTCTAATTTACGCTGAATACTACGGCAACGCACATAACTGTATTGCAAATATGGAGCAGTATCTCCCTCCAAAGAAACCATCCGTTCTAAATCGTAAGTGTAGTCCGATTCACGATTGTGCGACAACTCCATAAATTTAATCGCACTGAGACCAATCAACTCTGCAAGAGATTCTTTTTCCTCCGCGCTTTCCAAACGACTTTTCTCTTCCACCGACAGGCGCGCGGCCGCCACTGCATCATCGATAACGTCTTGTAACTCAGGCAAATCGCCTGCTCGAGTCTTCAACGGCGTGCCATCCTTACCCAAGATCGTCCCAAATTTCACATGAACGAGTTCGGCCTCACACCCTCTACGTTTGGCAAGGTCAAAGAGATGAGAAAAGTGCTGATCCTGCCGAAAATCTACCACATACCAAATGACATCAGCGGACCATTCCTTAAGCCTGTAATCAATTGTTGCAATATCAGAAGTTGCATAATTAAAGCCACCATCTTTCTTCCTAACAATCATAGGAAAGTCCTCATTACCTTCTTTGGTAACTTTCAAATAAGGATCTTTTTTGGGAGGAAGTTCACCACCCGAAAAAACGCAAATGGCTCCGTCACTCTCGCGAGCCAGCCCTTCCGCAAGAAGCCCTTCCACAACCTGAGGTAACTGAACATTGTAAAAACTCTCACCAAGCCAATGATCAAAACTCACATCCAGACGCTGATAGATCGACTCAAGGCCTTTAACGGAGTAATCGATACAACGCTTCCAGATTGCTAAATTCTCCTCATCTCCCTGCTGCAATTTAACAAGTTCATTCCGACAAGCATCTGCGATTGCTTTATCCGCTTTCGATGAACTGCTGCCGAGACGATAAAGCCGTAACAACTCACGCAAGGAATCAGCTTGAAGAGCCTCTTCCTGAACTTCTTTTTTCCAAGCCCAGAGAACCATGCCAAACTGGGTTCCCCAATCTCCGATATGGTTATCACGAATAACGGTGTGTCCAAGGAAACTAGCAGTACGAGCAAGGGATTCACCGATTACAGTGGAACGAATATGCCCCACATGCATCGGCTTAGCCACGTTGGGAGCTGAAAAATCGACAACAATTCGCTGAGGATCGCTCACTTGAGAAACCCCTAAGCGCTCATCCTTAAACATTTCACCCAAATGCTCAGCAAATCCCTCCGGCTTGAGAGTGAAATTGATAAAGCCCGGCCCCGCGATCTCAAATGAATAGAAACCCTCAGCACTCTTCTCAAGGCTCCCCACAATTTCTTCTGCAAACTCGCGAGGATTCTTCCCAAGTTTTTTTCCCAGCATCATCGCAGCATTGCTTTGATAGTCGCCATGCCTAAGGTCATTGACGGGTTTTACTGATACCCGCGACAAATCCTCATCAGTCACCCCACAAAAGCCCAGAGCAGAGTGCAAGTTTCGGGTGAGTTTTTCGGTCAGAGTCATACAGGGCTGTAGCCTGAGAATGGCCTGTTATTCAAGCCCTGCCTCCTCTCAATCATCATGAAATCGTCACTTAATGTGAATTCACGCAACAAAATTTGCCTTTGATGGTTTCTAATGAGGTAAATTAGCCTATCTTCTCGGGAATAATAACCCAGTTGAAGCGTTTTACCTATAGTTTTATCCTTCCCATCACATCATGACCTCTCCTTCTTCCGAACCTTCCAGCCTCTCTCCACTCACCAAAGGGGTTCTTTTTACTACCGTTGGAGCGGGAGCGCTGACACTGGGGTGGTTGCTGATGGACGATATCATCGAAAGGACGGCTTCCGAAAAAGGGGAAAACTCAGGTCTTTCAAACCCTTACCGCACTCAATCTACAGCTTCGGATAAAAGGACTTCCGAACATCCTCCAACCAATAGGCCTCAAGAGTTCGACAGCGTTCCCTCCTTTGCCCGCCCGGGAGAACGAATCGTAACTTTCGATTCGGAAAAAGCTTATCGGAAATTTCTCGATAGTCTTTCTGATAGTGGGGTCAATCTCATTGGCAGTATCGACAATCTACGCACGGCTCGAGTGAGCTTTAGTGACCCCAACGACCTCGCGAGCTTGGTAGATGAGGACTCTCTCGATTTCAATTATCTCGTCTCACTACCTCCAGGAGCGGTAGCCGCTGACCCTGGGGCCGTGGGCTTTCAAAATACCGCCCTCGATTGGCTTGGAATCACCGAAGACAATTCAACTTGGGGCGAAGGAGTCACTATTGCAGTGATCGACTCAGGAGTAACCAACCACCCCGCTATCAACGAGGAAGGAATTCGTCGTCTGGATCTCACCGAGGACGGCACCCCTCAGAGCGGATGGAACGGTCACGGCACTGCTGTTGCCTCCCTTATTAGCGGGCAAACAAACCTTTCCCCGGGTGTGGCACCAAGTGCCGATATCCTCGACATTCGTATCACCGACAGCGAGGGAAGCTCTGATTCCTTTTTACTCGCAGAAGCTATCACTACTGCGGTCGATAATAATGCTGACGTCATCAATATCTCTCTCGGAAGCTATGGTGACAGCAGCGCAGTTCGCACTGCTGTTGAATATGCAGAAACAAACGGAGTCGTAATCGTGGCTTCCTCAGGAAACGAAGGCCTCGAAGTGCCAGCCTTTCCTGCCGCCTACGAAAGCGTTATCGCAGTCGGAGCAGTCGATGCCACAGGAGATATTTTAAACTTCTCCAACACGGGAGAAACTCTCGATATCACTGCGCCAGGATTAGAAGTTTTCTCAGCTTGGACTAACGATTCCTATGTCGCTTTCAGTGGAACTTCGGCGAGCGCTCCCTATGTTGCGGGTGCCATTGCCGCGACTAGCTCCGAATTCGGAATCACTTCCGAACAAGCAGCAGAAATCGTTTTCAATAACAGCAACGAAGCAGGCCCTGAAGGGGAGGATCTCACTTTTGGCTCAGGCCATCTTGATGTTGGACGCGCTATCAATTCTACCACTCGGGGAATCAATGATATCGCCACAACCAGTATTCTCATCGATACCGAGGGAACTCCCACCGTAACTGCTGTCGTACAAAATCAAGGTACGGAGGTGATTCGGAATGCTGACCTCACCATTGCTACTCCTTTTGCCTCCTTCCCTCTGAATGTGCCTCAATTACAACCAGGGGCAACCCTTAGTCTCCAGGTTCCGGCCTCGTTGCCACAGGACGAAGAATTTTCCGTGACGGCAGCCGCATCCTTACCCCAATCTTTTTCAGATACCGATCCGACCAATGATGAGAACCGATCCTTTTTCTTTTTGGAGCCTGAGATTTAAACCCCATCTCTGCGCCCTCATTGCTCTTCCCTTTCTCATTACTTCTTCACTCTCTGGAGAATGGCTTTTACCTCACAATTCAGACTTTGAATTCGTCAACCAACGCAAAGCCGTCCGTAATTCCTGCGGCCCAGCCTCTCTCCTGAACGCCTTTGGTTCGGGTTCCGAAGCCTATCACCAAGCCTACCTCCAAATCCCCGGAACAACCGACAATGCTCGCGTAGCCTCCGTCATCAAATCCTTCGGGTTCTCCCCCTCCTCCAATCTTGCTTCGCGAAAACGATGGACAGAAGACTCCGGAGTCAACTTTCCCGATCTCGCTCTGATGGCTCAGGAGATGGCTCAGCTAGCGCCCAGCACCAGCAGAATTCGTTCTGAACTCCATTTCTTTTCTACCACTCGGCAACAAGCCAAAGCGCTTTCAACTGTCCACAAGCAACTGAGTAAGTCGATGAAGCGCGGCCTGCCTCCCATTCTCTCCATACGCCGCTTCACATGGCAAAACCAAACTTGGCAGAGTGTTTACGGTCATTTCGTCGTCCTAGTTGCCATCCCTGAAAAATTTCCACGAAAAGCTACTAGCTTTCCTGTCGCCTTCCTCGATTCCGAAGGCTCCAAAGTTTATCAAGCCGAAATCACCCTCGCCTCACCTACTGACAGCGCACTCCCCTGCCTTCAACTTTCCTGTCCATCGAACAAAATAGGCCAAGCCTTTGTCCCGTCTGGGAACGTTCACACCCTTGGCCTTACCGGAGTCATTGGGACTTGGTAAAAGATTCTTTCTCTTCATGCGCATCATCGTTCAACGCGTTCGCGAAGCTCAAGTCACTTCCGAAGGAAAACTTCTCGCAAAACAAGCAGCAGGATTCCTTCTTCTGTTAGGAATTGCCGATGGAGACTCCGACCAAGACATCACTTGGCTGGTCAACAAAATCGCCAAAATCAGACTCTTTGCCGACGATGAGGGAAAAATGAACCTATCCCTGCTAGACACCGGAGGCGATGTCACTGTCGTTTCTCAATTCACCTTGCAAGCCTCTTATCACAAAGGAAATCGCCCCTCTTTTCTTGCTGCAGCCCACCCCTCTATCGCTGAACCTCTTTACGAAAAATTTTGTGCTCAGCTAAGCGAAACTCTCGACCGACCTGTCTCACAAGGACGCTTTGGCGCTGACATGCAAATCAACTTAATCAACGACGGCCCAGTGACGCTCTTACTCGATTCCCGAAATCCAGAATAAGCTGCACTCCTTCAAATTCCCCAGAGAAAAGGAATCAAAAGAGACGCTGTGATCCACAATATAATTGCAAGCGGAAACCCAACGCGAAAGAAATCGCTAAAACGGTAACCACCCGCACCAAAAACGTAAGTGTTTGTCTGATAACCAATGGGAGTCGAAAAACTTGCAGAAGCCCCAAACATCACCGCTACGACCAAAGCACGAGGTTCGATATCCATCTCCAGACCAAGCTGAATCGCTAAAGGGGTCATCAAAACCGCCACCGCTTGATTACTGACCAACTCGGTCAGAATCGCAGCCAAAAGATAAACCAAAGCCAATACGATTCGGGGATCCAGCCCACTACACAAATGATTCATCTGCACCGCCACCACTCCAAGCAGGCCCGAATGAGACATCGCCATCCCCACTCCCAACATCCCCATAATGAGGAATAAGATTCGCCAATCTACTGCTCGATAAGCCTCCTTAGGCTCTAAGCATCCTGTAAATAAAAGAAAAATAGCCGCGCCTAAAGCCAGCTGCACTGTTGGAATTTTCGGAATGAGCTCAAACCCTCCCAAAGCCCCTAAAATTACAAATACGAGAAGAGCCCCAATCGCAAGAGGCGCCTTCTCCTTGCGATACTCTTTCTCCGTCGTGGCCGAAAGGTTAACAAAATCCCGCTGCTCAAAAAGCCGTCTCATCTTCTCCGCCGAACCCTGCACCAATAGAGTATCTCCAAAAGCCAACTTGGTATCCTCAAACTTCTCACGAAGATTCTCTCCTCGGCGATGCACCGCAAGAATGAGCACACCGTAGCGCTGACGAAATTGAATCTCGGTCAATGACTTGCCTACCAAGCTGGAATCAGGGCCAAGAATACCTTCCATCAAAACTGCTGATTCGGTCTGAATTCCCTCAAGACCAAACTCATCTTTAGTCCCCCTCACTTCCACACCAGCAGTCTTCTGAACATCCAGCATGCCACTAGGGCTTCCCTTAAAATAAAGTTCGTCCCCATCACGAAATCGAATTTCACGAAGAGGAACCCTCACTCGCAGCCCGTTTCGCCGCACCTCAATCAACCGCAGTCGTTTAATCTTCGCAAAAGGAGTCTCGGAAAATTCCTTCCCTGCCATCGGAGAATCCTTGCTCACAAAAGCATGCGTAATGAATTCACGAGTGCTATCGGTATCAATCAAAGCTGCAAGCGTGCTCCGATCTGGCAAAAGTTTTCGTCCTATCGTCATGAGGTAAACGACAGTAATGAGGCAAAAAACAAACCCTAATTTTGTGACCTCAAAGAGACTAAAAGTCTCTAGCCCTCGCTCCTCAGCCAAACCTGCCGCAATCAAATTAGTAGAAGTTCCGATGATCGTCGTGGTTCCCCCAACAATGGCGGAGTAGCTCAATGGGATCAAAAAGCGCGAAGCCTTCCAATCTCTTCGCCGACAAATCCCCAATATAATAGGCATGAACACAACCACAACCGGAGTGTTATTCACGACCCCGGAGAGTAATGAAACAAGGAGAACCAGCCACAACAGCAGCCCCTTTTCAGATTTTCCGGCCAAGTTTTCAAACCAATCTCCCAGAAGTTCAATCACACCGGCTCGCTCTAGCGCCGCACTAATTACAAACATGCACCCGATCGCCAAAGGCGCAGGATGACTGAAAACGCTAAGGGCCCCCTCTGGACCATTAAGAGGCAAAATACCAACCGCAAGACAAAGAAACATCCCCGCCATTGCAGCCACTTCCACTGGCAATAGCTCCTTCACGAAGGTGACAAAGATCGCTACCAGCAGAAGCCCTAAAAACCAATATTCCCAGTTATCCCACATGAAATCACTTTTCTAAGCCGCTTTACGTTGAACTGCTAGAAGAAGTCGATCCAAATAAAAAAACGCAGAATCTTTCAATTCTGCGTCCTCAAATCGAGTCAGCGAGCGTAAAGAATCACTCGCTAAAAATTAATTAACTTACCTCAACCAAGTCGATAAACGATGCGAGCCTTCTCTGTATCGTACGGTGACATCTCCATCTTCACCCTGTCACCAATGACAAGACGAATGAAGCGCTTCCTCATTTTACCCGAAATATGAGCCAAAACCTCATGACCACTAGGAAGCTTAACCTTGAACATCGTTCCCGCCAAGACCGCACTCACTGTGCCCTCGACCTCGACCGATTTGGCCTCGCCATCCTTCTCACGCACCTTCTGTTTGCGTGGTTCATCGAAGCTCCGACGTCTCCGACGGCCTCCTCCTCGTTTTTTCGGTGGTCCTGCGATAATATTATCCTTTCTTGAATTTAAAACGGCCACAACCTGCCGCCGACAAGGATTGTGCGCCCATAGACCCTTTCTGGCAAATCAAAAGCGAAAACAATGCAAAAAGCGTGTTGCCTCATTAAAGCGGCCACCGAAAATTTTTGGATTCCCA
>CAYUHN010000061.1:0-16679 GCA_964444495.1 uncultured Roseibacillus sp. | reverse complement strand
TTACAAAGGAGGAACTCGCTCTCGAGTTCTCTCCCTCCTGAGATACAAAGAGTTCCCCTCGCTCCCCTTCCCTCTTCCCGATTTTGTCTATGCACAACTCAGGAGTAAGTGGGGATGAAGGCTCACAGGTAGAAGTCTAGCTGAATGCTCCAACGCTGATTCTCATTCAGCGCGAAGCCATCATGCTAAGCTTATAACTGGCACGATCGCTGGTCGCACCCTGGTCCCCTCCAGCAAGCTAATCAAGGAAGCAAACTCAGAGCCAAACCCCGGCTCAATACTCATCGACAATAAGCGCAGCTCTACCAGAGATGCCGTACTATTGTCATCATTTTGCAAAGAAGCGAATTCTTCCGCTTCTGTCGGTCGACTCTTGTTTCGTCCCGGCTCCCCACCCGCATTATTCATTCCATAATCAACTCAAATGACTTTTCTAAAAAATAGATATCCCGCGATGCCGACCTCTCTTGCACTCGCCTCAAGCCTTCATTTCGCAACAGCACAGGACTTCATCTTACCTCCTAGTGTGGTGGTTGCTGACAAACTCAGCCTCACCGGCCAGGACGATGTAGAACTCTCCAAGGAGCGAGTCGCCGCCACTCCTGGCGGAGCTTCCCTAGTCACTCCTGAAGAGTGGACCGGTCGCACTCTTTCCACCCAAGATATTTTTCAATTCGATCCTGGGGTTTCCGCCCGAACTCGTGGGGTGGGATCCGATGCTCGCATCTCGGTGCGTGGCTCTGGCATTCAACGTCAATTCGGGGATCGCGGAGTGGCCCTCTTTATCGATGGCATTCCCCTCAATGATAGCGATGGCAGTTTTTACTTCCGCGCCATTGATCCACTCGTCATCGACCACGTCGAGACTTATCGCGGCGGGAATGGCCTTGTTTACGGAGGGAGCCAACTCGGTGGTGCCATTCGACTCACTCAGAAAAACGGTCGCACCGCACCAGGTGGTCTGCTTCTCGGTGAATACGGGAGCTTCGACACCTCCCGCACTGCGATACAGTATGGCGTCCACGAGGGGCCATGGGATTGGTTTACCGCTTACACCTATAGCGAGACCAATGGCTTTCGCGATCGAAGCGAATCCCGTAGCCACTTCCTTAATAGTAGCTTAGGCTATCAATGGGCGGAAACCGCAACCACTCGATTCTATCTCCATTATAGCGACTCCAACGCGGCGCTTTCCGGCTCTCTCACTCCCGCTGAATTCGCTGCCGATCCTTCGCAAGCGGGCTCGAACCGAACAGACGACGCCGACCGCGACCTAGCCACCTTTCGCCTAGGGCAACGCACCGAATGGGAAACAAATTCTGGAAGTTGGTCCTTCTTCACCAATTTTCAGATTCTTGACTTTGATCACCTCATCAACGAGGGCCTCTTCCGCTTCAACCGACTCATTCTCTTTAATACTCGCGAAGTTCAGCTGGGTGTGCAGGGCAAGGAGAGTTATCAAGCCTTTGGCCAAGAGCAAAACGTCCGCGTCTACGCGGCGGCCAACTATGGAGTCCAAGATGAGGAGGGATTTGGAGGCTTCGTAACCCCGGGAACCGAGGCCGATAATTTCGACCGCGAGAATACCGCTTGGAATCTGCAAGCTTTTGTCGAAAACGACACTCAGTTTGCTCCCGGACATCACTTGATCTTGGGAGTGGGAGGTAATGTCTCAGGTCGTGAGCGCACTCTCAATCGCGTCGACACCACTGGGGATAACGAGTTCGACTCCACTGATTCTGGTCTCACCTATCGAGTCGGTTACCTCTATGAGCTCAATCCCAGCACCCAGTTTTTCACAAACTTCAGTCAGAGCTTTGAAGGGGCGGCCTTCTCAGAAGCCGAAGATGCGCTCGATCCCCAAATAGGACGCACCTGGGAAATCGGAACCCGTTTCAAGAGCGAGTTTATCGAAGGAGAAGCCACCTACTATTACTCCGCGATCGACGATGAGTTTATTAGCGTGGAATTGGCTCCTGGGTTTTCCCAAACGACCAATCTCGACAGCGTTCACCAAGGCGTCGAATTCGCCACCACCCTCGATCTCGGAAAGCTTGCTGGAATTGACAGCCAGCTCGCGGTCTTTTGGGATCAAAAGTATCAGTACAATGACTTCACCATTGATGGCGGACCCGATTCAGGGAACCGACTCCCTGGAATTTCCGAGCACGTCTTCAATAGCCGGATTCGACTGCAAGCCCCCGATAACAAATGGCGTCTCGCCCTTTCGGCCGATTGGCTACCCGAGGGCATTGTCGTGGATAATCAAAACACCCGCCAAACCGATGGCTTTGTGAATTTCCGCTTAAGTGGTGAATGGAATCTAACCGAAAGCCTGCAAATTTACGGTGGAATCGACAACCTCTTCGATGAATCCTTTGCCAATAACGTCACCATTAACCCTTCAAACGATCAATTTATCGACCCCAACGACGAGCGTTCCTTCTACGGAGGAGTGAAGTATCAATGGTAAGGGTTCAAAGGTTCGTATTTTATGAAAAAACGATTTTACGACTTTCATCGTAAGCTTGCAGTGGTGTTGGCTATCCCATTGCTCCTCTGGGCCCTTTCGGGGATTCTTCATCCCTTGATGGCCAATTGGCTCAAGCCAACTATCGCCCGCAACTTCATTCCTCCCAAGCCGCTCAGCGTTCCAACCTCTGCGTTGTCACCGGCGGAAGTTTTTGCCGATCTTGAAGCACTTCATCAGCTGAAAGTGGTCTCCCTGCAAGGCCGCACCGCTTACCTCGCAATCACTCCCGATCAAGCGTTGCACTATCGCTGGACAAATGGAGAGCCCATTCCCCAGGGCCCTCGCCACCACGCCGTCGAACTCGCGCGTAATTATCTTGATGATAAAAACTCCCCTGTCGAAAAGGTGACTATTCATGAGGAATTTTCTTCTACCTATAGCGTCATCAACCGTTATTTACCGGCCTATCGAGTACGCTTAGACCGCTCCGATGGAATGGAAGTAGTCGTAGACCTCCGCACGGGAAAACTGGCCAGCTATGACAACCCCTCCAAACGCTTGATGCTGCGTCTTTTTTCGTGGTTCCACACGTGGTCCTTCTTGGGAGCAGCGCAGAGTCCATTTCGGATTGGGGTAGTAGCGCTACTCGTCTGCGGCTCACTCATGGTCGCCATTTCGGGGATGATCACCGCGCTCCAAATAAAGAAACCCGCCTCCAAAAAGACTTCAAAATCAAAACGATTTCACCGCTTGTTAGGCCTCGCCACAAGCGTGATTTATCTGATGTTCAGCTTGAGCGGACTAGCTCATCTATTGCTCAAACTTCGCAGTGATGACTCTCCCCAATGGGTTAGCCAACAGCAATGCAAAGTCACCGCCCTTTCTACTATTCCGACGGTATCTGACCTCTCAGTCACGGGCGCTAGCCTCGCCATTATCGACGGCGAACCCTACTACCGATTGCTAGTAAAAGGAAAAAATTCCTCCCTCAACCACTACATCCACGCCACCAGTTCAGAGCATAGGGCTGAAGCTGAAGAGGAATACGTTCGCCAATTAGCTTTAGAGTTTTCAGGTTATCGGGAGGAGGACATCACTGCCATGGAGCCGATTTATCAGTTTCGCTCGGACTATGGCTTTATCTTTAAACGGTTGCCAGTGTGGCGAGTCTCCTTCGCTGGTCAGCGCTATTGGCAATACACGCTTGATGCTGCAGACTCCCACCTGAGTATGCGCAGCGATACTCCCGGACTAATCGAAGCATTGACCTTCATTAACCTCCACAAATGGCATTTCCTAGATTTCGCAGGTCGCGAGACCCGAGATTGGGCTACCGTCGTGGCCTCGTCCTCTCTCGTTATTCTCTTCCTCAGTGGACTATCCTTAGCCTTCATCCGGTTGAAAAAGACACGCAGTCGAAGAAATTGACCCCATTCCCCCATGCGTTCGAATTGATTGAGTTCTCCCGATTATAGGGAGAAAAAGAAGGCAAAATACCTACTCCCAACGACCTCAAATCTCGCACAACAAAGCGCCCCCTTGGGTCGATTTCCCTGAATTCTCCAAAGAGCGAGAAAAGGAGGCTTCTTCCTTTACCGAGTCAAATACTTACCTAGGTTCTTCACCATGAAAAGAATTCAACTAGTCGCGTGTATTTGCGTGCTAACGACTTCACTCGGTGCAGAGCCGGTTTCCCTTTTTCCTGATCAAGCCGCAGCTTGGAAGCAAGCTGGTCCCGGTGAGCTTAAGGTCGAGGAAAATATTGCCACCGCGTCCGGCGGAATGGGGCTGTGGTGGTTCTCAGAGCAGGTCTTTGCCGACGCCACCTTTTCCCTCGAATTCAAGCTCAACGACCCTGCCTATAATTCGGGAGTCTTTGTTCGGTTCCCTGATCCCGGAGACGACCCCTGGGTCGCGGTGAAGAAAGGCTTCGAGATCCAAATCAGTGGCAGCGAGCCTTCTGTGGAAACCACCGGTGCGATCTACAACTTGCAGGCCCCGGTGGAAATCCCACTCGTTCCTGCCGACGAGTGGAACACCATGGTCATTCACACTCTGCGAAATAACATTTACGTCTTCCTCAATGGCAAACTGACCAATTTTTTCGCCATGGAAAAAGGCCAAGGCGCACGGAAGGGCTACTTTGGGATTCAGAACCATGACGACAACTCTCCGGTTCAGTTCCGAAACATTACCGTGACCGAGCATCACAATGGCGGATGGGGAGTGGTAGAAAACGCGGATCTCGTCTCCTACCGAGCTAAAAAGAACCCCAATGATTTCTGGAAAAAAGACAAAAAGTGGTATGACCAAGCTGATTTCGGCCCGGCCTTCATTCAGACTTGGGGAGACTTTGTCGAAAAAGACTATCGCCCCAACGCCGCCCTCAAAGGACTGCTCTACCGAATGGATCCCGAGCAACCAGACTTAGTGGCCCTCTTTAACATGGAGACCTTGCAGTGGATCACTGCTACCGAAGAAGGGGTCTCACTCGACAACACTCCATGGGGAGGCGCTCATGGTTCTCAGAACAAGATCAATAACTTTGCCTCTTCCTACTTCACCCACCCTCTCCAACCTGCTTGGCCAGACAAAAATGGATCAACTGAGGACCGACGACCCGTTCCAGGACACGGGAACTACGAGCACCTTCAATTCCAAGGATACTATCGACAGGGTAGAAAAGTTATTCTCGATCTCTTGGTAAATGGGGAGCAACTCTATCAGACTTTTGATAAAAATGCCGAAGGTTCCTATGGGCCAGTGGAGGTGACGGAAAAATCATTCCTCAAAGGCGGACCCGCCATCTTCCCCCAAACCTTTCCTGTTACTCCAAAGCTAGATAACGGAAAAACCCCATTCCTCGTCGACCAAATCCCTCTCCCCCCTATCCAGAAGGAATCCCCCTGGGGAATCAACGTCCGGCTGACCGATCTTCACTTCTTCCCTGATGGGGATCAGGCAGCGCTCTGCACTTGGGATGGCGACGTCTGGCTTCTTTCTGGCTTAAAGGAATTCGAAGAACTCACCTGGAAGCGTTTTGCCTCTGGGCTTTTCGAGCCCCTCGGATTGCAAGTGGTCGAGGGAGTCATCCACGTCTGTTGCCGTGATGGCATTTGGCAACTCATCGACCTAAACGACGACCAAGAAGCCGACCACTACCGCGTGTTCTGGAACGATTTACTCATCACCGAGAACTTCCACGAATTTGTCTTCGGCCTTGAGCGAGACGAGGAAGGCAACTTCTATTTCACCAAAGCGTCCCCAGTCCGAGCCGGTGGTCGTAATTTCGATAAAATTGTCCCCCACAATGGAGTGATCATCAAAGTCTCACCCGATGGTTCTTCCCATCAAGTCATGGCCACTGGCTTGCGTGCTCCCGGAGGGATCGGAGTTGGCCCCAACGGAGTTCTCACTACAGGTGAAAATGAAGGCACTTGGATTCCCGCCTGCAAGGTGAATTATTTCACTCAAAAACAAGCTCCAGTGTTCCTAGGAGTGGAAGCCACTCGTCACGAGGTGACGACCCCCTACCACAAGCCCCTCTGCTACCTTCCCATGACGGTGGACAACTCGGGAGGGCAACAAGTTTGGATCCCAAAAAAATCCTCACTCGGCCTCGCGGAAGGAACGATGCTTCATCTCAGTTATGGTCAATCCAGTATTTACCAAGTCTTACCGCAGGAACTCCCTTCAGGCCAAATGCAAGGCGGAGTCGTCAAGTTGCCGATTCGCCTTTCTTCTTCCGCTCAACGAGCAGACTTCCATCCTGATGGCTCGATGTATGTTGTCGGGATGCGTGGCTGGCAGACCAATGCCGCGCAAGAAGCCGGCCTTCAACGAGTACGCCGCAATCCAGAAGCCCTATTGAGCCTCCCCGTGAACATGAAGGTCGAAGGCGAATTGTTGACCTTGAGCTTCGACTCTCCCTTGGATCGCGAGTTGGCAGAGGACCTTGAATCTTTCTCCATTCAACGATGGAACTACGTCTATGGCCCTCAATATGGTTCTGGCCACTTCTCCGTCGATGAGCCTGACGCGGACGCACGCGAGCGAGCGATGAAAGCTGAATCCAAAAACCATCGGAAACAGGATCAAGTAGAGGTATCGAAGGTCATATTAAGTGAGGACGGCCAGACTCTCACCCTCACCATCCCTTCCCTCAAACCGGCCGACCAAATGCAGATTGACTATGATTTAGAAACAACGGAGGGTGAGATCCTCATCAATACCATCTATGCCACCGTCCACCAAAATTGAGGCCGCAGTTTCTTCATGCTCTATCCGACGAGTGCGCCCCCTTCTTTTCCTGCTCTCGCTCCTGAGCCTTGGTTCTCTTTCTGGCGATGTTTTGTTGACGATGTCAACCCCGTCAGGGGAGACCATTGACCAGCTGGTCCCCTCTCCTGCTCTTTTCCGACAGGCAGAACAGCCCCCTAGCCCATTTCTTGAATCTGGGCCTTTTGAGGCCACCTTTATCGGTGAGCTGACCTTGGCCAAACGAGAACGTCTTTTCTTCTCCTTTCGGGGCCGAGGCCAAGCCACCCTCACCATAGATGAGAAAGAAATCCTCACCGAAAGTGGCGAACTAGGTGGAGAAAAGACCAAGCGACTTCGATTGAACTCTGGTGCTCATTCGTTCCGCATCACCTACCATCCCCCAGCGGAAGGCTCCCCTCAGTTTCGACTCTTCTGGGAAGGCCGTGACTTTGCTCCCGAGCCTGTTCCCGCGACCCTGCTGTCTCACTCGCAAACAAAACCTCCCCTCGACCTCGATCAAGCACGCGGTCTCTTTGCCCAACAAGGGTGCATTCATTGCCATCAACCAGAGGCCCCCCTCGGCCCGAAAGCCATGCCTGAACTCTCACGTCGAGGGCCGGACCTAACAGCTATCGGCTCGCGAGTGACTACGGAATGGCTCACGCGTTGGCTCGCTCAGCCAGATCTGCTCAAGTCAGACAGCCGCATGCCCGCCTTACTCGATCACACCACCGCCGAGGGCGCACAACAAGCGGCCGATCTCGCAGCCTATCTATCCACCTTACAGAAGCCTGAGACCTCAGTAAAAAAGGAATCAGAAAATGCCGCACCGACTCCCAAGTCCGAATCGAAGATCAAATCCGGCGCTCACTTATTCCATCAACTCGGTTGCATTGCCTGTCACAGCTTGCCCTCCAACCACATTCCCGAAGCAGGCTTTATCCCTCTCAACAATACCGCAACCAAATATCAAGCCGGCGCCCTCGCCGCTTTTTTACTCCAGCCCAATGCCCACGATGCCTCCATCCGCATGCCCAACTTCGGCCTTTCGACCGAAGAAGCAGAGTCTCTCGCCGCTTGGCTGCGCTCGGAATCAACAGGCCGGCACACGCCAGATCCCTCCGAATTTCCTCCAGGAGATTCATTGCGTGGCAAAGAACTCACTCAACAACTGCATTGTGCCTCGTGCCACGACGGCATGCCTGCCCCCACCTACGAGGCTCCCCCACTCGCTGAAATCGCCAAGGTCGCGGACTGGTCGCAAAAAGGCTGCTTCGCGCCTGCCGAAAAACGTGGCCATGCCCCCCGCCTCCTTTTGAAAAGTGAAGCCCGAGAACCTCTCGCAGACTTGGTCAAAAATCACCTTCCTTCTCTGAAACGCACAGTTCCTGCTCACTATGCACTCCGAGAGATCCAGTATCAAAACTGTGCCGCTTGCCACCAAAACAACCAGCACCCCTCTCTCCTCTCCGAGCGACATGCCCTCACCCTTTCCCTCGCTCACCATGGGGATGAAGAAGAAAAAGTCGACCAAAGCCGCCCTCAACTCACCTATCTCGGAGAAATGCTCCAGAGCGACTACCTCGCCAATATCCTTGCGGGAACAGAGAACACCCGCCCCCGCCCTTGGTTAGGAATGAGAATGCCCGCCTTCCACCTAGACCACCATCAACTAGCCGAAGGCTTGGCTCAGCTGCATGGCCTACCTCCTTCTCAACCCGATCCCACCCCCGCGGATGCCGAGCAAGCACTCATCGGGAAAGACCTCATCAGTTTGCAGGGCTTGGCTTGCGTGACCTGTCACGGAGTAGGAGATCAAAAACCGGTATCAGCCTTTGAGGTCCTTGGCATCAATTTCGACCAAACTCACCATCGCCTCCGAAAGTCCTATTTTCTTCGTTGGCTCCGCAATCCCCAACGTATCACTCCAAGCTCCAAGATGCCAGCCTACACCCTACCTACTGGAGAAGCTCTCCGCCAAGACATCCTAGACGGCGACGCCTCCAAACAATTCGAAGCCATCTGGGAATATCTCAAACAACCCTAAAACACTGAGTCATTTAACTCTCTCACGAGAACTCTTCCGAAAACTTCTCGAAACTCGGATTTTTCTTTGAAGCCAGATCGACTCCCAAACGGCAGGTCACAGAATCGATTTTAAAGCTAAGAAAGATGATTTACAGAATCCCGAAATTTCTCTAATCCTCATAAATACAGCAAAAAGAATTACAATGTCGGAAAATCTCTACCAATCACCTTCAGCAGAAACCCTAGATTCACAAGCTCCCGCAAAGAATACGACTTTAAAGGAAAAGCTTTTTAGCTTTCAAGGGCGTTTTTCCCGCTCCCAATACTGGGGCTATGGATACGGAGTTCCCCTGCTGATTTCCTTTCTTGCAATTATCCCGCTAATTCCTCTTTTCATTATCCTCAATGGCCATGACCCAAATCTGTTTCTTGTACTCATACTTATTTTAGCTATCGTGATAATCTACATTCCTGCAGTATGGATATCGATTGCGGGAACCGCAAAACGCTTCCATGACCGTGGCAAAAGTGGATGGATGGTATTAATCGCACTCATTCCATATGTTGGAGGTTTCTGGATTCTAATCGAATGCGGCTGCATGCGTGGAACAATAGGTAGCAACCTCCATGGACCAGACCCACTAAACGAGCTCCACTAGAATCTAGACATATTCGTCACAAAAATTCTCTCTCTTCTCTACCCCCATTGGTCTCAATCATGCTCTCGTCACTTCATATGAAAAGCACACTTATTTTGTTGGCCTCTATTACACTCACAGGCTTTTCTGATGCTTCCATCATCATTACTGGAGTTTTTGATGGCCCGCTTCCAGGAGGAGATCCAAAAGGCGTAGAGCTATATGTTGTCACCACTACCGACCTTTCCCAGTACGCTATCGGCACGGCAAACAACGGCCTCGGAAGCGACGGTCCCGAAAGCGGATCCTTAGCTCCTAGCCCTACCACTGTCACTGCAGGATCATTTTTATATCTCACAAATGGAGATGGCGCAGATTTTACTCAATGGTTTGGATTCGCCCCCACCATCACATCCGTTTCAGGTAGTGCGCTAAATCATAACGGCGATGATGCGATAGAACTTTTCTTCGATGCTTCTGCTGCCTTCGTGGGAGCTGAAACTGTTGTAGATACCTTTGGCGATATCAACACAGACGGCACTGGGACAGCTTGGGACAATGTTGATGGATGGGCCTACCGAAATAATGGGGTCGATGCCAATGGAGGAAGCTTCGATGCTAACAATTGGTCTTTTTCTGGTGCAAATGCTTGGGACGGAGATGATCTACCCGATGATTCGGGCACAAACGCCCTATCCTCAGTACCTTTCCCAACTGGAACTTTTGCTATTCCTGAACCAAATTCAGCTCTCCTCGGCGCACTAAGCCTCCTGCTCCTCATCCGGCGCCGACGATAGCTATTCCCATTTAAGCTTTTCTATTTTCTATAAAGAGAGCGGCCTCCTTTAGGCCGCTCTCTTTATAGCAAGATTCCTACAACGCCTTGGATACTCCCTGCGAAATTGGGCCACCCTCCGGTTTCAGTGGGGCCAGTGTTTCCTGAACCAAGGTGCCATTTTCCGAAAGAAGCGAGGCCATACTCAGGAGCTTCTACTGAGATGATTTCAGGGAAGGTTAGTTCATTAGAAAGGAAGAGTTCCTCCAGAAGTTGGATTGACGACGGAGTGTTGATAGGGTTGGCGACCGGTTAGTAGCGTGGCTCGGGTGGGGGCGCAAACGGGTTGCGCATAGCCGCGGGTGAAGAGAAGCCCTTTGTCCGGAGTGCTTGTCGGTAGAGCATTAAGATCGCTGAAGAGAAGGCGGCGAAGATTTGGCATATCTGCAAGAGCTGCACCATTTGTTGTGTTGTAGAGTTTAGAGGAGTCGATTCCCCAGTCGTCGAGGATAAGAAGGAGAACATTGTTTTGAGAGAGTCCGACTTCTTCGTAGACAAAACCTGTATCGTCGAAGGGAGAGATGGAATTGAGTCCGACTCGGTAGAAGTGTTTGTCATCGGTGCGGGCTCGTCCGGGATCGGTTATAGGGGTGGTGGCATCGATTCCATTTGTTTGAGCAAATGGAATCCAAGAATTGGTAGTGAGGTCTTGGGTTCTTTGTATGGTGTATTGGCCTCCTTCAACAGAAGTCCAGACGAATGTGACGTCATCATTAGTGCTGTTGATTTCAAGGTTCTGAATTTGGAGGGTTTTCTCCGGTCCACCTTCCCAGTGGGTGATGGCTGTCGCTGGGATATCAGCTGGAGATGCGCTGTTAGATGTAATGCCGAGGGGATCACCAAGGCAGTAACGTCCGATGTTATATGGGAAGTGAATAGTCTTCACTGTCGAGAACAAGCGTGGTGGGCGGGCCAAAACGATCAGGGTCAAGGGCTGCAGTGATGATGGAATTGTCATTGCGAACGGCCCAAGCGGGAAGAGAGGTGCGGCCAGTGTTGATTCCTTCCGAATCGGTTCCATTCGAGGAATTCCGAAGATTGGCAGAGCCATTCGAGCCATCGCGGAGTTGATAGCCGCTAATCATACGGCGGATAGGAGAAGTCGAATCAGTGGGATCAGAATAACCGTAAGGACCGTAGATGGGGAGGCCATCTCGGCACCAGCCAATGATGGGAGAGTGTTGATTGTTGGGCGATTCACTATAGACGTTATTGTTGCTTTTGCACACCCCGCAGGCCCTCTCTATCACTACCACGCAAACGCCCCCTGCGCTTCGATACCTCCCAATCAAGCTTCGTCACCTACTAACACTCAGACCGTCTTCCTCGAGCTCCCCAACATCACCGGCCCTGCCAGCCCTCCCAGCAACCTCACGATTCAACCTCTCACTGTCACCTACCAAAACATCCCCGTCACCACCATCTTCGGGCGCTTGAATCAAAATGGAACCGAACAACGTTACTGGGTTTCAGTCGCTCTTCCAATCGATACATCCATTGATTTCAACTCTCCCGAAGCATTTACCATCACCTTCTTACCCACCCCCATAACTCAAGCGGAACGGGTATTTGACGCGATTCAAATCGTCTCACCTTAATCAAAGTCCTTCAACCAGCCTCCTGAGATAAAAATTGGAGATTCTTAATAGGTAGAAAGACTTACGTTTCTCACCGCTTTGGCATTCTTAACCTGTTCGGCAAAAAGATAAAAAACATTAAAGTTATATATTTAACAACGACCACAAAGAGGTATGCGAATTTTACCCTTGGCATGAATACTTGGCTTCATTATCTTCTTCTCGTTTTTTGCGGAAAAATTGCTGCCAGCTCAATTTCTGCATAAAATAGCCGTTTTCTGCCCCCCCAGCGAAAACTCAAAAAAACCAACAGCCGCAATTGAAACTCTATATCCCATGAATTTGAATAAAGCAATCAACTGTCAACTCTTCACGTTTATCTCTTTATTCTCCGCACCTTCTTATGGCCGAGATCTAAATTTTACAGGAGATGCCATTACTGCGGGAGCCAACTGGGCAATTGTCGACGATGGAGGAACAGCACTACCCAGCAATAGTGACGATGAAGGAATCATTGCGGTCGATGGAGTAATCGGCAACACTACCGTCAACTGGGGAGATGCCACCGTCACCATGACATCGGGTTTGATAGGGACAAATGCAGAGAACAATAATTTCAACTTCACGGGCGGCACCTTCATTATGGAGGGTGGACGTATTGAAACTCGGGGAATTTTCGCCAATAATGTGGGGCAAATTCAATTACTCGGCGGATCCATTCAACTCGGAACAACTCCGAGTGTGAGTGTTCGCTTTGGTACTGTCAATGGTGGCTCGCTAACCATAGGCGGAGATTTAACAATAGACGCTGATCAAGCCTATATAATTTCAGCGGATGAGGAGAATGACAGTATCACCATTTTAGAAAACTGGACAGGGAGCTGGAGGCGTCCTGAATTCACGGAAAATGACTGGGAGACAACCATAGTCGCCATTACGGTTTTCGTGGGAGAAACTGAAGTTACAACTGAAAATTTCTCAAGCTTTTTTAATATCTCAGATGACGGAACAACTCTTACGCTCATTCCCGCGCCCATAGCTTCTGAATTAATCCTCACAATTTCACCTAACGACGCTGATTCCGCAAATTATGATTTTGCATGGAATAGCGAAGACGGAAGTCTCTACGATCTTGTAAGTTCAACTGACCTGACTGCCTCTATCCAAGATTGGCCAATCTGGGAGGGAAATTCAGCGATTCCTGCTACAAGCCCATCCAATAGTTTGATAGGAATCAGTGGCGGTGGAGATGAAAGACGCTTTTTTTCCATTATCGAAAGATAAAGACGTAATCCTGCCCATCAAGCTCAACCCCTCTCATTTACGGCTTAAAATCATCAGTCCTGAAAGGATAAGCTGGCAGGCCAACTCCATTGACCAGATTCACATTAGGCTTCCCAGAAAAAGCATAACGGGCATAAAGCGGCTTAGACACTCTATCTGAACTCAATATTACCGTTTCCCCTTCCAACTTTGCCTGAGCTTCAACCCATTTAGAGGAATTATCAGCAATCCAAAAACCGGAAGGGGCCTTCCCGTCAACAGTCCTCAGCCCTTCGCCACCAGTCCAAGAAACCATTAGCTTCGAATCTTGGACGACAACTTCTTTAACAATAGGACCCTGCGCTACTATTTCCTCACCCAAAACATCGCGAAGGGCAGCAAGAGCCAATCGCTTCCCAATAGGGAGCTTATCTCTCGGATGAATATTTTTAACATCCCCCAAGTCAATTGTGTTCACAATACTAGTATGAGGTAGCTCAAGAGCCATCAGCTGCGATTCGCGCATCCACGCCCACGAATGAGTTGCTGGCTCGGTTGCTCCTCCCCTAGGCCCAGTTGACAATGGTTTGTAGTAACCTGGCAACATCACCACCATGAAATGCATACTCTCATTGTTCCACCTCTGGCGATAACACTCGATCCACCTCTGGAGAGTTTGACCATATCTGAGCATTCCTGAATGCCGTCCAAACCAAGGCTCATCTACCATTCCCTGAATCGACTGAGCATTGCGTTCACCTTGATACCAGACCAGCCCACGGCAAGAATAAGGAATCAACGGATGAATCATCGCATTATACAAAATGTTAGATTGCCGACGCAAAAAAATATCATCCTTAGTAGACCACGGTCTCTTCCCGGACAAAATCGATTCAATACGTTCAAGAGTTTCCGTATCCGTATCAAACTCCTCCATCATAATTTTAAAATGAGGAGAGACCTCTGTCATTGCTCGCGGCATCCATGCTTCCAAAGACGAACTCCCCCATGCCGCTTGAATAACCCCCACTGGCACCTCCGTTTCCTCTTGAAGAAAATGAGCGAAGGCACAGGCAACTGCACTACTAGGAGGCTGACTCTCCCAACTCCCCTCCATACGATCTTGCTCAGTCATTGCTACCATTTGCGGGATTACATACGTCCTAACATTATCCACCTTCCGAGCAATCGCTTTCACCTCAGGAACCCTGCTCACCTCCATCTTCATATTAGATTGCCCAGCACAAATCCAAACCTCACCAACTACCACATCTTCGATCTCCACAATGGTATCCGACGAATCTCGCACCGTCAAAACACGACCTATCGAAGAAGCTTCCATCGGAGCCAGTTTGACCTCCCACTTCCCCTGCTCGTTAACCAATGTTGTCTCCATTTGCCCAGCAAAAGAGACTGTCACTTCGCTCCCCGATTCTGCCTTACCCCAAATCGCTACCGCTTGCTCACGCTGAAGAACAGCTCGATCGGAGAAGGGAGAAGCTAATTCGAGCTCTGCCAAGGCTGCCCCCGAAAGACTTAACAGTCCTCCGCCCGCAATGATACTCTTCGGTACGTTCTTTCCGAATCTAAGCCAATTCATCCAAGCAGTCTTACTCAAAAACAAAGGGAAATCTATCTCCGACCCCGAAAAGTAAGTTCAGCAATACCACTCTTATCCAAATCCCCTAATCCCATGGCAATCATAGTTTCATACTGAGCCTTAGTCGCTTTATTGAGAGGCAACTCTAAACCTACCGAAGTAGCTAAATCTCCTGCAATTCCTGAATCCTTGGCCGCATGCTTTGCCGAAAACCAGCATTCGTGATCGCGTTCAACCATATCTTCCGCGTCAGTCTCAAGAACACGGGAATTTGCTCCAGTTTGAGAAAAAACCTCCCGCACCATTTCCAGTTCAAGTCCCAATGCTTCAGCTAAACCAAGCCCTTCAGCCAGTGCGGCAGTATTAATGTTCATAACCATATTCACGAGAGCTTTGACCTCTGCGGCTTTCCCCATCTCTCCGCAGTAGCGAAATTTAACCGAAAGATCTTGCAGCAATTTACTCTGTTTCTCGAAAACGGATTTCTCCCCTCCTACCATAAGATACAAGCTTCCCTCTCTCGCCTGGCTGATACTGGAAGCCATCGCCACTTCCAAAACATCAGCTCCAGCATCCTTTCCGGCAGCAAAGACCTCTCGCTGAATTGCGGGCGAAAGAGTAGCACAGTTGAGAAAAGTCTTTCCAGAAGCCTCTTGCAACAAACCATGATTTCCCAAGAAAAGAACACGCATGGCATCATCGTCTGTTACAACAGTTAAAATCACATCCGCAATCTTCGTTACCTGAGCTAAATCATCTGCGACCTCAACTCCTAATTCTTCCGCTAGGGAACGAGCAGCTTCTTGATTCACATCATAAACTGTCACCACCTCATAGCCACAATTCAGTTTCAAATGCCGTGCCATGTTCGCTCCCATTCGGCCCACTCCCACAAAAGCAATTTTAGGTTTATTCATTCTAATCTTCTATTTGAATTCAGGAAAAAACGGATTGTGAGCCTTCTCCTCAGCAACCGAACTCATCGGTCCATGCCCAGGGCAAAGAACCGTCTCATCGGGGAGAGTCAAAATTTCTTTGCGATTTGTCTCTAAAGCTGCTTCATACGAAACGCCTCCTCCCCCCATTGATTGAGCAAAAATAGCATCTCCTACTATCGCAACAGGTCTCTCCAAGCCTTCTACTACATAGGTCACTCCTCCCTCAGAGTGCCCCCAAGTCAATCGAGTCGAAACCTTAAGTGCCCCAATCTGAAACTCTTCTCCAATTACAAATACTTCCGCTTCCGGGGCTGGCTCTTTGTCCAACGTTCGCGCCATCACTCCACCCCATTTCATGATTTCAGAAGCCGCCATGATATGGTCAGGGTGAGTATGAGTGATGAAAAGTTGTTTCACACTTAAGCCCAAAGATTGAACAACATCGTAGGCTTCACTAACGCTACTACCGGTATCGAACATGGCGGCCTCTAAGGTCTCGGGATCCCAAATCAGGTAACTTCCCACCGTAAAATCTTCAAAAGGAGTAACAAACTGCCGCAATCCCTTCATCTCAACTTGAGCAGGTTGCCAACTTTTTTGCGCCAACTCGATCAAAGAATCGGTAGCTAGTTCCAAGGTAGGGGCGATCTGGCGTAATAACTCCGCCGAGAACTCCCCCTGTAGCAAAGACGAAATCTCGATTTCACTCGCACCACTTATAGCAGTCAGCTCCTTCGCCATCATTCCCCGACCCCGCATAGCTTTACCTAAAACATCTTCAAAATTGTCTTCTAATGGAACGATTCTCATAACCTCCGCAGGACTATAACCGATTGACCTTAAATGTCTAGGAGACTCAAAGAACGCTTTCCACCCAACATAGCTCGTGACGAATTTAGTTAAAAGAAAGACAATTCAAAACCACACTACGAAATTGATATTGTATATTCTTCTGAGATTCTAAGTCTTAATCTATGAAAGGCAAAGCACCTGGAAAACAAGCGCTAGGGAACGTGTTGCCTCATTAAAGCGGCCACCGAAAATTTTTGGATTCCCAATTGGGAAGG
>CAYUHN010000060.1:0-16693 GCA_964444495.1 uncultured Roseibacillus sp. | reverse complement strand
GTCGTGACTGTCGTGAGAGCAACAATCTTTGTGATCATGGTCGTCGTGACTGTCGTGAGAGCAACAATCTTTGTGATCATGGGCGCCGTGCTTATGTTCATGCCCAGAATGGTCGCAATCGTGCGCATGCTCATGAGTATGGTTACAGCAGCTGGTTGCCGGCTTAGAGGTGGATTTTTCGTTCGACTTGAGAATTTTCGGAAGAAGGACTTTTTCGAGAGGAATACGCAGGACGATGAGGCTGACTACGACTGCAGACACATACCCGACAAAGATTCGGGAAAAAGTGAAGAATTCGGTGCGATGGGGCCAAGACTCGAAGTCGGGAAAGGCGTTCCAAGTTGAGAAAATGGTGATGGGATTGACAATGGGGGCCGCTAACATGTAGGCGAAAGCGCAGCTGAGGGGGAGACCCTTGGAAACGAGGCGCCGAATAACCGGGACCACGGCGCATTCGCAAACTGGGAGGATGAGTCCGAGTAAGCCTGCGACAAAAATGGCGAGGGTTTTGTTCTTGGGCAGATAGCGCTCAATCGTGCCACTAGGAAGATAAACGCCGATAAACCCGGAGAAAATCGTTCCAATTAAGATAAAAGGAGCCCCCTCAATAAGGATGGATTTAAAGGCGAGAGCAAAGCTGGCGAACTCTTCAAGAAACACAGGCTTTAAAAAGATCAGAATTTGGCCTCGCAGGCGACTATAAAAGCGTTAGGGCGACTCTTCTCCGTCTTCTGGCGAGTTGATTGGAATTACTTTTGTCTTTGCAAAATCGTCTCCTAGACGGTGGCCCTTTTGAGGTGTTTTCTCACGGGAATTGAGAATAAAGATTTCTACAAGGGGTAGAATGGGAGCAACGAAAAAGACGTTTCGAATCACGCTTGCTTTATAATTGTTGGTGAGAGGCTCCCCTTCTTCGGTAACCGCGCGTTGTTTCATGAGCTTTTTGCCGATGCTCTGGCCGTCTAAAAAGGGCAGAGCATCTCTCAGGAGAAGGTAGGCAATACCAAGGCCCCAAATGGCAGACCCGAGGAAGCTAGGTAGGATTTGTGCGAGAATTCCGCAGGGTATAGCGACAACAGCCCAGTCGATCACTCCTCCAAGAATGCGTTGAGAGAGATTGCTCTCGACGTAATCATAGGTGGCTACGAGAGGTTCCTCTTCGATAGGCCGATCATTCATCGCCGGTGAAGCTGTTGGAGCGGACTGCTCCATCGCGCCCATCTCAAAGGCGGACACGGGAGGTTCTTCGGCAGTTGTACCTATTGAAGGGGGCGCAATGTTCGGCTTAGGAACTGAGGGCTTGGGGATATTTGGTTTAGGTGTGTTAGCCATCTAGGGAACGGAGACTGTTAATTTAACGCCTTTGGTCCAGAGGAAATCTGTATAAAAGCGATTTTTTTTCTCTAATTGAGAGGCTTTGCATATTCATTGCATTCCGAATATTTTTTTCACTTGGCAGGGAAGGGGCCTGCGGGTAGGGGCTTCCTTCCGAGAGCGGCTGCTTCTTTTGTAATCGTTCTCTTATATCTCATTATGGCAATTCAACGTGCTCTCCTTTCGGTTTCAGATAAGACAGGTCTTATTGATTTCGCTACTCGCTTGATATCCGAGTTCGGTGTCGAGCTTCTTTCTACCGGAGGCACTGCACAGGCTCTGCGCGAAGCAGGCCTCGAAGTTGTAGATGTTTCTGATTATACTGGCGAACCGGAGCTGTTCGAGGGGCGTCTCAAGACTCTTCATCCAAAGGTCCATGGCGGTCTCTTGCAGCGTCGTGATTCTGATGAGCATCAGCAGCAGGCCAAGAAGCACGATATCAAGCCCATTGATCTAGTCGTAGTGAATCTTTACCCTTTTGAGGAAACCGTTTCTCGCGAGGGAGTTACTTTAGAGGAAGCAATTGAAAAAATCGATATTGGTGGACCTTCGATGTTGCGCAGCGCTGCGAAGAACTATGCTGCGGTCACGGTTCTCACCGATCCAGCCGATTACAGCCGGGTTCTGGAGGAAATGAATGAAGTCGGTGAAATGGGAGAAGGTGCTGGAGGCCGCGGTGAAACTAGCCTTCGTCTGCGCGAAGAGTTGGCTTTAAAAGTCTTCCGCCGTACTAACGAGTATGATGGAGCGATCGCGAATTACCTCGGGCAGTGTGGACAAGGCACTGCTACTCAATACTCCGTAAGCCTGCCTCTTGCTCATGAACTTCGCTACGGTGATAATCCACACCAACGGGCTCGCTTATACGGTGGCTTTGATGAGTTTTTTACCAAACTGCAGGGGAAGGATCTCAGTTACACAAACATTCTCGATATTGAGGCGGCTTCCGATTTGATCTTAGATTTTAAACGCCCAACAGTAGGAATCCTCAAACATACGAATCCTTGTGGAGTAGGACAAGATGACGATAATCTTCGTGCCGCTTGGGATAAAGCTTTTGAAACCGACCGACAGGCTCCTTTTGGAGGAGTGATCGTTTGCAACCGTCCTATTGATGAGGAGCTTGCTCGAGTCATTTCTGAAATTTTCACCGATGTGATTATTGCTCCCGAATATCTCCCGGAGGCTCGTGCCATTCTTCAGAAAAAGAAAAATCTTCGTCTGATGCAAATGAACGAAGCAGCTTATCGGGAAGAAAAGAAAGAACAAGTCGTTCGCTCCTGTCCCGGTGGTTTGATGGTGATGGACCGCGATTTTGAGGTTAAAGGTCTCGAGGGTCTCGAGGGCAAAGTCGTGAGTAAGCGCCCTCCGAACGAGGAAGAGCTTCTCGCCATGCGCTTTGGTTGGAAAGTGGTGAAGCACGTTAAATCGAACGCGATCGTTTTTGCTAGCGCTGGGCGAACTCTCGGGATTGGCGCGGGTCAGATGAGTCGAGTTGATAGCTCTCGCATTGCCGTTTGGAAGGCCGAGCAGGCTGGTCTCTCTCTTGAGAAAAGTGTGATTGCCTCAGATGCGATGTTCCCGTTTGCAGATGGTCTCGATGCCGCTATCGAAGCAGGAGCAACTGCCTGTATTCAGCCGGGTGGTTCGATTCGCGATGAAGAAGTCATTGCTGCCGCCGACGCCGCAGGATTAGCAATGGTCTTCACCGGTCATCGCCACTTCCGCCACTAGAAGGGCTTTTTCTACTGGCCGTGTAGTTTTATTTTTCCGCAGTAAATGGCTCTGGTTGCGCTGTGCGATCGTAGAGCATGGCTGAGTGGCCTGCCCATTTTGGTTCTGAACCCCAGAGAGGGACGGTGGGAAGGCTGCTTTCCCATTGACCAAGGAGCTCATGAAGCTGGGCGGCAGTGCTCGACTCGGTGGCACTGAGATCAATTTCTTCTTTGGAGTCGGCTTTGAGGTCGTAGAGCTGTGGGGCACGGTGGCTGAGAGTGATCAGCTTTTCTTGGCCTTTCAGGATCCCTGTTTGCCCTTGTAGGCGCCAGAAAAATTGGCGTTCTGGGTAGGGGGAATTGGGAGTTGATACGAGATAAGGGAGGAGATTGATGCCGTCGTAGTCGCCGTAGCGTTTCCTTCCTTTTTGTCTCGAATTCGGGTCTTCGTGTGAAGGGCAATCGGAAAGGGGGAGTGCTTCTGCTTGAGCCGCGGCTAGAAAGGTTGGAAGTAGATCAAGAGCCGAGATGGGTTCGCCGATAGTGATTCCTTCAGGAATGGTTTCTGGCCATGAGATGAAGAAGGGAACTCGGAGCCCTCCCTCGCGAAGAGTTCCCTTATGACCTCGATAGTCTCCGTTCCAGGAGCCATTATCGGGAGTTCCGCCATTGTCCGAAAGAAACACAATGAGCGTATTTTCCAGTTCGTTGTGCTCGTTAAGGTTTTTAATTAAATGACCAATTCCGCGATCGAGAGCATGGACCATGGCGGCATATGTGCGGCGTTTTTTGTTGGGAATATGTTGGTAGAGGGCGAGGTCCTCTTCCGTGGCTTGCATTGGGGTGTGTGGAGCATTGTAGGAAGCGTAAACAAACCAAGGTGAATTTGAGTTGGAGGACTTCCTAAGGGAATCCCAGTAATTAATGATTTCTTTGGTGAAGAAGTCCGTGAGGTAAGCGGGTTGAAAGGAGGCGATTGCTTCTCCATTTTTTTCGAGTTGATTTTTAGTAGGTGTAGGGAAGTAGGGATGCGATCCATTGAGCATGCCTAGAAAGTGCTCAAATCCTCTCCGATTGGGATGATGCTCGGGCTCTTTTCCTAAATGCCATTTTCCAATAAGAGCGGTGTGATAGCCAACTGCTTTTAAGTGATCTGCTAGAGTGTGCTCGTTTTTGGGAAGTCCCAAATACTCTGGGCGAGTGGGATAGTATTTTGCATCGCGGTTTAAGTTGCTTTCATAGCCGAAGCGTCGAGGGTCGCGCCCTGTAATGAGTCCCGCTCGTGAAGGAGAACAGACAGGAGAGGTGACATAAGCTTGGGTGAAGAGCGCGCCCGAAGAGGCAAGAGCATCAAGATGAGGAGTCTGAATGGTGGTAGATCCGGTGACTCCTAAGTCGCCATGCCCTAGATCATCAGCGAGAATGAGAAGAATATTCGGCGGTGTTTCCTGAGCGTCTAGGCTGAAGAAGATTCCAAGAAAAAAGAAAGCGATGTATGTTCGTATCATCTTTGACAATCTTTGCCTATTGGCTGCAATTCACCAGAAGAAATCTTAGGGTATTTCTCGAGAGGTTCTCTAACCTTTGGATTTTTCGCAACTTCTTTCAATCCCTCTGGCTTTAAGTCTGTGAGATGAAAATTTTATTACCAATTATACTAATAGCTGTTTTGGGGGGTGTTTCCGCGCAAGCGCAAAGAAGAGGAGGAGGGAGAGGCGTAAATCAAGGAGAACGAGGCGCGGCACGAGAGTTTCAGAATGTGCGAGGGGAATTTGATGCTTGGAGGCTGGCGACTTTGGAAGCGGATCTTTTCAAGATGCCGGCCGGAGATGCTGGAGGAGGTGAGCAAAATTTTTACGCTTTTCTTCACTCGGCGGTTAAGGAAGAGCGATTGAGTGACGAGAACTTTGGGAAGCTTGGACAAGATTATATTAAGTTGGTTTTGATTGCTCAAAAGGAAGGCAAAGCGAAAGTTGAAACTGATTTGGTGAAGCTGAGGGAACGAGTGAAAGAACTTGCCGATGGTCAATTGAACCCAGCGATTGCAACACTTGATCTCAATCAAAAACAGGTGCAAGCACAAGAGTACCTATGGTTTGGGATTCTATCTAATAAGATAAGCAGCGGTAAGCGTTCTACCCTCGAACGAAAACAAAAAGCTCTGATGGATATCGAAAAGAAAGCGAAGGCCGATGAGAAGATGGAGGAGCGTGAACGAGAGAAGCTCAACGAAAGTGCAAGTAAGTTGGTGCAAGAGCTGATGGAGGAACTGTCGCGGTAAGAGTTCTTCTTTTGTTGAGGATTATTCCAGAGGGGCAGCTTACGCTGCTTTGGAGTAGGAGGGTTGTTTAGAGTGTGCGGATGATGTAGGGTCTGGGCTTCTTTGAAGGCGACACGATATTTGGTAGAGATATTAAAGGAGCATTGCTCAGCTTTGGCTCTAGAAAATGGGCGCCGGGTCGGGCAATCTGGACATGATATTGCTCGCGAGTATTTGTTGGAGAAGATGGACGAACTGGAACTGCTTCCTTTCGAGGGGGAGAGTTTCGAGCTCAAGTATCAAGGAATCCATCCTGAGACTGGTAAGTCGCAGTTGTTCTCCAATTTGATTGGAGTCGTTCCCGGTCGAGATAGGGAATTATCTCCGGTGTTGGTAGGAGCTCACTACGATAGCGTGATTGATGCTCCTTGTGTGGATGATAACGCAACCTCGGTGGCGATGACCATGGAGCTTGCTCGCTATTTTAAAAGTCAGTCACTCGAACGTGATCTGATTGTAGCCTTTTTTGATGCAGAAGAACCTCCTCATTTTTTGGGTGAAACAATGGGGTCGAGGCGATTCTGTGAAGATCATTGTCAAGGCATGCAGTTTGCCGCGGTGATTGTGAGCGATTTGATTGGACATGAAGCAACGGACAATGACCTACCATTTGTTTCGAAGGCGAAGTTTCTGTTTCCTCATTTGAGAAAATTAATTGCGGTGATGGGGGCGGAGAGTGATTCTTTCTTTCCTCCAATTTTGGAAGCTGCCGCAGGGAAGGCCAGAGGCTTAAGAGTCTTTCCTACTTTGCATCGTTATGTAGGTCCAATGTCTGACCATGGGCCTTTTGCTAATGCGGGTCACCCCTTCTTGTTTCTGAGTTGTGGGCAGGGGCGTCACTACCACATGCCTAGTGATAGAATGGATTGGATTAATTTTAGAAAATTAGCTGATACGACCGCTTTCACTGCTGATCTTATTGAGCGTATTGATAGGAAGGTAGAGGAAGCTGAGAGTATTCCCTGTGAGCCTTTTGAAGTAGAATCACGTATGCTCAAAAAAGCCCTTGGACCAGTGGTGGTGACTGTGCTTAGGATTTTTGGCTTTCGAATACCAGAGACGCGTAAAGGCTTGGACGATTTTGTGACAGGAATTGTAGATGGTCACACACGGTAGGACATTAGTTGTCCGTATAGATAAAAAAAGAGCCACGAAATGAATCGTAGCTCCTTGCGTGAATGTTGTGGAGGGGAGAGCTACTCTCCGCCTTCTAGTTGTTCGTCGGTCTTAAAATATTTTTCAGTCTTAGACTCTTTTTCAGCCATACTAGTTGCAAATTCTTGCATCATTGGTCCGATTTTCATGGCGACAGCAACATCCAGACTTTGCATTCCCACTAAGACTGGTTGCATTTTTTCGGTCATGGCTTGCTCAGCTAATGCACTTTGCTTGCTGATTTTGGTGCGAGAGGCGTTGTCTGGGACTGGGAATTTGAGAAGAGCTTCTTCTTCCGTTTTTACCGTCTTCACGAACTCTTTGAGCTTTGGCTCTGCGGCAGCTAAGCTCGCCTCGTCTTTGATGCTACCCAAAATCTCTGGAAGCGTGTCCATGAGTTTAAGCATTTTGAAAGCTTGCTTTTCAACTGGAGTCTCAGCTTTGAGTTCTTCGGTTGTTGCAGCGGCAGGTTTTGCTGGAGCGGCTTCCTGAGCAGGAAGAATAGCCAGAGGGCAAAGAGAGAGCGCGAGAATCGTTAGTTTTGTTTTTATTTTCATTTTGTTGAGAAAGCGGTGTTTTTACGAGCACCCATTAAGATTGGGAATCGAAAAAAAGACACTACAAAATTGAGTGGTATTCATTGTTGTATGGCCCCTTTGACAGGGCTTACTGATCGGTGGTGCTTCGGCAAAGGATTTTCTACGATTGGGGCGATTATATGCACTATGGCGACCGAAATTTTTAGGTTGATGGGACAAGTAGCGAAATTTCGCTTTTGGACTGAATTTCGCAATTTCGTAAAGAATTGATGAATTTTTAGGGCGGAGCTTGTCAGGAGGGCGGAGTTGTGTTCAGTGGTGCGCAGCATGAGCGAGCTTTTCATGATCGTGGGTTTTGCCCTCGCGGCCTATGCCATTGTGGCGAATGATTCGATTCAGACTCTGGGGACTTTCATGAGTTCTAATTCGAAGCGCCCTTGGTGGGTGCTCTGGATCTGGATCTCCGGAATTCTCGCAGTGACAGTGATTTGGGGTTGGTTCGCAAATGGGGGAGACCCTGCTTTTGGCCGTCTCAGTGCTTCAGGGAAGGACATTCCTTTCCCAGGCGACTACGGAGGTAAGTTTACCTGGGTTTTTGTGATTCCTCCGCTCTGTCTGGTGGTGCTCACGAGAATAGGGGTTCCGGTGAGTACTTCGCTTCTGGTTTTGACTGCCTTCAAGGGCTTGGTGGGGGCTCAGCAAGGAAAAGGAGGGAAGGGAGCGTGGGAGCTTTTTGAAAAGATGATGAGCAAGTCGCTTTTTGGATACGCAATCGCCTTTGTGATCGGCTTGGTGGTATTTTTGTGGGTGACAGGGTGGCTGGAGAAGAAGTTCTACGCTTCTTCAGAGGAGGAAAAGTCCAACCCACATGCTGCTTGGATGGGCTTTCAGTGGCTTTCGACGGGTTTTCTTTGGGCGATGTGGTTGATGCAGGACTTGGCTAATATTTTTGCTTATCTTCCGAGAGTGATTCCGTTTTGGGCGCTCGCTTTAGCACTGCTTGGAATGGTGCTGTTACAGGGATACCTCTTCTTCCAAAAGGGGGGTAAGATTCAAGGAGTGGTGACTTCGAAGACCAATACCCTCGATGTGCGCTCGGCTTGCTTCATCGACATGATTTATGGGATTGTGCTTCTGATTTTCTACAGGGACATCTTCTCGTTTTGGCCGGAGAAGTTACCAATGAGCACCACTTGGGTGTTCCTTGGCCTGCTGGCAGGTCGAGAAATTGGTCTCGCAATCAAACTTGAGCATCGCGACAGGAAGGACATTTCACGGGTTGTCTTGCTTGATGCTGGAAAGGCTTTTGCCGGTTCAGCAGTGGCAGTTGGGTTGGCATTTTTCCTTCCCTTCTTCATCGTGGCAGTGGCGAAGTAAGCTATGGCTATGGAAACCGCTTCGATTGTAACTATCACGGTGGACGAGGACTATCGGTCTGTTTTTACTACAACCGAAGTTCCCCAAACCGCTCGTGGTGAAATGTGGTTGAGTGAGCAGCAGCAATGCCTCAATTTTCGTTACCGAACTTCATTTTCAGGCTATGAGAGCGACTGGCACGTGGCGGGTGATCCGACCTTGATCATCGTTTCTACCGGATGCGCGGAGATCGAATTACAAGACGGAACGAAGAAATCGTTTGGTCCTGGAGATAAGTTCATCGCCCGCGATTTTCTTCCTTCTTCAATTGAATTTGATTTAGGTAAGCATGGTCATCGAGCCCGTTTAGTGGGGGATGAAGATTTTTCGGCAGTGCACATCAAATTAGCGAAATTGTAAAAAACTTGAGCGAACCGCCTGCCGAAATAGTCGCACGAATTTTCTTTTCTTCTCGTGGCGAAACGAGGAATTTTTTGCCGCGAAAAAATGGATAAGATCGTCATTGGTAGCGAAGAGTGGTGTTCCTTGAACTCGTTGGGTATTCCGGCCATCAAAGCGAGGGTGGATTCGGGGGCAAAGACTTCCTCGATACACGCTTACAACATTTCGACATTTACGAAGAGTGGGCAGAGCTGGGTAAGCTTTGACGTCAGCCCGGTGCAAAAGGATCGTCGAACGGTTTTGAAATGCGAGATGCCCCTTGTTGATCGTCGTTATGTCAAGAGCTCGAATGGGACACGAGAGAAGCGTTATGTGATCAAAGCGATTTTGGGTTTGGGGGAGCATTCTTGGGAAATCGAGCTTACTCTTACCAATCGAGATTCCATGGGGTACCGAATGCTGTTAGGACGAGAAGCGATCGCGGGGCGCGCTTTGGTCGATCCTTCTTCCGCTTTTTGTCTCACTGAATACTCCAAGGCGGATATTAGCAATTTCTACCATAAAGAGCCTTCTGAAGCGAAGGGATTGAAGATTGGCCTGCTTGCGAGCAATCCGTCTCTCTACAGCAATCAACGAATTATCGAAGCAGGTGAGGAGCGAGGGCATCAGATTGAATTCTTTAACGTTAAGCATTGCTATATGAAGCTTGATGCAGGAACTCCAGCCGTCATCTACCGAGGCGGAAAGATTCTCAATTACTTGGATGCGGTGATTCCGAGGATTAAACCTGCCGTAACCTTCTATGGTTGTGCTCTCATTCGGCAATTTGAGAGTTTAGATGTTTTTCTTTTGAATTCAGCGAACTCGATTAAAGAGTCACGAGATAAGCTGTTTTCGCTTCAGGCGCTTTTTAAAGGAGGAATCGATATCCCAACTTCAGGGTTCGCCGACTCCCCACTTGAGACCGAAGAACTCATCGAGATGGTTGGAGGTGCTCCCTTAATTGTGAAGCTCTTAGAGGGGACACAAGGGAAAGGGGTTGTCATGGCGGAGACCGCAAAAGCTGCGGAAAGTCTGATTGGAGCGTTTAAGTCGTTGCGAGCGAACTTCCTCGTGCAGGAATTTATTAAAGAAGCAGAAGGAAAAGATCTTCGACTGTTTGTGGTGAACAATAGAGTCATTTCAACCATCGAGCGAAGCTCCGCCGCAGGCGAGTTTCGCGCCAATCTTCACCGAGGAGGAAGTGCCAAACAGGTAACGCCCACCGCAGAGGAAAAGCAAATCGCAGTGAGAGCCGCAAAAGTCTTCAAGCTTCAAGTGGCAGGCGTCGATATTATTCGTTCCCGCAGAGGGCCGTTGCTTCTCGAAGTCAATTCGTCTCCAGGTCTAGAGGGGATCGAATCTGCTACTGGAAAAGACGTAGCGGGAGCAATGATTAAAGCAGTCGAGAAAAAACTCGGTTGGTCCAAGGGAGATTAACGAAAGTTTTTCAGTTTGTCAGGCTTTTGTATCAAAGAGAGCAAGCTCTCCTCACAAAGCCCTGCTAAACTGAAAAACTAGCAAACTAGCAAACTAGCAAACTAGCAAACTAGCAAACTAGCAAATTCAAACTACCGCATGATAGTCCTGAAGCGACTTCACGGTGAGTTCGCTTTGCTGAAGAGAGCGAATCGCTCTCACAGAAGCTTGGGCAGCTGCGAGGTTGGTGCAGTGTGAAATCTTGTTCGCGACAGCTCCGCTACGAATGGTGATTTCGTCGGCGCGCGCTTCGTGACCACTCGGAGTATTGATGATGAAAGCGATCTCTTGATTTTTCATCATATCGAGAACATTGGGGCGTTTTTGTTCAGCGAGTTTGTAGACTCGTGATACCGGGACGTCGTTCTCTTGGAAGAAGCGGTAAGTTCCGCCAGTCGAGTAGAGAGTGAAACCGAGCTCTACCAGCTCTCTCGCTATTGGAAGAGAGGCCTCTTTGTCGCTGTCGTTGACCGAGATAAAGACATTGCCCGAGATGGGGAGAGGATTGAAGGCGCTGATCTGCGCTTTGGCGTAGGCCATGCCGAGATCGTCGCTGATGCCCATCACTTCACCAGTAGATTTCATTTCTGGCCCGAGCACAATGTCGATGCCAGGGAAGCGAGGCCATGGGAAGACCGCTTCCTTCACCGCGTAGTGAGGAGGAATGACTTCTTCGGTAAACTTCATGTCAGCGAGCTTCTCACCAACCATGATACGAGCCGCATACTTGGCGAGCGGGATGCCGATCGCTTTGGAAACAAAGGGAACGGTTCGGCTGGCGCGAGGATTGACCTCGATGACGTAGAGCTCGTCGTCCTTAATCGCAAATTGCATGTTCATGAGGCCTCGGACCTCAAGTTCTTTAGCGAGGTCAGTAGCGGCTTTACGAATTTCTTTGGAAATTTTTTCGCTGAGGGAGAAGGCAGGAATGACGCAAGCGGAGTCGCCCGAGTGAATCCCTGCTTGTTCAATGTGCTCCATAACCGCTCCTACTACTGTAGTGTCGCCATCGCTGATGCAATCGACATCGACCTCGGTAGCTCCTTCAAGGAAACGATCGACCAGAACTGGTCGGTCGGGAGTGACGTCTACCGCTTCGCTCATGTAGCGGCGGAGTTCGTCGTCATTGTAAACGATCATCATGGCGCGACCTCCGAGAACGAAGGAAGGGCGAACCAGAACTGGGTAGCCAATGTGAGAGGCGACTTCGAGAGCGCCTTCTTCACTATCGGCCGTGCCAGCTTCGGCCTGTTTGAGCCCGAGTTTGTCGAGAAGGGCAGAGAAGAATTTTCGATCTTCGGCGAGTTCGATGGAGCGGGGAGAAGTTCCGATGATAGGCACTCCGGCTTGTTCGAGGCGCTCGGCGAGATTGAGAGGAGTTTGGCCTCCAAACTGAACGATCACACCATCTGGCTTCTCTTGTTCGCAGATGTTCATCACATCTTCAAAGGTGAGAGGCTCGAAGTAGAGCTTGTCAGAAGTATCGTAGTCTGTGGATACAGTCTCAGGATTCGAGTTTACCATCACAGTCTCAAATCCAAGTTCTTTAAGAGCGAAAGAGGCGTGAACACAGCAGTAATCGAATTCGATTCCCTGGCCAATGCGGTTGGGTCCTCCTCCTAGAATAACGATTTTCTTTTTGTCAGAATCACGCGCTTCATTTTCGTCTCCGTAGTTCGAATAGTAATAGGGAGTAGAGGCTTCGAATTCGGCGGCGCAGGTGTCGACGAGACGATAGCCGGGAGCGAGGTTGTAGCGCTTGCGGCCTTCGCGAATCGCTTCTTCGCTGGTGCCCATTTGGGTAGCGATTTGGAGGTCAGAGAAGCCAAGCTTTTTCCAACGGCGCATGTATTTGCTAAGTTCCTCGGCATTTCTTTCTTCCGAGCGCTCGGCTTCAGGAATAGCCGCGATGATAGCAGCAGCGGACTGCTCTTTGAGAGCCATGCCTTCTTCTGCGATTTGTTTGAGATGAGAGAGGAACCAGCGATCGATTTGGGTGGCGTCAAAGATTTCGTCAATGGTCCAACCAGTCTGAAAAGCGACCGAGAGCCAGAAGATTCGTTCTGCGTTAGGGACATGCAGCTTGCGCTCAACTGTTTCGCGGGGAGCATCGAGAGCGTCCTTGCCATCGAAGCCGAAGCCGAAGCGTCCTGTCTCGAGAGAGCGAAGCGCCTTTTGCATGGATTCCTTGAAAGTGCGACCAATCGCCATCGCCTCACCGACCGCTTTCATCTGAGTGGTGAGAACGGAATCGGCAGTGGGGAATTTCTCAAAAGTGAAGCGAGGAATCTTTGTCACTACGTAGTCAATAGTGGGCTCGAAACTGGCGGGAGTCTCTCGAGTAATGTCGTTGGGGAGCTCGTCGAGGGTGTAGCCCACTGCGAGCTTGGCCGCGATTTTGGCGATAGGGAATCCCGTGGCTTTGGAGGCGAGAGCTGAGGAGCGGGAGACCCGAGGATTCATCTCGATAACGATGACTCGACCGTTCGCAGGGTTAACTGCGAATTGAATATTCGATCCTCCGGTTTCTACTCCGATTTCGCGAATACAGGCAAATGACTGGTCGCGCATGATTTGGTATTCACGGTCGGAAAGGGTTTGCGCGGGAGCGACCGTGATGGCGTCCCCAGTGTGCACGCCCATAGGATCGAAGTTCTCGATGGAGCAAATGACGACGCAGTTGTCGGCGCGATCACGCATGACCTCCATTTCGTATTCCTTCCAGCCGAGGAGGCTTTCCTCTACGAGGATTTCCGTAACAGGTGAGAGGTCGAGGCCACGGGCGCAGATGGTTTCGAATTCCTCTTTGTTGTAAGCGATGCCTCCTCCGCTACCGCCGAGGGTGAAGGCCGGGCGAATGATGAGTGGCATGGTGCCGATGGTTTCCGCGATCTTGCGTGCTTCTTCCATGCTATGGGCTACGCCAGAATGGGGGAGATCGAGACCGATTTTGAGCATCGCTTCCTTGAAGCGGAGCCGGTCTTCACCCTTGTCGATGGCGTCAGCATTCGCGCCAATCATTCGCACATTGTGCTTGTCTAGCGTGCCGCTTTTAAAGAGGTCCATGGACGCATTGAGGGCAGTTTGGCCTCCAAGGGTGGGGAGCAGGGCGTCGGGTTTTTCGGCGATAATGATTTTCTCGATGACTTCCGGCGTGATAGGCTCGACGTAGGTGCGGTCGGCCGTCTCGGGGTCGGTCATGATGGTTGCCGGGTTGGAATTAACGAGGATCACAGAGTAACCCTCTTCTCGCAGCGCCTTACATGCCTGGGTGCCGGAGTAGTCGAATTCGCAACCTTGTCCGATGACGATTGGACCGGAGCCGATAACGAGAATTTTTTTGATAGAGGTGTCTTTGGGCATGCAGGCGTGTGGCTAAATCTTTGTTGTACTGCCAACGCTAGGAGAATCGGTCAAGCTTAGTGTCGAAAGAATCAATAAAATGTCGAAATTTATCGCCGACGCTGCCAGTTTTAGGAAGAAAGCGATGAGTGAGGAACTATGCAGAAGTGGAGGGCAAGTTGCCAAGATTCTGCAAGAAGTGTTCGGCTTTTCGGCTTTGCGATTTGGGCAAGAAGACGTCGTTAGCAGGCTTTTGGAGGGAGATTCAACTCTAGCGCTTTTTCCCACGGGTGCTGGTAAAAGCCTCTGCTATCAGCTGCCAGCTCTTTTGTGGTCAGGACTGACTCTGGTGGTGTCGCCTTTGCTTGCCTTGATGAGAGATCAGGTGGAGGCTCTGCAAGAAAAAGGGATAGCGGCCCTTCGACTCGATAGCACTTTGAACCTGAATGAAGTGGCAGAGGTCTATGAAGAGCTTCAAGCAGGCAAATGTCGTCTACTTTATGTCTCTCCCGAACGTTTTGGGAATGAGCGTTTTCTGAAGGCGCTAGCTTCGCTTTCGATTGAAATGATCGCGGTTGATGAAGCTCATTGCCTGTCAGAGTGGGGGCATAATTTTCGGCCCGATTACTTGAAATTGGCAAAAAAGGGGCGAGAGCTGGGTGCGAAGCGCTGGCTAGCTCTGACCGCCACTGCGACTGTGGCGGTTGCTAAAGATATTCAGCGCGCTTTCGACATTGCGGATGAGAATGTGGTGAGGACTCCATTTGAGAGGCCGAATTTGTCGTTGCGGTATACGGCTTGTTCACAAAGGGAGCGCGATGCTCTTCTCGCGGAGCGCTTGCAGAGTGGTGAAACTCCCGCGATTGTCTATGTGACTCAACAACGCACCGCGGAAGCCGTGGCGGCGTTTCTTCGGGGAGAGGGGATACAGGCGAGGGCCTATCATGGCGGCATGAGGCCGGAGGGACGGGAGGAAGTGGAGCAGGGCTTTCGCGCCGATCAAATTCCGGTGGTGGTCGCCACCATTGCTTTTGGGATGGGGATTGATAAAGGAAATATTCGGGCCGTGTACCACTACAACCTTCCCAAATCAGTGGAAGGTTACGTGCAAGAGACGGGACGCGCGGGACGCAATGGCGAGGAAGCTGTTTGTGAGGCCCTAGTTTGTCTCAATGACCTCACCCCTCTGGAGAATTTTGCTTTCGGGGATACTCCCGATAGCTCAGCGGTCCGAGCCGTACTGCGCCATCTGTTGCAAGCGGGCGCAGAGGTCGATGTTGATTCGTGGGGCTTGGAGCAAAGCTGCGATGTGAAACCAGCGGTGCTGGGCACAATTCTCGCTCGTCTGGAAATGGGCGGTTGGTTGGTGCCTAGAGAAAGGACTTACACGCAAGCGCGAGTCAAGCTGGTGCGAAAGCGGGAAGACATCCTTCTCGGATATGATCCTACTCGACGGAAACTGCTACGGGCTCTCTTTGAAGGAGCGAGCGAGCACTGGGGTCGATTGGTCATGAATTTCGCTGAGGCTGCCGCAAGTGTAGGCCAGGGAGAAGAAGAGGCGCGAGAAGCCGTTTCGGATTTGGCGCGAGCAGGGGACGCGGCGGTTCGATTTTCTGGACGTCGTCAGCGATATGCACGACCTCAAGAACTCAGTTCAAGTGAACTGATTAGTTTGGGGAATAAATTGGTAGAGCTACAGGAGCAGCATGAGGAGAGGGAGCTTGCTCGTTTGGACCAGCTTGTTTCTCTCTTTGAGCTAAATGAAACTGGGAAGAGCCAGTGCATTGCTCAGTCGCTAGCCGAATATTTTGGTGAACAAGCTGTTGCTTCTTGTGGCAAGTGCAGCGTCTGTTTGGGAGAGGCGGAAGTCTTGCCGGGCCGTGAGGAAAAGGAACTTTCATTGGATGATTTGGAAGAGTTGCAGATTCTCATTCAAGAGAGTCACCCTTCTTTGCAAAGTGCTCGTCAGCTGGCTCGATTTCTTTGTGGATTGCGAAGCCCAGCTGCGGCGAGAGCACGTCTTTTTAACCACCGGGCTTTTGGTTTGTTTGAAGAGGTCCCGTTTCTAGATGTGCTCGTGGCAGTAGAGGCTTTGGGGGCCTAGTGATAGACGAATAATGTAGTTGCCAGGAAAATGACCCCCTAGAATCATTCCACTCTTTCGAAAGAAGCTTACTCTATCAGCTCAAAAAAACTTAATAAGTGAACGAATTTTTGAGAACCAATCTAAGGTTTGGGGAGCTTTCGATTTGGCTGGTCAGATTGATGTGCTAGATTTTTGATTCAAGACAATGCCTCCGTTTACGCCACCTACTTTCCTAACAGTAGCTGAGACAGAACACTGGATTATCAATCACAGAGTCGATTCTTCGCTACCAGGTTACTTTATGGTTGGATCTCGTTTGGAGACCAACGAGTTATCAGATCTTTCCGAAAATGCCTTATGCGAACTCGGACTTCATCTCTCCAAGCTGCAACAGATTCTTACCGAGCTTTTTAAGCCACTTCATTTTTACGTGGGCCGATATGGGCACATGGCTGGGCATTCGGTTCACTTTCATGTGATTCCTATTTACGACTGGGTCGCGCAGGCTTTTGCTCGCGATGAAAGGTATAGAGTTTTCCACCAGTTTTATACTTCAGGGGTGTATGAGGATGGGAGCGATGCTTCCTTTGATGGAGCGGAGATGACTCTTTATGTATGGAGGGAGTTTTGCGAGAGCCTAACCCCTCCCCAAGCTGTTGGCCCATCTGTTCAAGAAATCGTCGAGCAAGTGCGGGGCAAATTAAGTGGTAGTAATCCCTCTCTCGAGACCTAAGATCTAATAGGGGATTCCTCTCCATGAGGCAACGAGGCGGAGTTTGTGAGTTTAGCAGTGTTTCAGTTTGTCAGGGCTAAGCAGAGAAAGTTTGCTCTCTCTGTTTCAAAAACTGAAAACTGAAAACTGAAAACTGAAAACTAACAAACTAAC
>CAYUHN010000059.1:0-16708 GCA_964444495.1 uncultured Roseibacillus sp. | reverse complement strand
ATTTTTTTGAGGCTTCTGAATTTCCTTTCGAAGCAAACCCCTTTCCTTCTCGGCAGCCCTTCTGCTAAATTCCCATCACCGTCACGATAATCTCACGATTATGCGGTTGGCGACGATGCTCGAACAAAAAAAGTCCCTGCCACGTTCCAAAAGCCATCCTACCATCGCGAAGAGGGACCACTTCGCTCGCTCCGGAAAGAGTCATCCGAATGTGACTAGGCATGTCGTCCGGCCCTTCGTAAGTATGAATAAAGTAAGGGACATCCTCAGGCACTAGATGTTCATAAAATGCCTCGAGATCTTTGCGAGCGGTTGGATCTGCATTTTCCATAAGAATAATACTCGCACTAGTATGGCGCACGAAAACAGTAACAGTCCCGTCCTTAACTCCGCTCTCATCAATAATTGAAACGACTTCATCAGTCACTTCATACGTTTTTTTCCCGCTCGTCTTGAACTGAAAACTCCCATGGTGTACCTTCATTGCTCTATCTTTCTATTTCCCTATACAGAATTGACTAAAGATACTCCCTAAAATTTCTTCAGTCTCGATTTTCCCAGCAATTTCTCCGACAGCTTCTAAAGCTTCACGAAGAGGCAAACTGACAAATTCGGGTTCGTCTCCGCACACTAGCATCTTCCGGGATTCCTGCAAAAAATGGAGTGATCGTCGCAAACATTCTTGGTGACGTCCATTAATTGCTACTAGCGTTCCTATTTTTTGAGGGCCATCGTCTTTTAACAATAAAGTCGCTACTAGCTCCCTAAGCTCCTCAATACCCTTCTCTGTAGCAACAGAAATCCGCAAGACGTCTTGATCTTCCCATGTGGAATACTCTCCGAGGTCACTCTTACTTAAAACTAATAACGCCTCTTCAGCAAAACGCTCCCCCACAGGCTGTGAACCGTCGACAAGCTCAATCGTCAAATCAGCTTGCTCTATCGACAATCGCGCTCGCTCCATTCCTGCCCGCTCGATCTCTCCTCCTGCTTCTCGCAAGCCTGCGGTATCAATCAGCCTCACCGGAATCCCTCCAAAATCTAATACCTCTTCAACCGTATCTCTTGTCGTTCCCGCCTGCGAACTCACCAAAGCCCTTTCATAACCAAGCAATGCATTAAGAAGGCTGGACTTTCCCGCATTGGGAGCACCCACAATCGCGACTCGTGCTCCCTCCCGCAAAAGTCGCCCACGACGAGCTGTGCCCAGAAGACCTTCCACTGTCTCCTCCAAACGTCGAAAGGAGTTTTGCAACTCTTCCCCCACTTCAGGCGCAATGTCTTCTTCAGGAAAATCAATATAAGCCTCAACATGAGCAGTCAGTGAAATAATCTCTTCCCGCATACTCGCTACCGCGTCTCCCAAATTACCCGAAAGCTGCTCCCTTGCCGCCCGCGCGGCCAAGTCGGTCTGAGCAGAAATCAAATCCATGATTGCTTCCGCTTGCGTCAAGTCCATTTTCCCATTCATAAACGCACGCATGCTAAACTCCCCGCCCTCCGCCATGCGTGCCCCACATTCGAGACAACGTTGCAGTAACGCTTGCGTGAGATAAAGCCCCCCATGGCAAGCAATCTCTACCACATTCTCCCCAGTAAAACTACGTGGACCCTCGTAGCTCACGACAATCACATCATCGAGTAGTTCACCACTCGCAGCCAAAACATCATCCCTGACCGCTAAGCGAGGTTTAACATCACTCGTCGAAAAACGTTTCAACAATTTCTCCGCCACCACAAAGGCATTGCTTCCTGACATCCTAATCATCGCAACAGCTCCAACTCCAGGAGGGGTCACTACTGCGGCAATCACTTCACTACTTGCATTCATTTCCAAAAAATCACTAAAAATCTAAAGCTCTCTTCCGCTGAAAGAACTCACCCGAGCCATTCTCTCCTCCCACTCCCAAAAACTCCCAACAAACCCACCGTTGAACCCGTAACTCGGTCGCATCATCATTCCACTGCAACCAGACCGTAGCCGTTCGAGGCTGGGATAATTCTTCTCCCAAAAGAAAATCGGGACAAACAAGCCGCGCCGTATCACTCTTAAACAAAGGATCTCTCACTTGCAGGCGACCTTCGTGCACCCTTACCAGCAACCGAAAAAGACCGCTCCCTCCCGGTTGAGGCTCAGCCAAAAAGCGCCCCAACAATCGGTAACGAGTTTGCGCATACGTCTGCCAATCCAGTAACAAATTCCCATCACGCTCGACAAACAAAGCCATCGCTCGCCAATCTTCCTCTTCACGACTTTCTCCTCCAACCAAAAGACCATAAATTCCTCTCTCGAGATCTTTCTCCCCCAGAGAAAGTGGCTGCACAATCGTTGGCAAGCCTTGCTCCGACTCTAGCCCGAAAATTTCTTCTAACTGCTGCAAAGCTTCATTGTTTCGCTCTCCTCCTAGGGTAAGCCGAGATTTTTCTAAACTTGTGGGAGCTTTTAGAAACTCTTTTAAGGCGTCCTTGACCCCTATCGCCCAAACTGGAGCCTCTTTTTCGCCCTCCGATAATTCACTTGAATTTGGTTCTCCCAACCTTTGCCCCCCCTTTCGCTGACCTCCACTTCCGAGAATCAAGACAACGCTCAAAATTCCTAAGATCGCAACAAACCCGCCTCCCCACCAAAGTAAGCGAGAACGCTTAACTTCATTAATAGCCTGCTCCTTAAGCTTGGATCGACTCTCTCGAACCAACTTCTGTTCTCGCGGTTCTTCTTTAAGTTTCTCCTGGATCGGAGAGGTAATCAATTGATTACAATTCGGGCACGGGCCAGTAGTAGAAGGTAAAGCTCGTGCAATGAGAAGAGTGCTACCACAATGAGGGCAATCAAATGCCCTCTTGTCCACCTGCTCCTCTCGCTCTCCCATTCTTCTGGCCTCTACTTATGCAGAAATGAGTACTTCTCGCAGGACTTCAAGCCCTCGCTTATTTTCTTCTGGAGTTCCAATGGAAATCCTCACCCAGCCAGGTAGCTTATATCCTCGCATCGCTCTCACAATCACTCCTTGCCGAAGCATTTCAGAGAAAATTCGATCTCCATCGCCAACGTTCACAAGAATAAAATTCGCAAAACTAGGAACATACTCGAGCCCCAGCTCTTTTATCCCATTCTCCCAAAAAGCCAATCCCTCGCGATTATTGTTAACCGTGCGCGCAACATGCTCCTTATCGTTAAGGGCGGCCAAAGCAGCAACTTGAGCCACCTCATTCGCATTGAATGGCTGACGGGCCTTTTGCAAAAGCCCTGCAATCTCTGGAGAAGCCAAACCATAACCGATTCGTAGTCCCGCCAAACCTTGGGCCTTAGAAAAAGTTCTCATCACCACGACTTTGCGCCCCTCTCTCACATAACGAAGAGTATCGGGAGCATCTTCTAGAAATTCGTAATAAGCCTCATCAAAAACCACTACCACGTGATCCGGTACTTTTTTCATAAAAGCCGCAATCGCCTCTTCCCCGACCAAAGTACCCGTTGGATTATTTGGATTAGCAATAAACAACAAGCGAGTTTGCGGAGTAATTGCATCAGCCATTGCATCCAGATCGTGAACAAATCCCGGATCCGGAACCTCCACATACTTGGCCCCAAAAAGAGTGGCCATAAGCTTATAAACGACAAAAGCATGCTCCGCTGCAATCAGTTCTGATTCGGGATTCAGCAAACAGTGACAAAGAAGCTCAATGATTTCGTTTGAACCATTCCCGAGCACTACATTTTCCAAGGCCAGTCCGTGCTTTTCCGCAATAGCGGTTCGCAATTTATATCCTCCTCCATCTGGGTAAATGTGCATCTCTGAGATAGCCTGCACCATCGCCTCTTGGGCCTTGGGAGACGGGCCTAGCGGATTTTCATTGCTAGCCAGCTTCACAATTGAGGATGGATCTAGCCCCAATTCTCGCGCCGTTTCCTCAATCGGTTTACCGGGCTCATAGGCCACCAAGTCACAGACAAACGAGTTTGCTATCGATTCCAAAGACATGGCGCGAGTTTTCCGCTTATTCGCAGAAATAACAACTCACAAAGCCCTTCGCCTGAGAATTTTTTAATTATTTTAAGTAATTTCTGACCACTTCGGGACCCGACGACCAAAGTCACTCCCTAAACCCGTGCTCGCAGCCAATACCCCCGAAAATGAAGCACCGTAAATACTATTGACTGCGTAAAAACATCACACGCCATAACAATCCAAACTCCTTGCAAAGTAAGGCCAAATTTGACCACGCCCACCGGAATCAAAAAGACTCGAAAAAAGAGCATAATCGCGAACGAGACCACCATTACCTGATAGGTTGCCCCCGCTCCACGCATTGTCGTCTTCATGATAAGAGTGGTGGCCAAGAAGGGCTGAGTGAGTCCACACAAAAAAACAAGAGGCACCGCTAAACGTTGAAAGTGCTCTGCATCACTACCATCGACCACAATAAGACCAACTAAACGGTCAGGAATCAGTAGAAAAACGATTCCTAAAATCCCCATAAAAATCAACGCATAGCGCCAGCAGTAACGCACCGAACGAACCGCCATCTCTGGATTCTTAGCCCCTAAATACTGCCCCACCAAAGTCGCCCCTGCAGAGCCTATTGCAAAACCCGGCAAAAAGCTCATGGACTCCACCCGGATCGCCAAAAAATGCGCTCCCACGACTCCAGAGCCCGGCAAGGAAGCAATGGCTCGCAGCATCACCATTTGAATCGTCCACATCCCTCCCATTTCCAAAGCCTGAGGAATTCCAACGCGAGCAATTCGAGCCATTAGGCCCTTATCAAAACGTACGGGTAGTCCTCGCAGAATCAAGCGAGCCTCATCATCTTCCTTCTCTCTCCGCAGCCAAATCGTCACCAACAAAAAAATCACTCCTGCTAACCACCCTAACACTGTTCCCAGAGCCAAACCTTGCATCCCCCGCCCACCAACTCCTGGAAGCTCGGAGACAAACAGTAAGCTCATCGCCACATTGACAATATTCACCACGATCATCGCGGTAAAAGGGGTTCGAGTATCACCGGAACCTCGCAAAGCATTATTGAGAGCCAGAAGGACACCAAGAATGGGAGCGCTCCAGACCATCACTCCAATATACTCCATCGCAAACCCTACCGCTGCCTCAGTCAGATTGAAGGCTCCTAGTAATGTCGGTAGAAGCATCTTAACGAAGAGAACAACAAACAAGCCAACCATCGCGCCAAGAAGGATCCCTTGCAAAGTCCCCGCCCGAGCCACTTGGTAATTACGAGCTCCAGTCTCTCTTGAAACAAGGGCCATCACCCCCGTTCCCACCGCACCCTGAAAAATCATCAAAAACCATCCCAGGTATCCCCCCATCCCCATTGCATCCATCATCGCGAGACGAGTATCGCCCTCACCCAAACCAGCGGCCAATACGAGGTCTACCGTAGCGACCACAAAACCAAGGACCTGCTCAAGGAAGGGCCACATTGCCAACGTCAGCACCTGCTTTTTAAGCGGCATTCGCCCGAGACGACCACTTAAATGACCATGCCGCTCTTGGCCTTCTCGACTTGCTTCTACACTGACCCCTGGCCTCGACACAACTAACCCCTACACCAAACCGAGCCGATTCGCGAAGAGACTTTGCTATTTCTCTCTCGCAAGCGCTACTAGCTTACTTTCGAAAGCCCATCTTCAGGTCCTCCACACTTGTGGCACGAAGGAAAAAGGCAAACGCTCCGTAGGCGGAAGCGCCCGTGCCCACGAGAAGAATCAACGCAGTGATTCGCTGAAAAGCACCACCTTCAAACCAAGGTCCCAGCCCTTTTGCAGCAAAATACAAGGCCACCCCCATCAGGCTACTTGCCAAAACAATCCGCCCAATCCGATAAACTACCGATTCAGGCAAAACGACAAAACCTTTCAGACCTCTCCAAAGCAGAATCACATTCACCCACGCGGCAATGGAAGTCGCTACCGCCAAACCCACATGCCCAATAAAGGGGAAAAGAATCAAACTCATCACAATGTTCACGCACACCATAATCACCGCCATCTGCATCGGTCGTTTGGTATCCCCCTTGGCGAAATAGCCAGGCTGCAAAACCTTGACGAGGACATAGCCAGGCAAGCCAAAACCAAAGGCCGCCAGCGCGCGGCCAGTCTGAGTCGCGTCAAGAGCAGTGAATTCTCCCCGTTGAAACAAACCGATAATCAACTCCTCGGAAACCACAATCATCGCGACCATTGCGGGAATGGTCAGAAGTAATCCTAACTCGATACCACGTGTAATCGTCTTTCCTGCTTGCTTTTCCAAACCTGCCGAAAGCTGACGAGTCACTTCGGGAAGAAGAACCACCCCCAGAGCGATTCCGATCATCCCCAAAGGCAGCTGATTAACTCGATCGGAATAGTAAATGTAAGACACCGCTCCGGGCTGAAAGGATGCAATCAAACTCCCAATCAGGAGATTAATTTGTTGAACGCTTGCGGCCGCCACACCAGGCCCCATCAGCACAAAGAGACGTTTGATATCCTCATCAAACTTGGTTTTCACTAAAGAAACGGGCGCTTTCTCCTTTCGACAAGTTATCCATAGTGCTCCCAATTGCAGGAACCCGGCAACCACCACCGCCCATGCCAGAGTATCACCTGGCACGAGACCAAAGACGCCAATGAGCGTCAACGCGGTTAGCAAAGCAAGATTCAATAATATTGGAACTGCCGCTGGCACTCCAAAGAGCCGGAAAGTATTGAGAACTCCACTCAGGTGAGCGGCAAGCGCCATGCAGAGTAGGTAAACGAACATAATGCGAGTCAATCGCACCGTCATTGGAAAGGTCTCAGGGTGATTACGGAAGACCTCCACCTTACCGTCTCCGCTCAATTTTGCTTTGAAACGGTCAAGACTACTACCTACCTTCCCTGTTGGCCGCCCAATACGGTAGACCTCGGCATTGGGCAAACTCACCAGCACGCCATCATCCCAACGAAACCCTTCGACCACATAGTTATCTTTGCGTGCCTTCTCATAGGCTTTCTCAAAATTTTCTCGCTCATCCTTATCTTTGATGGCTGCGAAATCAGGTTGATAAAACGTCCCCCCTTTACCGCTACTTTCTAGGGTAAATACCTGAGGAGCTTGCAAAGAATAACTCTCGATGAGCTTACCGGGCTTACCGAAAAGACTTCCTAAGCTCTTTTGCTCGTCCTCAAAAACGACCTCCGTGAGACGCACCTCTCCTTGACCCAACAGATCCACATACATGGACTTAGCCTGCTTGGTCGCAAGATCCAGATCGTGCCCCTTCGAAAGAACAATTTCAGTCTTCTTTTTCCAGAGACTGGGATCGAGATCACGCGCTTTAAATCCAGGCACCATCAGCCCCATCAAAAACGGCATGAGAGGAATCGCCACGATGGAGAAAATCCCCAGCATCATCAGCAGAACCGTAAAGGCACGACTTGCAAACTCGAGAGCGGCCCCCTTGTCCTTATCGACTTTTTTCCCAAACATCGGGACGAAAGCCGCATTGAAGGCTCCTTCGCCAAAAATTCGGCGAAAAAGATTCGGAAACCGGAAAGCCGCAAAAAAAGCTTCCGCCACTATCCCCGCACCCAAAAATCTGGCGACAAGGATATCTCGCGCAAAGCCTAAAAGGCGACTAACGAGCGTAAAGCCCGAGACTGTCATCAGTGACCGCAGCATCTTTCTGGGCTCTAGGCTGAGATGCTCTCCCATCAAGTGCAATGGCAATTCCTGCCACCTTGACGGAATATCTCAGCACTCAACAACAGCTACCTTCTTCTATTGGCCTTCAATCCGAATAAATAATCGTTCTTCATCCAAGGGAAGACTCACCGATCCCATCCCACTTCCATCCGTCATCACGGTCATCACGAAGGTCTCGAACCCCTCAAGATCGGTAGAACTCATGACATTGTAAAAAGTAGAACTATCCGCACGAAAAGCCACCAACAAGCTTCCGTTGCTCACCTCGCTGTTAAGAATTACGATTTCTTCTACTTCAACTCCTCCCACTCCATCAGGAGGAACCAAAAAACCTTCTTCAGCCAAAAAAGTCCAAGATTGGATAAACAGTTCAGCATCGGGATCAAAGGCTCCTCGATAGCTTACATTTTCCAGCTCTGAGAAGAGAGATGTATCTAAAGCTGTCCCAACCAGAGGTGAAGCCGACGATGGCCTCGGATCCAAGAGGCCATTGGGAACCGAGGTCACACTTACTAAGCCCAAATCGGTATCATATTCATTGCCATCGAAACCAAAGCGGGGCGCCTCATTATTGTTCCCGGCAAATAAGTTATTAGCCAAACCCATTCCCGTCCCAAACCCATCGGCTCGATTGTCATAGGTCTCATCAACCCCGAAATCATCAATCGCACTATCAATCAGAACTCCCGCAAAAAAATCATCAAAACGAAAAGCCTCTGTGCTCGCTGAGTTCCCCGCATCCAGAAAAGTCGCATTTGCGACCAAGGGCATCGAATTTTCAAGCCCATCACCTGGAGCGTCATCTCCAAAATTAACAACTACTCCATCCCACTCGCCCGCATGATCTCCCCCCGTTTCATCATAAATGACAAACCAGAATTGATGAAAACCTCGATGCCCTAGATCAAAATCAAACGAATCATCATTCACAAAGGAAGACACCAAATGATCCGACCCAACCGTGCCGCCAAACCACTCGAACCCATCGTCCGCGTTCGAAACAACTTCCACATGACTTACGATCGTTCCGCTTCCAACTCCACCCATCGTGAGGCCATTGATCTCATTACCATCCGCCAAGGCAAAACCTCCATGCCGAAGAGAAAGGAATTCTATCCTTCCAGACGACTCCACATTATTCACCGCCTGAACATCTGGATCGATATTCGCCGAATTTCCGAATTCTAACAAATCACTAAAGCCATCCAAATCCAAATCGTCTAGCCCCCCACCCGCAAAGCCTTCAATCGAACTCTCAAACAAATTAATCTCATTCCCATTTCCTCGATCAGAGTCGGAATCGATCTGATTCGACACAAAAGCATTTCCAAGAATAACCAAGCCTCCCCAACGGCTCATCGTCTCTTTATCCGGGGCTAATGCCACTACGCCATTATTGTCGATATCGACCCCTCGAAGAGCTTCCAAAGAATCAGTAGTCGTCATCACCACTGGCTCCTCTGCTGTTCCTAGCACATTGATTTGCCCTCCACGAGTCACCACAATCGAACCCAAAACGTTATCCGCAGTCCCTGGCCCATTCTCAAAAGAAGCATTGTAAATAATCGTCCCAGCCTCAATATTCAGAACCGCCCCAGGCATAACAAACAAGGTTTCTCCTAGTAGATAAACATTATCTGCGGTCAAGGTTGCCTCCGTCCCTGCGGCAATAGCCGTCACAAAAACTTCAGCCCCCGGAGTCGTGCCCACTTGAACTTGAGTAGCCACCTCGGCAGCAATATCGACGTCATCAGGCAAGGCGTTAACAAAAACGGAAGGGCCTCCACCCTGCGCCACAACACCCTTCACTAGAAGTAATGACGACACGAAAGCGCTCTTCCAGCACGTTCTTCTCAAACGGTCTAACTCACAAAACAATCGCTTACTTCTCTTCATTTCGCTTTCGTCTTAAAATTCAAATTTACCCCAGACACTAAACCTTCGTCCCCGATCAATCGAGGTCTGTGTTGTCTCATTCACCGGATCATTCGAGTCGGAACTAATAAATAAAATAGAATCATCAGAGCCGAAAATATTTTCTACCGAAAACCCCAGAACCAAATCTGCGTGGTTGAGATCGAAGGTTTTTGTAATCGAAAAATCTAATTGCGGGGCTGGCTGTCGCTCTAAGAAGGGCGCCTGCTCATTTGCTGGTAATTGCTCCACAAAAGAACTCACCAAATTCAGAGACAAATTAGCATTCAAGCCCAAATCCTGATTCCGGTAACTCAGACTCGTATTAAATATCTGGCTTGGTTGCTCTGGGAAAGAGGAACTCAATGCAGCGCTATCCTGCAAAGAAACGAAATCCAAATCTCCCTGAATGAAAGCGAGGTTCGCATCCCAAGTCAGGCCAAAAGGTAGATCCACTCGTCCCTCAAGTTCAACACCGGCAATCGTCCCCTGCTGACCATTACCAAAAACAGTTGTACTCCCTGAGCGAAAGCGCAAAATGGGATCTGTGATTTGCTTTTGAAACAGGTTCACCTGCCCCGAGAACCTTCCGGTCTTAGGAAAAGTAACTGCAAAATCGACGTTGGTGATACTCGAATCAGATAGTTCCGCACTTCCCAAGAGCGTCTCGCCCGTGCTTCGATCAATTTGAGGAAAAGGCAAAAGCTCCTTGATAATCGGGCGGGCCACGGTGGTTGAATAGGAAGCCAAAAAATTGACCCCATTAAGAAGGGTATAAGAAGCGCTCACTCCAAAGAGATTAGCCTCGGTCGAAGTACTCGGCAACTCGCCGCCGAAAGCAGGAATAATCGAAGTCCGTGTCACTAGTTCCTTTCTAGCTCCCACCCGAAGGGTAAAATTATCCCAAGACCATTCTGCGTCTCCGTAAAAAGAAGCGATTGTCTGCTCTAGTTCTCCCTGCCGAACCAAATTCTCCCCCGCATCACTCACGAAGGGAAGAATTTCGATATCGTTCGGATCCCCATCGGTCAACTCAGCCTCAAAGCCTGAATCTGGATCGGTCCCAACCGCTATTCCATCAACATCTGCGTTTGCCGGCAACTGCAGACGAATCTCTTCCGTATTCTCTACCCGTTCGCGTCTCTCGAAATCCGCTCCTGTTCGCAGCACTAACTTAGAATCCCCCAACGCACTCAATTCAATGGGAAAACTAAAATCAACTCCAACATTCTCAGTCCGTTCAAACTGAGTCGTCGTTTCGCGAAAAGAATCCAACTCAGAAGGACTTGCTCCATCGTCAATCGAAAATTGAGTTCCTCTATCAGGATCCGTCGGCAAAGGCACCCCTGCAGAGCTGTCGAAGGACCCTTCCAAAATACCATCAAAATTCTCCAGGGTCACATCTGTTGCTCCTGCCGCTACCAGAGCCGCTCTCAATTCATTAAAGGTCGTCACCGATGCAAATTGTTCGGAGGTCAATATCCGATCCCCAAAAAGAGGTTCGAAGGGACTATCCGTCTGCACAAAGGTCGACTGCAACAACTCTGTAAACCCTGGGAACAAAGACGCTGAGTTGGCAAAATCACCAATAGAAGCGCCCTGCACAATATCGAAGCTTCCGTCTACCAAACCCTCAAACGTATCCAAAACACCCACATCCGCACCTGCTACTACGAGAACATTTTCTAACTCATCAAAATTAGATACTCCCTCAAATTCCTCCGGAGAAAGAATCCGGTTGGAGAAAAGAGGATCAAAAGGACTATCACTGCCAACGAAAATTGACTCAGCAACTTCGCTGAACTGAGGAAAGAGCTCGGTAGAATTCGTAAAATCCCCCAGAGAAATGGACAAGGGAGTGGCCGCTTGAATCACACCTGGACTATTAAAATCGAGTTCGAGTCGTCGAAAGGTACTTCTCTCCGTATCAATCTGATTTTCACTTCGTGACAATGACCATTCCAACAAAGGCCCCTCCTCGTCATTCAAATCATGGCCAAAAAGCTTATGCCGTCCTCCAACACGAATAATATCGTAAGTATTCTCCACAAAAGAAGTTCCCACAAAACTCCCTCCCACCACGTCCACTACATTATTACCAGCGATCTCAAAAATTTGTCCTGTGGTCTGAACACCAGGTTCAATTCCAAACCCACCTTCAAAGTTGAAAATATTGTCCACTCGGTCCTCCCCCCTCTGACGCAGAAAATAATTAAATCCAATCTCATTGCTACGATTAATTTGCCAAGTCAGCCCCAGAGACTGGTTCCAAGTGACCTGCCGCAAAAACCGATCCGCATTAAAAGTGCCCGCTCCAATATTGTTTTGAAACGAATTCAAAATAGCGGAATCTTCCGAAGAACGACCTAGAGAATAAACCACGCCCAATTTCCCCTCCGCTCCCAAGTCAAAGGAATCTCCATAATTCAAAGTAAAGCTAAGATCTGGCCGCTGCGAATCTCGTTGAGGCAAGAAGCTACGAGCTTGGATCACGTCAATCAAACCAGCGGTCTGTAATTCGGAAGTAGGAGCGTCATTCGCAGCAAAAAATAAATCGACGAAATCCACAAAGGGTGCCTCTCCGAAGAAGTCGAGACCCTCTCCAGAATTCACCAAAAAATCATCGCCCGCATCAATTTCATCAAAAGAGCTTCGCACCTGAAAATCGAGGATACGCTCTTCGGGAAAACGCCGAGGCGTAATATCAATCGTAGCACCTCCAAAATCCCCCGGCAAAGTCGCATTATAAATCTTCGCCACTCGAATATCTTCCACCGCTGAGGTGGGAAATAAATCAAGGGACACCGCCTTTCGAAACGGGCTAGTCGTGGAAATGGAACTTCCATCGTAAAGAGCCGTCACATAGCGATCAGCCAATCCCCGCACCACGGCTCGACCACCATCGACGATATTAGCCCCCGACACCTTCGCCACCGCATCGGAAACATCTCGCAAATTTTTCTGACTAAACTCTTCTCGACCCACCACCCCCTCGAGCCTCAACCCTTTAATCACATCCTCAGTTTCAATCTCAATTTCAATTTGATCCCGATCATCTTCCACAAACTCTCCCACCACATCAACCTCTGCTAAGAGATACTCAGTATCATCAAACTCCACCGGCTGCTCCTCCATTGGCACTCGAATCTCCAGAAGCTGATCTTCAGCCAAGGTCACCACGCGCTCGACGACGATATAACCCAGCTTGGTAAATTGGATCGTTAACTCACCAATCGGCAGGTCCTCTAATAAAAAATCCCCTTTTTGGTCGGTCCGAGTCCCTTGCCCAATTCCTTTAATACGAACTCCCACCCCCGGAAGCCCATCCCCACTCAATTTAAAAACCTCCCCCTTGATGCTAGCCGTCGCTTCCAACAAAGGCAGAATCCCCTCCGTCTCCACAACCTCATCTGAATCCTTTTTCGGAAGCGGCACTTCATCTACCGCTTCATCTTGCTCCTCTTCTACGAGCTCTCCAGACTCAGTGGCAGCCTCGCCACTCGCAGTCTCTTTGCTCTGGGCTTCTTCCTCTTTTCTCTCCGCTTCTTCTTCCAATTGCTGCAAAAGCGCCTCATCGGAGCGATAGTCTAGTTCTTCGGCTCCATTCTCAAAGCTTTGAGCCTCGCTGCTCTCTTTCTCGTCGTTCTCTTTCTTAAGAAATAAGAGCTGCTCCGAAGATTCTTCCTCCGGTAATTCCCTAGCCGAGACCGTCTCCGCTGGAACCGTCTCCGCTTGCACCAAACCCGTGTCCTCGACCTCCGCATAACCTGCTACCCGAGGAAACAGACCAAGTGAGAGTAAAACACATATCACGACGAATCCGCCACCTCTTTGCATCATAAACAAGAAAGTGAACCGAGAAATACGTTCGCGAAGGGATCCAAGTAGCATAAAAAAAAAATGGGTGCCCAAATCTGAGCCCTCGCCGAAAGAGGTGGCGCCAAGCTGCAGCATTTCCGCGATAAGAGCGAGCACAGATGTCTTTCATTCCAAAAAATGAAAAATTGCCCTAGAGCCCCATCCTCCCAGAGACAAAAAAGCCGCAAAAGCTACCATTTCTCTCGAAAGGAGCTCTGCGACTTTCGCCAAGTTCGAACGCTTAGACCTCGCTCACTGCCAAACTCGCAGCCTGTTCACGGGCGCTTTCAGCCAACAAAGTGCTCAAGTAACGCTCAGTCGAAGAGCAACCAACAGTCACGATCCGCTTACCTGGCAATTTTTTCGCAACCTGCATCGCCGACCACACATTTCCTCCCGTGGAAATCCCCGCGGGCAGACCTTCTAGAACCGAAAGACGCTGCGCCACCGCCAAAGCATCCTCATTCGTGACCTGAATCACTTCATCAATAATCTCAGTATTCAAGTTTCCCGGAATAAATCCTGCCCCAATACCCTGAATCTTATGCGGACCAGGTTCTCCTCCTGAAATAACCGGACTACCCTTGGGCTCCACCGCAAAAATTTTGGTCTCGCCACGCGACTTCAGAACCTCTCCGACCCCTGAAAGCGTTCCTCCAGTTCCCACTCCAGCAACAAAAGCATCGACCGAACCTTCCATATCCTTCCAGATCTCCTCTGCAGTGGTCTCGCGATGCACCTGAGGGTTGGCGGGATTATCAAACTGGCTTGGACCAAAAGAGCCCTCTCCCGCTTCTTCCAAAAGCTGCTTAGCTTTGGCGATCGCTCCCCCCATTCCCTTAGAACCAGGAGTCAGCACAATTTCCGCGCCCAACATCAAGAGAAGCATGCGACGCTCAACCGACATCGTTTCGGGCATGGTTAAAATACAGCGATAACCTTTTGCTCGAGCCACAAAAGCCAAAGCAATTCCGGTATTTCCAGAAGTCGGCTCAATAATCGTTCCTCCTGGCTTCAATCGACCATCCTTCTCAGCGGCTTCGATCATCGCTTTTCCAATCCGATCTTTGACGCTAAACAGGGGGTTAAAAAACTCACCTTTCACATAAATCTCGGCACCCACTTCTTCGGAAATGCGAGGCAATTTGATGAGCGGAGTATTGCCCACCGTATCAATCATACTGGTTGCTAACATAGTCGTTTATTTTTTAAGGCTACTTTGTAAAGTCACTTGAGGAAAGCAAAGCTATCCAGCTCGCTGCGCAAGCCTAAATCCCAAATTTACGCTCTCCCACTTAAAGTGAATCCAATGTAATTCGAAATTTCAGTAAAACTAATAAAAAAATCCTCGCCAATTCTCTCCCGCCTTCCAACCTCTCCTCCATGCCAACCGTCTTGGTCATTGAGGATGAACAAGCCATTGCTGACACCCTCCTTTACGCCCTCAAGACAGAAGGTTTTGAGGTTCACTATGCAGGAACTGGAGCAGAAGGCCTACAGCTCTTCACAGAACATTCAATCGACTTTGTGGTCCTCGATATTGGACTCCCCGATCAACTCGGATTCGATGTCTGCCGTCGCCTTCGCGAAACTTCCAAAGTTCCTGTTCTCTTTCTAACCGCCCGCGATTCAGAACTTGATCAGGTCCTTGGACTCGAACTCGGAGCTGACGACTATGTCTGCAAACCTTTTTCGCCTCGCGCCGTGGTTGCTCGAATCCGCGCCGTCCTTCGCCGCACGAGTTCTCCTCCCTCCCCCTCTCCCCAAAACCTCGAACCTCGACAAGATTTCGCCACCATCTTTCTCCATCACGATGAAGAAGCCATGACCATCTTCTGCTTCGGAAAAATTCTCGAGCTCACCGCACACGAATACAAAGTCCTCGCACTTCTCATTTCTTCCCCTGGACGCACCTTTACCCGTGACCAAATCCTGATGCAGGCATGGAATGATCCCGGTTCTGCCATGGACCGAACCATTGATGCCCACATCAAAGGACTGCGCGCCAAACTACGCCGAGCCGCACCCGAGCAAAACGATCCTATCAAAACCCGCCGTGGACTCGGCTACTTTCTTAGTATTTAAACAAATACAATAGACCAACTCAACTCATGATATCCTTAAAATCACTCCTCGCCACCACCGTTCTTTCTCTCTCCTTTCTCCAAGCCGAGCCCACTAGCACGGAATCCTCTCGCGCATTGGCTGAACAATTCGGATCCCTTCGCAATGCTCGCGTCGCCATTGATATAACCGACTCGAAACGCGAACTCACTTACTTTGCAGGAAGGATTCCTACCAAGGATGCCGAAGAGCTTGCTCGCATCGCCCCCAACCTCAAAATCGTCGCCGGACTTTCGCCTCAAGAAGCCCTTGCTCGCGCAGAAGAAGCCGACGCTATCGATGCTCGCTATGCTTCCCCAGAATTCCTCGCCAAAGCCAAAAACGTCAGATGGGTCCAAGTGCAAAGCGCAGGGGTTGATCGCTACATCAAGATCCAACCATTAATGGAAAACGATGACATCGTCCTCACCAACTTTCGCGCCACTCACGGCCCTGCCATCTCTGACCACGCCATGGCCATGCTCCTCTCCCTCACTCGCAACTTGAACTACTACGGAGAGTATCAGCGCAAAGGCGAATGGAAACGAGGCTCTGCCCCCTCGAACAAATCCATTGCTCTAGAAGGAAAAACCATGCTTGTGGTTGGTCTCGGAGGAATCGGATCCGAGATTGCCAAACGAGCTGATGGCTATGGAATGCGCGTCCTAGCCACTCGTCGTAGCGACGCACCAACCCCCGACTACGTAGATCGTATGGGCAAACCCAACGACCTCCTTGCCATGCTCCCGGAAGCTGATGTCGTCGCTCTCGCCGTCCCCCTCGTTCCCGCAACTGAAAACCTCATCGATGAAGAAGCTTTCGCGGCAATGAAAAAAGGTTCTTACCTGATCAACATTGCTCGCGGAAAAGTTGTCGATACCGATGCCATGCTTGTTGCTCTCAATAGCGGACACCTCGCTGGCGCCGGCCTCGACGTCACCGACCCCGAGCCTCTCCCTTCTGACCACCCGCTCTGGAAACAGCCGAACGTGATCATCACTCCTCACATCGCAGGCCATTCCGCCGTAACCAATGAACGTCGCTCAGCATTAACAATCGAGAATCTTCGCCGTTTCAGCGCAGGAGAACCTCTTCTCAATGTCGTCGACAAAGAAGCCGGTTACTAAAAATTTCATCTAGTTTTTTTG
>CAYUHN010000058.1:0-16754 GCA_964444495.1 uncultured Roseibacillus sp. | reverse complement strand
CACCGCCTCGAAGCAGGCCACGGTAGTGACGGCGACTAGAATCATGAGGAGGTAATGAAGTAAGGGAGAGGGGAAGCCGAGCGTGTCTGCGAGTTGAGGGTCGAAGGAACTAAGGCGAAATTCCTTAAAGAAAATTGTAATGACCGCAAGGTTGAGAAGACAGGTCAGGAGGAGAACAATGAAGGTGCGGGGAACCTCGTAACCGAGAACTTTAATCGTATCCCAAGGAGCGAGTTCGATGGCTCCGTGTAGGACGCAAGCAGGATCGATATCGACATGGTCAAGCGCGCTGGCGCGGCGAATGAGAATAAGGCCGATAGCGAAAAGAGTGGTGAACACTACTCCCATAGCCGCTCCTTTCTCGACTCGTCCTAGTCGATTGATCCATTGGGTGAAGACTGCGGTGAGAACCCCGACTACAGCTGCGCCTACGAACATGATCCAACTTGAGCGGGAATTACTAATGAGAAAGGCAATGGCAAGACCGGGTAGGACCGCATGACTAATCGCATCGCCCATCATCGACATACGGCGAAGAATAAGAAAGCAACCGGGTAAGGCGCAGCTCACGGCGCAAAGGGCTCCGATGAGAACAATCCAGGTATCGAAGGCAGTCCAGCTCATGAGGTCGTAGTGTGGTGTGGGCTTGGGGGCATCGGAACCCAAGCTTCTTTGTCGCGGAGGACTCGCTCAAGTTCGCTCACCAGCTCGGGTTCAAGAACGTGTTCGACCATATCGGCATCTCGGTCGACATGGCTGGGAGCAATCTCTGCATGGGTCACGAGATAGGCTTCCCAGAGCCGGTGGTTTCTGGTTACCCGGGCTGCTTCTCCAAAGCCTGCTTCGCTGAGGAGGAGGGTGTTGTCGGGGTGTCGGGTGATATGTTCGCGATGTTTCTCCGCTCGAATGATTTGATTCAGTTCTCGGGGTTGCCAGCTGCGCTTGGCGAGTAGAAGAGGAAAGGGGAAGGCGCGGTTCTGAACTTCATGTTGAGCGGAGTTTTCTGAAGAGGCTTTCTGTGACTGAAGTTCGAGGATTTCATAAGCTGCACGGAGGAGGTGTTGTCGTGCGACCTTGCGACGAAGGCGGCGGTGCCGGAGGTGGCGAGGAAGGGCGCCGCGGGCAGGAGCAAAAATGAGGCTGAGTAAGAAGATGGTAGCAGTGGTAAGGACGATTAGAGCCCCTGTGGGAAGATTAGGTTGGGTTGCACTCAGGGAGGAACCGAGCCAACCGCTGAGGGCTCCGAATAAAGAGGCTAGTATGGATAGGTGAGTGAGTTTGTCGGTCCAGAAGCGAGCTGCAGCAGGGGGAGTGACGAGGAAAGCGATAATTAAGATGAGGCCAACCGCTTGTAATCCAATTACGGTCACCGCCGTAACGAGGATGAGAAGAATGATGTCTAGCGCAAGAGTGGGCCATCCTTGCGAACTGGCAAAGGAATCATCAAAACAGAGAATGGTGAATTCTTTAAAGAGGATAGAAGTGAGAAGTATTGCTACGAGAGCAATACATGCGATGAGCAGAAAGTCGGCAAGGATGAGAGAGGAAGGTTGCCCGTAAATAAAGGAATCGAGGCCGGCTGCTTGGGTTCCTGGGAGGTCTTGTACCATGCTGCGCAAAGCGATGCCAAAGCCGAAGAACACAGAGAGCACGATCCCCATTGCGACATCATCCCGGAGTTTAGTGGTGCGCCGAATCGCTAGCATAGTGAGGACTCCGAGTAGGCCCGAGAGGGTAGCTCCAGTAAGTAATCCGGGGAGGCTCTTTCCGTTAAAACCGAGGGTGGTCATGAAAGCGAAAGCAATCACGATTCCTGGAAGAGTGGCGTGGGAGAGAGTGTCTCCTACCAGGGAGCGTTTGCGAAGAAGGAGGAAAGAGCCAACGAGGCCAGTAGCTGCTCCGAGAGTAGTGGTAGCTAGAATAACCAACCGAGTATTGTAGTTTCGGAGGGTGAGGATTTCCCAGAAATCGGCCCAATTCATCGTGTAATGTCTTGGAGGGCGGTGACGGCTTGGCTGAGGAGGTTAAGTTGGCCGCCATAGGTTTTCTCCAAGTTTTCTGGAGTTAAGGTGGTTTCGGTTGGCCCTGCCGCCACGACTCTCATGTTGAGGAGGACGACCCAGTCGAAATAGCGAGCTACGGAAGCAAGATCATGGTGGACGACAAGGCAAGTTTTACCTTCATGATTGAGTTGTTGTAGGAGAGTAACGATGGCATCTTCGGTTGCGGCATCAACTGCTGCGAAAGGCTCATCCATGAGATAGAGTTGTGCCTTCTGGACAAGGGCGCGAGCGAGAAATACCCGTTGCTGTTGCCCGCCGGAAAGCTGCGAGATTTGGCGATGAGCGAGGCTGGTGAGTCCAACCTGTTCGAGTGCTTCCATCGCTTCTTTTTTTTGTGCTTTTCCCACTCGACGGAACCAGCCCAACTTGCGGTAGGTTCCCATCGCGACAACGTCTAGGACGGTGACAGGGAAATCCCAATCTACACTTTCGCGTTGTGGAACGTAGCCGACTTGGTGTCGCTGCTGGGCATAGGGTTTGCCGTAGATCGCGACCTCACCCGAGGTGAGGGGAATGAGTTCGAGGGCGGCTTTGAGAAGAGTCGATTTTCCTGCGCCATTAGGGCCGACTACGCCGACCAATTTGCCATCGGGGATGTCGAGGTCGATGTCCCATAAGACTGGTTTGCGATGGTAGGCTACAGTGAGATCGTGAATCGAGAGTGGATGCTCAGAAGAGTGATCGTCAATGCTCTCTCCCACCGCATCACCTGCCGGCGACATCTTTTTTAAGAGTGAATCCACGATGTTGAGAGAGGGGGATTGGTCTTCTGGTGAAAATTAGTGTGTAGAGAGCTTGCCCTTCCAGCCTTTCGGTGAGGCCTTGCCCCCGAGGGCGATGGTTAGAGTCGTTACGTTGTGATCGATCATTCCGAGATAAGTTCCTTCATAGGTTCCACTTGCTCCCATGGAGTCTGAGAGAAGCTCACCTCCAACAACGACTTTTTGGTTGCGGGCCGCAGCTCCTTCTACAAGAGCTTTTACGTTGCGATCAGAGACCGAGGCTTCTGTGAAAATAGCCGGAATTTTTCGACTTACGATAAGTTCAACCAAGTTTTCAATATCCTTAAGGCCGGCTTCCGATTCGGTTGAGATCCCTTGGATTCCCCGAACTTCGATACCATAGGCTCGTCCGAGATAGCCAAAGGCGTCGTGCGCCGTTACTAAGATGCGAGCGTTTTCAGGGATCGAGGCGATGGATTCCCGAGCGTACTGATCGAGTTCGGTCAGTTCTTTTTCGAAGGCTGCGAAGTTACTTTCAAAGGTCTCACGATTTTCGGGAGAGAGTTCTATTAAGCTTGTGAGGACGGTTTTCGCCGATTTTGACCATGCTTGCACATCCATCCAGACATGAGGATCAGGGTGTTCCGCATTACCAAGGAGTTCATAGTCCGAACCTTCTGACCAAGAGCACACCGCTACCACGTTGGCCTTTTTAGCCGCTTTTTCCAATGTGGACTCCATTTTTCCTTCCAGTTTGAGACCATTGTAGAGCACGAGCGCTGCGGACTGCATCTTGATAGAGTCGTTGCGAGAAGGCGTGTAGAGGTGAGGATCGAGCCCGTGACCGACAAGGACGTCGACTTTGACCTTGTCGCCTCCGATTTTTACAGCGAGGTCCCCGATCATGCCGGTCGAGGCTACAACTTTATACTTGCCGTCATCGGTGAGCTCGTTGGTCTGCGTTTGCTTGCAAGAGCTGAAAAACAGCAGCGCCAAGAAAATAGAAGAGTAGAAAAAAACTTTCACTGCGCGAGAGTTAGTCTTGGCTAACTTTAATAGCAAGGTGAAATTTACAACGAAGTAGCGTCAGTCTCAGAACTCAAAAATACGGCGTAAAGGCTATCAAGCTTTGGGGGTTCCTGTGCGTTAATCGAATCATTGTCCCCTTTTAGGCGTTTTTGCAGACTCGTATTTGCCTCACGCTTTTCTGAGTGGGTCTTTCCCGGTCTTTCCCCTTCAAATTTCGTATTTTGAGGTTCTTGTGAACAAGATAGTGTTTTGGTGGATTTTATAAAAATAATTTCCTAGTATTATAAAAAATCACCGAATATGGGAGGGGCATGCGGAACATCTCATTTTGGTTTTTCCTTTTGTGGCTGCCACTCATGGCGGATTCATTTGATCTTGGGGCTGATCTTCGTACTACGGAAGATGCTGGGAGTGTGGAGGTGACGATTACTAGAGCGGGTGATTTGTTGTCACAAACGATAATTGTTGAAACCTTATCAAGTGGTTCGCTTAGAAACACAGCTTTCGCAGGAAGTGATTATGTTGGGATATCTGATTTAGAGGTTCATTTTGCTGAAGGCGAAGATTCTGTAACGGTGGAAGTCTCAATAATTGACGATAGCGTTTACGAACTGGATGAGCGATTTTTCCTCAGAATATTGAATGTAGGTGCGGGGAATACCGTTGTTGGAAATACTCTTATCATCACAATTGATGAAAACGACTTTTATCCCTTAGCTTGGGATGAAGGAGAACAAGATGTCCCTAGTGCAGGTGAGAGTTTGTTTGAGAGCGGTTTGATGTCTTCGGCAGCGGTTACCTATTTTAGGGTTATTACCGGAAATGCGGAACTATGGAGAACTCGTTTGACCGTTACACAGGGAGAGGCTGATTTGGAGCTTCATCGGGGGGCGTTTTTAGCTGAAGACGACGCTGATTACGCTTCGGCGACACTTGGAAGTGATGGTTTATTGCTCGTAGATTCGCAGTTCAATTCGAGTCAAGATTGGTACATTCGAGTCACTTCTACTGCAAACTCCGAATGGTCGCTCTTCTCGGGAGAAGTCTACGTTAGAGATCAAGGAGGCTTAGTTGATGAGAACGCCTCCGCATATTCGCCTCTGGAGTTTACGATTCCTCCTGAAGGTGCGGTGTTCTTCCGCGCTACCCCTAGAGAAGGGGCTAAGGCATGGGCCCTCTGGTTGAATGGGTACGAGCAGTCAAGTGAGTTGGGTACGATTGCAGTTCAGAAAAATCAACCCGGAGTTCCTGATATCGGTGGTCTTAATGCCCGTCAGTTTGATTTTCAACAAAGAGACAAAATGTTGTTGGTCCCTCCCTATTTCGGGGATCTTTCGGACACCTATTTTGTCTCCTTATTCGGAAACCCAGGAGACGAGGTTGAAGTGGACTCGCATTTGATTACTCCTGAAGCTATCTCGGTAGCTTCCACAAGAAGTAATGTGACCCAACGTTCAACAGGTGCTCCTTTCGCAATCTTTGAACTCGATGTTCCTGAAAGCTATATTGCTTGGGATACGGTCTTAAACAATATTGATGTTGGTGATCCGAACCTTGCTGTCAGGCAGGGTTTTGTGCCGAGTCAGTGGGAAAATGAAGCGTTTTCTGAAGCGCCTGGCAGCATCGCACAGGATAGTGTTACTCTTGTTCCTCCTACTCTAACTGATGGAACTTGGTTTGCCACAGTTTATTCCGATGGAGCTTTTCAAGCGGATCTAGTCAATGGTCAGCCTGAAGACACTGGAGCACTCATCGATATCGATTTTACCGATGATGATTCTAGACTCGAAAATCCAATTTACCAACCAGGTCCCGGGCCTGTCGATACTCCTCAACCCTCTCGAGTGGGCTGGGTCTTTTTTAGAGCCGATAAGATTGGAGAGCAAAGTGGTCTCTTAGGTTGGGACTTAGAACTTTTAAATGAAAAGCCGGACACTGAGTTAGCTCTTCGTCAAAATGCAGTTCCGGGAAGGATTTTTAATCGTTCGACTTCTTCTGGTGCTAGACGCCTCGAGGTTGAAAGCACTTTAATCAGACAAACAAGTTCCTATGATCTTGTTACGGATAGAGGTTTTTTGCAGCGGCCTAGCCAACAATCTGATATTTGGTACGTTGGCGTTCACCTGAATAATCAAATAATTGGTGACTTTCAGTTGGAACGTCGAGAGCTTATTCCGGTTATCGCTTCTCCAGAGGATTACTCTGTTTCGGTAACGAATCACCTTCCTGATACCTGGCAGTTCTATCGATTTGATATCGAGGATGGAATCTTGGGTTGGGAGACGCAGATGAAAAATGTGGTGGGAGGAAATCCTAGACTCATCGTTAGACGAGCTCTTCTTCCTAATGTGGTGAATGCCACCTCTCTTTCTACCTCAAATAGCTTTGTGAATACTGGGTCGGCGGTGACGAACGCAGATGATTGGTTTGCTCGTTCGGTAGGAGAGCAATATCGCTCATTACTTCTCACCGAACGCCAATTGTTCACGGAGACTGATAGCGAAATCACATACTATGTCGGTATATTCAATGATTCTGACGAGGCGACTAGCTACGATTTTACAAGCGTTGTGGTTGATGACGATACTTCGCCTTATGGCGTGGTCGAGCCGATTACTTCCATTGATTTTGACGGGGGTACAGAGAGTATTATAGGTCTATTTGATGAGGCTCTCTATTACTCTCTTGATGTTCCTGAGAATGTTTCGAGTTGGCGTTTGCGCCTAGCTTCGACCGTTGGTGATGCTCGTATTTCGGTAAGACGTGATTTTCTTCCTGATTATTCTTCTTCGATAGGAGGTGATGCAGAGCAAAATGGAGGGATCGAAATGGAAAGAGAGGGAGATGATGTCTATCATTTATTGCCTGAAGGAGGAAATATTCTAGAGGCGGGAAGGTATTATATTGCAGTTGTTCCAGAGCGCGGAATGAACTTCTCAGGAACGCTCATCAGCGAGGGCGAAATTCCAGTAACCCATATCGGAGAAGGTCCTCTGAGCTACTCATACAACATTCCCGCGGACGAACTCGAGTTGCTTGAGTTTGATTTGCCCAGTGGTGCCTATGCTATTGAAATTAGCTTGGATCAGTCGATAGGCGATTCGAATTTATCGATTCATGATGGAATTGAGATTCTTGCGCCTCATTTGATCTTCCCTCGGAATTCAAATGGCTATCGTTATGGTTATGATGGAGGAAATAATCCTAACAGGTCGGCGGATTTTTCAACCATTTTTGAAGCCCCTGAGGCAGGCACGTATTCCTTGACTTTACGAGCAAACCGATTGTCTTCAATTGTTCCTTTGGCGTCCTCTGGAACTTTCAATATTCGAATTATTGAGGAACCTCCTGCAGAAACAGCTTTACCGATCGAGTTCGAAGGAGGCTCTGCCACTGTGGTTGGTCATGAGCCTCGGACTTGGAGATACTTTGAAGTGACAGTGCCAGAAGATGGGGTAATTGAAGGAGATTCTGATGCGATTCTGGGCTGGAATCCGAGAATTACCTCTGTGCAAGAAGGCAGTAATGTTTCGATGACGGTAGTGAAGGGGGAATTTTTTGAAGATAACCGATTTTTTGTTACGTCAAATCTAGGGTTCTCGGGCTCGCCATCGCAAAACACGAGTTGGCCTGACGGCGCAAATTGGAGTGAACCGCACAATTACTCCATCCGTTCAAATATTGATGGTAGCAGTATTCTCAACCATTCGTTAGTGGCGCCATGGGGAAGACCTCTGGATGGCGGAACCTATTTCATTGCGGTTTATAACAATAGCACCACTACAGGTGCCTCTTATACTGCGACTTCTCGAACAATTGGCGAGCAAGGTTCCTCATCTTCTCTCACAGTTCAAGATATTCCATTTAATGATGGTCAAGTGGTGGAAGCTAATCTGCCAGCAAGAGAGCATTCCTTCTATCGCATTACTATTCCTCCAGGAGGTGTTAAAAGTTGGCGCGCTAGACTCGAAAATGCGGTTGGGGATTCATTTTTCAATGTTCGCGCGGGTGCTCTTCCAGATTTTATTTCCACCTCTTACTTTATTAATTCTCCGAATAGTGAAAATCCATTTGATGAAAGAAGTAATGCTGGTGGGGGAATCGTGGTAGATAGAGCTGGCGATGAATGCTATACCCTCTTGCCGGAAGAGCTAGAGGAGAACATCCCGGGAGGAACAGTTTTCTACATCGCGGCAACCTCCGCAGGAACTTCACCAATAAATGCAGGTTCATTTAGTTCAGGGGGCGCGTCCTTTACCTTCCTGTCTGAAGGAGAGCTTTCAACTTCAGAGGTGGAATTTGTCAATAATGCCTACACGGAGGACGATATCTTATTTAAAGCTGGAGAGATTAAACTCTATACATTCGAGATCCCAGTTTTTCCTGAGGGAGTGAAGAGATCATTGGAAATTGAGCTTACCGATGAAACCGGGAATAATGTAAACTTTGCCCTTAGGAAAGGAGAGCTTATACCGGAGCCATATTTTGAGGGTAGGCCGTATCTCCACAGCTACGGAGTAGACGAAGGGACGGATAACTTAAGTTCGTTTGAAACAAGTATTCAGACCATTATTGAACCTGAGCCTGGCGTTTATACCTTGGCCGTTCGGTCTGAGATGTTAAACGGTGACTCTTCTACAGTAGATCTTCGCATCGAAATCTTAGCCCCGAGATCACTGGACTTTTGCTCAGGTGCGATCGTGCAATCCAATCAACCAGCGGGAAGCTGGAGATACTTCGAAGTCATTGTTCCTAATGATTCTGATCTCGATGGATGGGATCTATCAATAGACCCCGATTATGTTGGTGGTAGTCTTTCTCTTTATACTGGAAAAGCAGGTTTGCCATTTTACACAGGAATCTCTGGAGAATCGAGGACTTCAACCGCTTGGCGAGACGGTCGTCAGATTGTCAGTTCGGGACCGGATTGGACTGGAGATCCTACTCACTTTAATGGGAATACCATTTCATCAACACGCGACCTGTTCCAATTTAACCATCCCTTAGTGCCAGGCCGTTATTTTGTAGGAGTGTGGAATAGTAGCACTACCGAGAGTACTTCCTATACGATTCGTTCTCGTTGTATCGGCGTCAGTGGAAGCGCTCCTATCGTAGAGATGGATGATGAGGTGGTTCCGCTTAATTTTGCAGGGGCTGGTAATAGTGTTTTCATTCCCTCTGTGGCTCCCCATCAAGCTAAATATTTTTGTGTCGAAGTTCCTGAGGAAACTCGTTCATGGAGAGTGAGGCTGGATAGCACTGCGCCGGAGGAAACAACTCTTGTGATTCATAAAGATCATATTCCTAGTTTCAATGTCGATGAGAGATCTGATGCTGACACGAACGGTCGTGGTATTCGAATGCGTCGAATTGGTGATGAAATTTACACTTTGCTTCCGGATAATTTCCAAACTTATGTTCCTGCTGGGACGTATTATTTGGCGGTGGTAGGAATGGGCGACAATGGGGGTTCAATCGCTAACGTTGGAGAAAATGCGGTTAGTGCAACGTTGACTTCTGAAGGAGAGCTTATCGAGGCTTCGTTGGGAACTCTTGGGGCCATTCCTGGAGCTCAACTCACTGCAGGTATTGATTTGGAAGCTTCTGAGATTTCGCTCTATACCTTTACGATTCCAGAAGATCCAAGTTTGCAAGATGAAGGAGTGATCGAGCTTCGCCTAGATAATCGAGTGGGTGATCCTTATATGTCTCTTCGCTCAGATAATTTTATCCCCTCTCCCCAGGCTACTGTTTTTCAAAGGTACGGTTTTGATAATGGAAGTTCAGCCGAGCAAAGGTCAAACCAACTCATCACTCTGGTGAATCCAGAACCTGGAACTTACACTCTGACTCTCAATGCCTTCTCGAGTTCTTCTAATCCAGTGGATGCAGAGGCTGAACTCGTGATCACAAATGTGGGGGTTAGTTCACTCGCGTTCGATCCTCGAAGCGCTACGAGTATGAGTCCAGCATCGGTTACCGCTGATATCATTGATGGTCAAAGACGTTTTTATAAGGTTGAAGTTCCAGAATTTTTAACTTCTGAGAGTGGGAATGAGGATATTCCGATTCTAGCTTGGAAGCTTTCTTTAGAAGAGACGAATGGTGACGCAAGGATGCGCATCATGACTGAATTTGGGGATAGAGGTGGTGTCACAACTTCTTCTTCGGATGATATTGCGATTATTACCACTCCGGTGCTGGCCCCTGGAAGGAGCTTCTACATAGAAGTGCTGGCTAACGGTCTCGCTACCTTCACTCTTGAGTCGAGTGCGGAAGAATATGAAGGGGTTTGGAGTCTCCCTACTGCCTATAATCAATCCTTTGGAACCACGGGCGATGTTGATCTAGCTGAAGATGACTGGCACTTTTATGCCGTCGATGTTCCTGAGGGAAATGGCGGAATCCTAAGAACGGAGTTAGTTGCAATTAGTGGAAACCCGAATCTTTACATTCGCGAAGATGGGGTGCCAACTCTCAATCACAGCATAAATGTAAACTTAGAACCTGGATCGATTGTGGATCGTGACCTGATAGGGTCGGATACAGAATACGCAAACTGGGTTCCGATCGATGGGCGCACCGAAAACCAACTCGCTCCCGGGCGATGGGTTGTAGGAGTGAGGGCCCATAATGTAAATTCGCGTTATGATCTCATATTGAGTTCGGGCGACGTAGAAATTATCGATTACGATACCTTACAGAAATTTGGAGATCCGGCTAATCGCAATGAATTTGAAGACGAGCGAATCCTTTCGGAAGATTTTAAGTATTATCGAGTAGAAATTCCTGAATTAGAACAAACCCCTGAGGACTTAGCGGCTACATTTATGGAGATTTCTGGAGATGTGACGCTTCATATTAGAGATACCATTCCTCCGGGAAACTCTACCGGTTTGCCTGGTCGTTTTGACCCGATTATTGACGCAGCTACCGACAATAAGAACGATTGGGGCTATTGGAGCACTGTATTCACGTCCAGTGGTATTGATGACCCTGGGACGACTCAGTTCTCGTTCCCTGAGTTACGACCTGGTGAAACTTACTTTATTGCAATGCGTGGGAAGATTGATGGAACTTACAATCTCGACTTAGCTCCTTCAACGGCTCTTGCTTCTACCAATTATGGAACGGTTGAGACCATTGCTTTTGTAGGGGAATTTGAAGGCCATGATTATTTGGTGCCTGCTGGAGGAACTCAGACGATTCGAGTGCAAGTGCCTGCAGATGCCACTAAATGGGTGAGCACCCACACTCATTCTAGTGATGTGCGTATTTATTTAGAGCAGGGAACTTTTCCCGAGCCATCCGAAAGAAGATTACATTACGCCTCATTCTTTAATAGAGCAAATAGTTCGTTAACCCAGGATTTAGACGGCTGGCCTTGGCTTCCTGGAGAAGATTACTACATTCTTATTGAGAATAATGGTGATGTTGATGAAATGGTGAACATCACAATCTCTGGCGAAGGTGCTTCGTTTCCGTATGGAGAATGGGCAGCAGGTCATGGGCTAAGTGGATCAGCGTTGGGCTACAACTCTGATCTTGATCGTGATGGTATTCCAAATCTTCTGGAGTTTGTGCTGAATGGAGATCCAGAGGTTGCCGATAGTGCTCTTGTTCTTCTCAGAATCAATTCTACTGGAGATGGGCTTACTTTTTCATACACCCGACTCGCCGATTCTGCAGTCATAACCGCGCAGACGCTTTGGTATAGTTATAATCTAACGGACTGGTTTGAGCTCTCCGCAAGCGAGCTTAGTTCAATCCTTTCCGTAGAGCCTATTCCTGAAAGTGATGGTGCGTTGGAAACAGTTAGCTATGATCTTACTCCTCTAGAACCAGAGAGTGGAAGAATTTTTGTCCAGCTTGGAGTGGAGTTAGATTTCTAGATATCAAAGGTTTCTCCTTTGGTGGTCCGAATTTTAAGGTGTCTACTGGATTTCCCATTCGCGAAACGTGATGGTAGCCTTTTTATTGGGGGTGCCAGAAGATGAGACAAGTCCCGAAAAGAGTTCTGGCTTGAGAGTGAGCTCCATGGCCTCTCCTGAAATCCATTGAAAGCCGTTTTCTGAATATGAGGGAGTGAATAGGTTTCCTTTGCGGGAAATTTTAAAAAAGAGAGGAAGCGAGGCTTTTGAGGTGAGGATTTTCGACGAGAGAATTTTTCCGGTCTTACTGCGGGCAACTTGGCGGACTTCTCCATTCTTTTGGACCGTGACCGCAAAGAAGGTGCTGTCGGTTGCCAATGATTCGCGAAGCATGATGCCGGCTTCGGCTTTTTCTTCAGATGCCTCAAAGTTTTCTACCAGAGCGATGATGGTGCTATCACCTACGAAGGGTTTGCTTGCGAAAGTGACTTGGTCCGATGTTTCTCCGAAGCCAGCCGCGGAAGTGCTGGTGAGATAGAATTCCCAATGGTCATCTACGGTTGCTTTAGGTCCTTCTCCGATATTCGAGAGAGTGATCCCACTGCCGGGTCTTTGGTAGAGTCCCCCTTTTACAGGTCGCAAATACCTGAGTTCTTGGGAGAGCTGTTGTCTTTTATCCCTCGTTGTAAAGGTTCGGCTTTGGTCTTCATAGGTATCGGCTGCCCATTCATCGTAATCAGCTGCAAGCTCTTGCACTTTTTTGGGATGCTTCCAGCGAAGGTTATGCACTTCGGTTCGATCTTCTTTTAGATTGTAGAGTCGCCATGGACTACTGCTAAAAGACGCGATTTTCCAGTCTCCTTTAATTACTGCAAATTCACTGGAACTGAACTCGAAGCCCCAGAAGTCGGGTGCTGGCCGTTCTTCCCCTTTGAAGATAGGAACTAAGCTTTTTCCATCCATCGGGGGGACAGGGGATTGATTGTCTTTCTTAAGAGAGTCGTAGTTGGCCTTGGAGATTTCGACAAAGGTTGCCATGATATCAACAATATGCGCTGGCTGGTCGGTGATGGTGCCAGAAGAGATCATTCGGGGCCAGCGAGCGATGAGAGGGGAGCAGATTCCGCCTTGTTGTTGTGATTGTTTATAGTAGCGAAAAGGAGTGTTGCTATAGGCGGCCCATGCCGGTCCCATGCTCCAAGTGGAATTTTTAGCAGAAGGGTTTTCCTTGCGATTGTTTGTTTTGTCGAAGCCTTGCGCTCCATTATCGCTAGAAAAGAGAACTAAAGTGTTTTCAGTGATTTTGTCCTTTTTAAGTTGAGTCAGGATTTTTCCGATATTCTGATCGACGGAATCCATCATGGCTGCATAAACAGCACGCCGATGTACTTCGATTTCTCGGTCGGCAGGGCTTAAGCTTTTCCAAGAAGGGATGTCATCGCGGAAAGTGGGGAGCTGCCAGTGGGGCTCTACGATGCCGAGTTCCTTTTGGCGCTGCCACTTTTCTTTACGTAATTGGTCCCAGCCTGTCGTGTATCTTTCTAAGTATTTCTCAATGAGATTTACTGGAGCTTGTAGTGGCGTGTGGGGGGCGTTGAAAGCGAGGTAGAGGAAGAAAGGGTTTTCAGGATGCTTGGAGGCCGCGTTCTTAATAAAGGTGACGGCATTGTCTCCGAAACTATCAGTTAAATAGTAATCGTCGGGGAAGGAGGTTTGGCTGCTGACCTGAGGGGAACTGACTTTGAAATGATTTTCAGGATAAGCCGAGAGGAATTGGTTATCTTGTGCGGTGTCTCTTTTGATGCTCTTCGCCGCAATATGGGGCGGGAAGTAGTTAGAAAATCCACCATAGAAGCCATAGAAGTGGTCGAACCCTTTGTGAATTGGAGTCTGGCCTTTTCCTCCGAGGTGCCATTTTCCTACCGCATAGTTTCTATAATCAGCAGTAGCGAGCGCTTCCGCGAGGGTTGCTCCTGCCGAGGTGCCTGTGCCTCGGCCATGGTAGAGCCCTGTCATGAGAGAGGTGCGCGTGGGTTCGCATTTGGCGTTGTTGTAGAATTGGCGAAAGCGCAGCCCTTCGGTGGCTAAGCGGTCGAGATTGGGAGTGTCAATCTCACCCCCATAGCATCCAAGGTCTGAATAACCCATATCATCTACAAGAATGTAGATGATATTCGGTTTCTTCAGCTCGCCCCAAGAATTTGTCAACAGAGCGACAAAGCCGAAGAAGACGAGTTTTCTATGTTTTGAGTGTCTTATCATGCTCAGCGCTCTCGAAAATTTTCAAGAGACTAAGCATCTGCCACTGATTTAGCAATAAGCGGCGCCACCCAGCGATCAAGCGCGCTAGGAATGATGGTGTCAGGAGTGGGGTTTTTGACTGCGTCAGCGAGAGCGTAAGTTGCGGCGATTTTCATGCGTTCAGTAATGGCGGGAGCACCAATGTCGAGAGCGCCGCGAAAGATTCCAGGAAAAGCGAGAACGTTGTTCACCTGGTTGGGGAAATCGCTACGACCTGTGCCTACCACTGCTGCTCCTGCCGCTTTCGCGACATCAGGCATAATCTCGGGAGTGGGGTTGGCCATGGCAAAGATGATGGGATCGGCAGCCATGGCTTTTACGTGTTCAGCGGTCAGAATGTTCCCTTTGCTAACTCCGACAAAAACATCGGCGCCAGCAATCGCCTCTAAGAGGCTTCCGGAAAGGTTGCCTTTATTGGTGAATGAAAGAAGATTTTTCTTCATCTCATTGAGATCGTCGCGTCCGGTGTGAAGAGCTCCTTTAGAATCGCAAACGATTACATCTTTGACTGAAGAACAAATATCGGGTTCTTGCCCCATGCAACGGAGAAGTTTTGCAATAGCTGTGCCTGCAGCTCCTGCTCCATTGATGACGACTCGGATCTCACTTAATTCTCGGTTTGTGATGCGGCAAGCATTGATGACCGCGGCGAGGAGAACGATGGCTGTACCATGTTGGTCATCATGGAAAACCGGAATACCAAGATCTTGTAGTCGTTCTTCGATTTCAAAACAGCGTGGAGCTGAAATATCTTCCAGATTGATTCCTCCAAAAACGGGGGCAATCTGTCGGACGGTATTAACGATCTCATCGACGTCTTGGCTTTCTAGACAGAGGGGCCAAGCATCAATGTTAGCGTATTCTTTGAAGAGAAGAGCTTTTCCTTCCATGACTGGAATAGAGGCGCGGGCGCCGATATTTCCTAGTCCAAGAACTGCAGAGCCATCACTGACCACCGCGACGGAATTTCCTTTTAGGGTGAGGCTACTAGTGAGGGATTCGTCTTCCGCAATCGCCCTACAAGGAGCGGCCACGCCAGGAGTATAGGCGACGGATAGATCGTCGGTGCTTTGAATCGGCATTTTGTTAAAGGAGCCGATTTTTCCTCGTAACTGTTGGTGGACAGTCAGGCTTTGCTGCTCGATCTCGGTGAATTTCATCTCAAATTTTAAATGGGCTTGTCGAACTACATAACTCCGTAAGCGAGCATGGCATCAGCTACTTTGATAAAGCCTCCGATATTTGCTCCTTTAACATAGTTCACAATATCGCTTTCCTGTCCATGTTCTACACACTGTTGATGAATAGTCTTCATGATTTCTTTGAGACGAACATCAACCTCTTCCTTCGACCATGAGAGACGAAGTGAATTTTGTGATTGCTCGAGTCCGGAGACGGCAACTCCGCCAGCGTTAGCAGCTTTAGCAGGTCCGAAGAGGATCTTAGCTTCTTGAAAGGCGTCGATAGCGGCCAACTTAGTGGGCATATTTGCTCCTTCGCTCACTGCGATAAGCCCATTTTTGATGAGAGCTTTGGCATCGTCGTGATCGATTTCGTTTTGGGTGGCGCAGGGAAGAGCGATTTCGACTGGAACTCCCCAAGGACGACCTTCTGAGAAAGTGGCGGAAGGGAATTTATCGGCATACTCCTGAATGCGACCGCGACGAACTTCTTTGAGGTCTTTAAGAAAAGCGAGTTTCTCGACGTCGATACCATCGGGATCGTGAATGAAGCCACTGGAGTCGGATGCGGTGAGGACTTTGGCTCCTAGCTCGGTAGCTTTCTCGATCGCGTAGGTGGCCACGTTTCCTGAGCCCGATACTGCAACTGTCTTTCCTGCGAGGTCTTTGCTTGCATGTTGTAGCATATGGTTGAGAAAGTAGACACAGCCGTAACCAGTAGCTTCTTTCCGGCCAAGTGAACCGCCAAACTCAAGACTCTTGCCGGTGAGGGTTCCAGTGAAGACGTTTTCAAGGCGTTTATATTGTCCGAAAAGGTAGCTCACTTCGCGTGCGCCTACGCCGATATCACCAGCAGGGATGTCGGTGTCTTCGCCGATATGATGGCTGAGCTCGGTCATAAAGGCCTGGCAGAAACGCATCACTTCGCGATCGCTCTTTCCTTTGGGATTAAAGTTTGATCCGCCTTTACCTCCCCCCATAGGGAGCCCTGTAAGACTATTTTTTAAAATTTGTTCGAAGCCGAGAAACTTGAGAACGCTTTGGGTCACGGAGGGGTGAAAGCGGAGTCCTCCTTTGTAGGGGCCGATAGAGTTGTTAAATTGAACGCGCCATCCACGATTGACTCGAATGCTGCCATCATCGGCTTCCCAAGTGACTCGGAAACTAATGATTCGATCCGGCTCGGTAAGGCGTTCCAAAATACAGGCGTCACTGTATTTTGGATTGTCTTTTACGAAAGGAATCAAGTCGCCCATGACTTCCTTCACCGCTTGATGGAATTCGGATTCGCCGGGATTTCGTTTTTCGAGCCCCGACATGAATTGAGTTAGATTTTGTCCTTTTGTGAAAGGAGTTCCGCAGCAAGATTGGTCGTTCATAGGATACTTTGAGATTGCGCCTGTTTGAGGCTATCACAGTAGAGATACTTTACAGAAGAGGAATATTCCCGAACATGTTTTTTTACATGCAATTTGGGCCTCAAATAAATCTTTTCTGACTGTTTCGGCGTTCAGACGATTCTTAATTGCGTTTCACAGCCATCCCATAGGGAGCAGGCGATGGCCTATACCCTTTGATTTTGCGTTG
>CAYUHN010000057.1:0-16816 GCA_964444495.1 uncultured Roseibacillus sp. | reverse complement strand
GCGCGGCAGCGTTTACAGACTTCTGGACTCATACCCTCTACTTAAAGATTTCGAGCGTCATGTTACTGAAATTTTCAAAAGAGTGCTTCCAAGAGAATTTCAAGTTCGTTTTCGATTTCTTCGTCTTTGGATACGGTTTCAGCAACTTCACTTCGATTAAAGCTCGATATCGTTTGCGAAAGCGATGAACTGCAACCCGGGCAGACCCTTCGGAAGTCTGCAAGGAATCTGCTATCTTTTGGTAGTCAACTTCTCCTCGGTCGGCAGTCAGGGTTTCTTTCAATGCCGAAAAGGTTTCGTCACTTTCATCTTTGAGGCGCGTCATCGCTGAATCAAGTACGACGAGAGCCCAACGCCGGTCAAACAGGCGATCAGGCCCCATTCTTGCTTCTGCAGCAGATACACTGCCAGTGAGGGCCTCATCAAGGGGGATGATCTCATGCGAACCTTCTCTTTTGAGAGCGCGTTCTTTGTGCCATTCGTTCGCGAGATAGCGCTTCAGAGTGGTTATGAGGAAGGTGCGAAAGCGGCCTTTGTTTTGGTCTGCGGCTTTGAGCCAGCTTTTCTCCAAAAGTTTTGCGAAGAAGCTCTGTGTGAGATCTTTGGCCATCTCGATATCATGACCAGAAGTTCGAGCAACTGCGTACACCGGTTGCCAATACTGTCGGCAAAGATCTTCCAAAGATGTGGAGTCGTCTTTTGTTGCCGAGATCACAATCGACCATCAGGTCGTCATAAAGACGGGATTGTTTTTGTTCGTGCTCATTGTTGTTAGCCTATGATAAGATCTTCGAGTAGCAAAAGCCTCTTTTGCTGGTCACTCGGTTTGGTAAGAAGTGGCTCTTTTGAAGGACATAAAAAACGCGAAGGTTTTTGGCCTTCGCGTTTTGAAATTTGATAGAGAAAAGAGGATTATTCGGCCTGTTTTCCGATTTCGGCAGCTTTTGCGAAAACTGCAGATTTGCCAGTTGCTACCACTTCTCCATTAGCATCAACCATGCGATACTCTGGGACTCCTTTTGCGACTTCGATTTCTGTTTTTTCAACATCTTCAGGCATAACTGTGAGCCAAGGGAAGCTCTCTTTTTCTGCCCATTCTTCAGCGTCGTCTTCACTACGATCGAGAGAAAGATGAACGAACTTGACGTTGGAAAGGTCTGCAAGCTTTTCGTTGTATGACTCCACTAACTGTGGGGCCGAACTACGACAAGGTCCTCACCAAGAAGCGGAGAAGTAGAGGATGTAGTACTCAGGCTGAGTTTCTAGTTTTGTTCGACGGAAGCGTTTGCCTTCGAGTTGGCGAAGACCGGCTTTGTTCAAGTGGGCGAAGAGGCTGTCTTTACCTGGTTCCGCAACAACGGTCTCTTGCTTAACTTTCCATTCGGTGAGAAATTCGTGATCTGTTTCGGAAAGCTTGTCCTTTGAGAAAGAAATCGTGCGGCCGTTGACGAGGACTGTGACATTGCCCGTCTCAGCGTCAAAAGATTTGAGATCGCCCTCAAAAGTATCTTCGCCATTCGAGCTGGTCCAAGTTCGCGCCGAGGCGCTGGAGAACCCTGCCAGAAGAAGGCCTAGGATGAATTTTTTGTATTTCATAATATTGGTCCATAGCTAGAACGCTCATAAATGGCGCAAATGTCAGTAATTTTTTCAAAATTGACCGAAAGAAGCTTAAAATCGAAATTTGAGACCGATTTCGTACCCCCAAGTGTCGTTTGAGATGAATTCGTCGTTGATGAGCTCAAAGTCATTGCGGAAGAGATACCTTGCTCCGGCTTGTATTTGAAGGTCTTCGGAGAGTTGTGCGCGTAGACCAAAGAAGGTCTGGACTACAAAACTGGTGTCGGAGTCGACAAACTCTTCAATGCTATCGTCGAGCACAATCCATTCAAGGCCTGCTCCGGCACCTACATAAGCCGAAAATGGACCCCCAAGAGAGACTTCGAATTCGTAGTTTGCCGTTAGGGTGTAGTAGCTGATGTCCCCTTCCTCAAGAAAGCTGCCAAAGGCATCGAATCCTTCCAGAAGGGCCTCTTCGTCGTAGAACAGGAATTCGAGAAAAAAGTGGTGGCTGAAGATTCCATCGAGATTGATATGACCACCGAATTGAGCGTAAAGATAAGGTTGCTCAGCCTCATCTAGGTAACCGACACCGCCAGAAAATTCGGGTTGGAGGTAGTAATAAAGGGGGCGAGGTTCCTCAAGATCGACGAAAGCGTCTTGGGCGAAAAGCGAAGGGGTGCTGCTGAGTAGGCCGACAGTAAAGGGAGCATAATGCGAGTGCTGTTTTCATTTTGCGTAAGATGGGACTAAGCTTTGGGAGAAATTATTCGAGCTAGAAGCGATAATTGGCTTCCACTCCAAAGAAGGCGGCTCCTTCTAGATCTTGTCTTTCCACTTCTCGCCCATTGGGGTCAAGGAGTTCAAGAGTGCCGCCTAGCGAATAGCCTCCGTGAGCGATTAGCTCAATGTGTTTGGTAAGGTGAAAGCCCGCCGAAAGAGCCAGTCGATGTTGTCGAAGTTCGCCGATTCCATTGGGAACGCGAGCGGAAACGGAATCGGAGAGTCGTTGCTGTTCGATTTGATATTGGTAGATGAGAGAAAGAGTGAGCTGTGGGCTGGCTTGCCAGTTTAAGCTAGCGCTGGGGGAAGGTTGTAAGCCTGGAGGTGGCATGGTGGTAAACGATATCGTTTCTGTTATGTTCCAATCTATTACTAGAATTGGAAAGGCAAAGAATTCATCTTCGAGGTTGTAGTTCGTCACGAAACCGCCGCCGATGGTAAGAGCATCATTGAGTCGAGACCAAGCGGCTCCGATCGTTCCGAATGAAAAAGAGTCTTCTAGGAGGGCTCCAGATTCTTGATTGAATCCAAAGTTGGGAAGGAAAAGCCATGACCAGTTAGAAGAGAATTCTCCTTTGCCGACTAAACTGAATCGTGCCCGCTGAATATCTCCCCATGGATCGGCGAGAATGCCGTTGTCTGAGAAATCGTAAGAATCGAATTGATAGGAAAGAGTGCCGCCGAGAAAAAGAGAATCGCTTCGATGAAAAGGGACGCTGACATTGGCGCGGAAGCTGGCACGGCTTAATTCGCTGCCATCATCAAGATCGCTCGGAAGTTGGTAGTTGGCGCCAAGTAAGAAAGGGGCTGGAACCAGATTCGATTGTTGAGCGTAAAGGGAGAGAGGAAGATTACTGAGGGCGAAAAGGCATTTTTTCAGTTCAGTGCTTAGCTTGCTCTTCAATTGCATTGGAGCAGTCTGCCTTCAAGGGATGAGAATTCGAGAGAGGAATGCGGAAAAGAAATGACTGATTCGACTGAGTAGTCCAATGAAAAAGCCGGACCTCAGGTGAGGGCCGGCTTTGATAAAGTGGTTTGCTCGTTCGCTTTACTTGCGCTTGGCTTCTTCGCGCTCTTTGGCGTCTTCGATGACTTTTTCGGCGATGTTCTTAGGACATGGCGCGTAGTGGCTAAATTCCATAGAGAACTGACCACGACCTGAAGTCATGGTGCGAAGGTCACCAATGTAACCGAACATCTCGGAGAGAGGAGCGTCCGCTTTTACGCGAACACCGGTCGGAGTCGGGTCCTGGCTTTTGATCATGCCGCGGCGACGGTTGAGGTCACCAATGACGTCACCGATGTGGTCTTCAGGAGTGAAGACATCGAGCTTCATGATAGGCTCAAGGATTTGTGGGCCCGCTTTTGGCATGGACTGACGGTAAGCCGCTTTGGAAGCGATTTCGAACGCTACAGCAGAGGAGTCAACCGCGTGGAAGCCTCCATCACTGAGAGTGACCTTGATGTCGAGAAGGGGGTAGCCAGCAAGTGGTCCCTTGTCGATAGAGGTGCGGAAACCTTTTTCAATAGCAGGGAAGTATTCCTTAGGAACGTTACCACCAACAACAGTTGATTCGAATTCGAAGCCAACCCCTGCTTCAGCAGGTTCGATGGTGTAGTCGATTTTCGCATACTGACCAGAACCACCAGACTGCTTCTTGTGAGTGTAGCTGTCGGTAATGGATTTGGTGATGGTTTCGCGATAGGCAACCTGAGGAGCGCCAACGTTTACTTCAACATTGTGAGTCCGCTTGAGGATATCCACCTTAATGTCGAGGTGAAGCTCACCCATTCCCTTAAGGATGGTTTCGCCAGAGTCTTCGTCGGTTTCAACACGGAAAGAAGGGTCTTCTTTAACCATCTTACCAATTGCGATACCGAGCTTCTCTGCCTGTCCTTTGTCCTTCGGCTCAACCGCGATCGAAATAACGGGGTCCGGGAAGACCATTGGTTCAAGAGTGGCGGGGTTGTCTTTGTCGGCAAGGGTGTGTCCGGTCTGGACATTCTTGAGGCCAACGAAAGCGACGATGTCACCTGCTTGACAACCTTCACGTTCTTCCGCGTTGTCAGCGTGCATCTCAACGATACGGCCGATACGCTCATTCTTACCGGTGAAGGTGTTAACGAGGGTGTCGCCTTTGGTGAGCGTTCCTGAGTAAACACGAATAAAAGTCAGCGCACCGAAGCGGTCGTCCATGATTTTGAAGGCAAGGGCACGGAATGGGCGCTCGGAATCAACGATAGCGTATTCACCTGTTTCGTTACCTTCCATGTCAACCTCTGGCTGAGGATCAACTTCAGTTGGAGAAGGGAGGTAGTCGATTACTGCGTCGAGAACGTTCTGAACGCCCTTGTTTTTGAAAGAGGAACCACAGTAGGTGGGGAAGAAATCAAGCTTAATGGTTCCCTTACGGATGCACTTCTTGATGTCCTCGAGAGAAGGCTCGTTGCCTTCAAGATAGGCTTCCATGAGGTCATCATCTTGCTCAACTGCAGTTTCGATCAGCTCGGCGCGGTATTGCTCGGCTTTTTCCTGCATGTCGGCAGGGATGTCGACGATTTCGTAGTTTTCAGGCTTACCGGAGTCGTCCCAGATCCATGCTTTCATGGAAAGGAGGTCAACGACTCCTTTGAAGTCATCTTCGATTCCGATGGGAAGAACCATCACAAGCGGCTTGGCTGCGAGGACGTTCTTGACCTGATCAACGACGCGATAGAAATCAGCGCCCATTCGGTCGAGCTTGTTCACGTAGATTACGCGAGCAACTCCAGATTCATCAGCATAACGCCAGTTTGTTTCGGACTGGGGTTCAACACCGCCAGATCCGCAAAAAACACCGACACCACCGTCAAGAACCTTGAGAGAACGATAAACTTCGATTGTGAAGTCTACGTGACCAGGAGTGTCGATGATGTTGAAGCGGTGAGGTTTGTGCTGTTTATCAGCTCCTTCCCAGAAACATGTAGTCGCGGCAGATTGGATGGTGATTCCTCGTTCCGCTTCTTGCTCCATAAAGTCGGTGGTCGATTCACCGTCGTGGACCTCACCAGTTTTGTGAATTTTACCAGTGAGCTTGAGTATACGCTCTGTGGTTGTTGTTTTTCCTGCATCGACGTGGGCGAAAATGCCGATGTTGCGGTAGAGAGAAAGGTCCGTAGCCATGATTCTTTGGTTTGCGGCGGGGGATGTCGCCGATGGAACGGGGTTTGTCGAGAAGAGAATGAGCTACTTTGTCAATCTTTCTCGTAAATTGGGCCATCCGCTGGGCTTCTTAAGCCTTTCCAGCGGGATGGGAATTGAGGGACAAAAACTCGCTTAATGCGAATGCTGGAGCGTTTTAAGCTGCTCCTCGAGGCGCTCGACGCGCTTGCTGAGTTCTTCGCAGTCTACACAATCTCCTTCTTTGGAATTCACTGTCTCAGATTTTTCGCAGCTTTCGCAATCTTTACATTCCTTAGCGCTTTCGCAATCTTCACAGTCCTTACAATCTTTGCAATCTTCGCAGTCCTTACAATCTTCGCTGTTTGCTTTGGTGACTGGAGTGGATTTTCCTTCGGCTGCGGCTAAATTTCCAGCGCGCGAGGGAGTCGGGCAACATTCGGCCCCTTCGGTTGCGGCGACCGCCTTGGAGCCGCTCTTAGAGGAAGCGTCGTGGGAATGTCCGTGCTTGGCTTCAGTTTCTGCGGCAGTTTTAGCTTCGACAGCTTTGGTCGCGACTTCTTTTGTTTCGCTACCTGTTACGGGAACAGTCTTTTCAACTTCCTTGACTGCTTCTGCGGTTACTTTGGGGGCTGCACCTGCTTTGTCGGTTGTCTGCTGAACGCCGCCAGCGAGAAGTCCAACGGCTTTGGCTGATTCTTTGGCTCCGCTCTCAACTTTCGCTGCAGCTGCGTCAACGGGCTTCACTTCGGTGATTTTAGCGGCGATTTCTTTCGCTTCTCCAGTTTTTGCTGCGACGGCAGCTTTGGCTTCGCTAGTAATGTCGGTAGCATCAGCAGAGTCGACGATAGCGACTTTTTTGGGCTCCTGGGAAGTCTTTGCTGCACCAGTGCTTTCAGTCACTTCAGAGCGAGTGATTTGAATAGGAGGTGAAACTGCTACTGCGGCAGGTTTACGCGCTGGTTTACTAGCTCCAGCAGTAGCCTTGGCCGCATCAGCTTTTGATGCTTCGCCAGTGGCTTCAGTCGTTTTGGTTGCAACGGCTTTTGCTGGTTCAGCGGCTTTGGGTGTTTCTGTGGTAGCTCCTGCGCTTGCTTTTGTTGCCTCGGTGGACTTCGAAATACTGCTGAGGAGGCTTTTGCGGAGTGCTTCGGCTTCTTTCTTTGCTCCTCCATCTTCAAGGTGGTCAGCGGCAGCCCATAATTGGGCCAACTGAGAGCCTTCTTTCATTCCTTCAGGGAGTTTGTGCCCAGGGTCGGCGAGAGCAGAGATTGCGAAAAGGAAGCCAAGACTTCCAACGAGGAGGGGACGGGGGGTCAATCGTATATTTTTCATGGTCTTATCAGGACTACTTTAGACTGTAGGGATTTTTTCGTATCAGTCAGTTATTTTTCTAAAGAAAAATTCTGGAGGGAGAGCAAGGAGCCTTGAGGCCTCGGTTTGAGCATCCGGAAAGAAGCTGTGGAAGCTGGCCTCAAAGGCTGAATACCTCGTCCGTAGAGCTTCACTTGACTCTGCGAGCGGGGCTAGGCGGGGAGACCGTTGTGATAGGCGATTGAGCGCGCGCTCGATCCCAGAAATTTCGCCATAGGAGCTTAACCACGATTCCTCACGGATACGGGGAAGGAGTTTGGGAAGCTCATTTCCCATCCATTCCGGTCGTCGATCGAAGAGAGAATCGATTTCGGATAGAAAAGCTTCAAACGGGACGGGGTAGTAATCTGCCCAATGCTTGGTCAAAAAGTGGTCGAAAAAGATATCCACTACGATTCCGGCGAAGCGGCGGAGTTTGTCGGGGAGTAGTTCGCGAGCGGCGAGAAAGGCTTGGTGGGAATCGGTGAAGCGGTCCAGATGGCGATGCATCATGATGCCGATTACGACGGGCTTCGGAAGATACTGGGAGAGATATTGAGGGGGACCCTTCTCAAAGTCGCCGAGGATGTTGCCTAGGCGTGAGGCATCGGTGGGCCCAGCAAGGGCGAGGTGGGCCAGAAAATTCATAGGGCGGAAAAAAGCGGTGCAAGGTCGTCACTTCGGGGACACACTGGACTACCTGCGAAGATGATGGTTTGGCACAATGGAGAATGGAAGAGCGAAGAAGACGCATGCCTCGGTATTTATGATGGAGGATTTTTGCGAGGAGAGGGCTTTTTTGAGACGATATGGGCTTGGCAAGGACGCCTCTGGGAAGGCGTGCGGCATCTGAGGCGCTACCAGGCTGCGCATTTGCGTTGGGGATGGGATGATATTGTAGGCGAGGATCATTTGTTGACGCTTGGGAAGGAACTCTTACTTCGCAATGATCTGACTGTAGGGGAAGCTCGGGTGCGCGTGACGCGTACGAAGGAGAACCTAGTTATCACCGCCAATGCATTGGAGCCCGATCGGCGTCGTGAAGGGATCCGGCTCGGGATCTCACCTCATGTGCAAAGTGCCGAGCGAGCTTTAGCGGGAATGAAGAGTATATCCTATGGGAATAGTATTATATCTTTGCGCGAAGGACAGGCGCGAGCTTGTGAGGAGGTTCTGCTATTTACCGAAGGAGGTGATCGTGGGAGTTGGAGTGAGGGCGCTTGGAGTAATGTCTTTGGTGTCGAAAAAGGGGTTGTAGTGACGCCTCCCTTGTCGGTGGGATGTCTTCCGGGAGTTACTAGAGAGTTGGTGATTGAGTTGGCACAAGAGAAGGGAATCGTGGTCGAGGAAAGAGTGCGGACGCGGCAAGAAGTCTTGCAGATGGAGCATCTTTTCGTCACGAGTACGAGGGTGGGGTTGGCTCCGGTTCTAGAGTTTGAGAATCGCAAGCTAAGAGAAGGCCCCGAAATTCAAGCCTTGGCCACGGCTTTACACGAGCAACGTTTTGGCAAGGAGTGAGGCAGAAATTTCTTTCTTCGTTGCTGCTTGGCATGCGGTCCGATTTGATTAAGATTCCCTCTCATTTTGAAAAAATTTACCTCTTATCTTCTTGTTTCTTCGTTGCTTAGTTCCGCCCTCGTTGCCGACGAATATCGTGCTTGGAATTTAGCAGGAGAGTTCGTGTCGACATTCGAGCCAAAGGTTTCTGAGCGGGATGCTCAGGCCATGGTTGAGGCGGCCAAGGCTTTGCTCGATAGCTTGAGTGAGGAGGAAAAAAGTCAGTTATTACTGCCACTCAATGATCAGGAGCGCAAGAAGTGGACCAATCTTCCCACAAAGCCTGATGACGGGGGATTGCGCCTAGGTGATCTAGATAAAAATTCTTTGGAGAAAGTCTGCACCTTTCTCGCCACGGTTTTGAGTTCGGAGGGGTATGCCAAGGCTACGGAAGTGATGTTGGCAGACGACTTATTGATTAAGGACGAGAAGCAGGCCGAGCGTCGCGGTGGATTTGGTGTCGCTAATTTTTGGTTGGTGATATTTGGAGAACCATCTTTAACCGAACCTTGGGCGGTGCAGTTAGATGGCCATCATGTAGCCTTCAATCTGAGCATTTCAGGGGAGAATATTTCCATGTCACCTTCCTTTATCGGAACTCAACCTCATAAGATGACTCTAAAGGGAGAGGAAGTGGTGCCGATGGGGGATGAGACTGAGGCCGCTTTTCAGTTCATGGCTAGCTTGGATGAGGCGCAGCAAGCGAAAGCGATTCAAAGTGATAAGCGTGGGCAGCTAGAAGTTGGCCCAGGTGAGGATGGCGTGAAGCCAAAGGTGAGAGGCCTTTCTTGCGCAGGCTTGAACGAAGCTCAGAAGGGAGCCCTCATCAAATTGATTTCGCTCTGGATCGATGATTTGCCGAAGAATTCATTTGAGCGACGTCGTGAGGAAATTATCGAGCAGTTAGATGAAACTTTTTTTCTCTGGCAAGGACCGCATCAGCCAGGAAGTGATGCTTCCTTTCATATCTTTGGGCCGGGGATCATTATCGAGTACGCGGGGCAAAACCTTGGAGGAGATCCACTTAATCACTTGCACTCGATCTACCGCGACCCAAGTAATGAGTATGGGCGCCGTTGGGTGGGGAACTAGCGGTCGGAATCTGAATTGTTATTCAGATGGCAATTCTTTGATGCGAATATTCCGATAGAGGATTTCTGCCCACTCGGCTTGTAGGCCAATATGTCCTTTGTTGAGTGGAACAGAATTGCCATCCTTGTCCTTGAATTTGAAGTCGAAGGTTTCGAGAACTTTTTCTCCATTGAAGATAAAGATCGCTTTCTTGCTGCCATGAACTTGGATTTCCATTTCGTTCCATTCGCCCATGGGCTTTTCAGCTCCAAGAAGGGTGTGGACGTGCTTGCCACGTTTTCGTTTTCCCTCTGCTTGGAAGAAACCACCTAGTTTCTTTTTCTCGCCTTCTTGGGTTTCGTCATCCTGATAGACGATCCCGAAGGGGGTGCAGGTGGTGAGGTCAGGACGGAGGACAAAAAGGTCACCTGAGTGAAAGCGCCCCTTGTTGCCGCGAGCATTGGGTTTGTCTCCAGGAGATTCTCCAATCTGCATTTCGAGGCAATATGGCCAAACCTTTTTTAGATTGTCGTGGACATGAAAGAGGAGTCCGGCGTCGCGATCCCAATCACGACGTGGTTCGAAGCGTGGTCCAGCCCATTTGTATTCGAGCTTGAGGATAAAGTGGCTGTACTCAGCTACAGTATTGAGACAGTCGGAGTTTTGCTTCGAATCTGGTTCGCAGCCTGCGTAGACGTGAATTGCTTTTTCTTCTTCATTGATTGAAAAGGCTCCCCAGTCGTCTTTGCTTTCACTTCGGGCAGAGGTCCATCCTTTGAGGCTCTTTCCATCAAAGAGGGAGACAAAACCTTCTTCGAGTTCTTCGCCAAAAGCAGAGAGGCTGGCAAGAGCAAGAAAAGCCGAAAAAATCAGGTTTCTGGGTTTCATGAAGGTTTTTGTGAAAACGAGTATTCTTACTCAAAGTCGGTATCAAAACTTACAGTTTTGGCTGAGAAAAGCCTTTTTCTTTGAATCTTGAGGGAGGTTTCCGAGGTTATACGACTTTCTAGAAATGATGCTGGTAGAGCAGTCTCTCCGTTCGTATGGAAGGCATCGTGAGTAATGAAAACAGTAAGCGTTTGACGGAGCTATCTTCCTGCGCAGGATGAGCATCCAAGCTTTCTCAAGCTGAGCTCGCGCAGGTCTTGCGTGGGCTGGCTCAAGTTGAGGATGCAAATCTCCTCGTGGGTTCAGCATCGTCTGATGATGCTGCTGTTTACCGTATTTCTGATTCGCAGGCGTTGGTGCAGACCCTCGATTTTTTTACTCCAATTGTCGATGACCCCTACTTGTATGGGCAGATTGCGGCGGCTAATTCTCTTTCAGATGTCTATGCCATGGGAGGTTATCCCATTACTGCAATGAATATTGTAGCGGTGCCGACTGACGAGGTTTCGCTTGATGTGGTGAACGAGATTTTGCGAGGAGGGGCGGATAAGGTAGCAGAGAGTGGTTGCGCTCTTGCGGGAGGCCATACTGTTCAGAACTCTGAGCCCCTATATGGCCTTTCAGTGACCGGTATGGTGGATCCTAAAAAGGTGATCTCGAATGCAGGAGGAAAGCCAGGGGATGTTCTTTTGTTAACGAAACCGCTGGGGACGGGAATTCTCTCCACAGCAGTGAAACGAGGTTTGGAAATCGGAGATCTCGAGGCGGTGTCCGCTGATCTAATGGCTACGCTGAATACTCCCGGCCGGGCGATTGCCGAGGCAGGGCTGACGGTTTGTGGCACGGACGTGACTGGATTTGGTCTCCTCGGTCATCTCATTGGGATTTGTCGAGAATCTAAGGTGACGGCTCGTCTTTCTGCGGGCGCTATTCCGGCTATTGATGAGGCTGTTTTGAAATTGATTGCTGAGGATTGCGTTCCAGGAGGCACGCGAAAAAATCTAGCTACTGCTGAACCTCAGGTGCATTTTGCAAGAGGGGTAGGGGAATCTCAGAAGCTGCTACTTGCCGATGCGCAAACTAGCGGAGGTTTACTTTTGGCTATTCCTCCTGGTAAGGTTGAGGAAGCTTCTGCCTGCCTTGAAGAAGCGGGCTCTCCAATTGTTGCACGTGTTGGAACTTTGGAAGAAGCAGGCGAAAAGGCGGTAGTTGTCGAAGATTAAGGAATTAGGGAAGCGTCCCTTGGGCATCTCATGTAAGATGCGAATTTGTGATTTTTTTCCCGATTTTTTTCGGAGTATTTCGTTTCATCCTTGTGAAAGTTCCTTTTCGACAAAGTGGAGTTCTATTTCTTGTTAGCTTAATGGTCGCGCTATTGACTGGCTGCGGAAAAGAAATCGAGGAAGAGCCTGAGCCTCTTGTTAGCCCTTCTCGAGTGGTGGGGGAAATTACAAGTGTGCACGCAGAGTTAGGTTTTGCGCTGTTTCGAAGGCGAGGCCCCGGGGAATTGAATCCGGGAGGAGTTTTGAGTATTCGTAGTCTTGATGGTCAACGAGTTGTCAGGGTTGAGTTGAGTCCTGAGCAGCAAGGCCGTTTTCATGTGGTTGATCTCCCAGACGGGTGTCTTGTGCCACGAGTGGGGGATAGTGTGGTGCAAACAGAAATCGCCGCAGTTGAAGATGCGGCGAATTTTTAGGGTGTTCTATCAGCTTCGGTATCAATCAATTAGTAACCTCGAAATTAATATTTTCTAAAACATTTAGGGTTTTTAGGGCTGTTTTAGCCTCATTTTCGGAATTTAAGAGGGAAGAGGGATGCATATTTCTTAAAACTTTATAAAAAAAAGTAATTTTACTTTACCTCGCCTTAGTTCTTAGCCAGCTTACATGTAGCTTAGCAATAAGCTTCCATGTTGTTCCAAAAACATAACCATTCCAGTAATGAAAACCACAACCGTAAATCGCAGTGGCGGGGTTCAAGCCGAGGCTGATCGTCTCGCTGACTTCGTCCTTTTCACTCAACGTTCTTGTATTCTTAACCTCTCGAACGAACTCAACCGCGGCCATATTTCCTTTCCGCAGTTTTTCCTTCTGACCTATCTCTCTAGTGAGGAATTCCTCACAATGTCTGATATTGCCAAGAAAATGGGGCACTCAACTGCAGCTGCCACCGGTCTCGTTGATCGCCTTGAGAAGATTGGCTATGTTGAGCGTGTTCACGCTGCCGAAGACCGTCGTAAGATCATGGTTCGTGTGACCCAAAAAGGAACTGAGCTTGTTGCGCACATGCGTAAGGAGATTGCATCAGATCTCGCTAGCCTCATGGATGGTGCTGACGAAGAAGAAGCTGAGACCATCGATTTCGCTCGTCGTGCAATGAGCAAGTAGGCCCGGCTAAACTACTTGTTCCCAAATCCATACCCCCTATTATGTTTTTGGACTTGGTAAGGCTAAGGTAGCTTCGGTATCGAAAAAATTGCTGCTACTGCTCGCCTTTAACATCAGGCTTCATTAGGTTCTCGCCTAAATGGAGCTTTTTTCTTTTTTAGAGAAACTAACTGACAAGGGATGGCTTGCTGAATTTGTTCCGCGAGTACCAGGTGTCGAGACTCGGTACGATAAAGAGGAAATGCTTGCGGCTCTCGAGCCCTTTCATCGTCAGAAAGTGGAGGAAATGGGCTGCCGCTGGGAGTCTCTTTGGCGGGCTGAACAGATCCATGGGATTGAGGTTGAAGAGGTGCCCGCTAGTAAGGCTTCTTCGCGGACGATCTCCGGAGTCGATGGTCTAATGACCAATGATGAAGAAGCTCTTCTTGGAATCTACGTGGCTGATTGTGGGCTGCTTTGGGTGGTCGATGAAGGGACCGGGGCTCGTGCTCTATTACATTCGGGGCGTAAGGGAAGCGAAGGGGGGATTTTACTCCAAGCGATTCGAAAGATGGAGGCTCAATATGGTACCAAAGCGGAGGATTTAACCGTGATTTTGGGTCCGTGTATCCGCCCGCCTAACTACGAAGTGGATATTGTCGCGATGATGTCACAGCAGGCTAAGGAGGCAGGGGTTGGTGAGTTTGTAGATTGTGGTCTGTGCACGGGTTCTGATTTAGAGCGTTTCTACAGTTATCGCCTGGAAAAGGGAAAGACTGGTCGAATGTTGGGTCTACTTGGCGGGCGAAGAGGAAAAGTTTGATTAGAGAATTACAAAGAAAGTGCTAAGAAAAATGACCTTTAGCCGTTTCTTTGGTATCTTAGCCTGTGATGGGCCGAAAAGAAGATATGACTGCTCTAGCCCGTGACGAATTCGTAGCCGAGGCGTTGGCCCGTTACGAGGCGCCGCTGATTGGCTATGCTACCGGCATCGTGAGAGATCATGAGCGAGCTCGTGACGTGGTGCAGGATACCTTTATTCGGCTTCACCAGCAGGATATTGAGAAAGTTCGTAAAGGCCTGAAGACCTGGCTTTACACTGTTTGTCGCAATCGGGCACTTGATGTGCTGCGCAAAGAGAGCCGGGCCGTTGTGACTGATGACGAGGCCTTTGCAAAGTGGGAAGCGTCAGGTCTGAGCCCTCGGGCAATGACTGATATGGAGGAGCGGGTACGTCAGGTAACCGAGTCTCTTGAGCGCCTCTCTGCTAATCAGCGGGAAGTTATCCGCCTTAAATTTCAACAAGGAATGAGCTACAAAGAAATTAGTAAAGTGACGGGCCTTAGCTCAGGCAACGTCGGATTTTTAATCCATACGGGCCTCAAGCGTATGCGCTCGTTTTTACCCTCTGATCTTCTCGAAGACCTCTAAAACAATGAAAAAACTCCGTCCAGACGATCCTCGTATCACTGATTATGCTCTTGGAGAATTACCCTCTAAGGAAGTATTGGAAGTTGCTGAACAAATAGCGGAAAGACCTGAACTTCAGGAGGATTTAGCTAAAACGCAAGCGCTTGGTCGGCTTTTGTGTGAAAGCTTTGAGCGCGAAGGCCTCGCTTTGCATCCTGTTCAGCGTGAGATTATCAAACGCATTGGTATCAGTCAGGACGAGTTGGCAGTGCGCGCAGTTAAACAGCGAAATCAGTGGATTCACGGAGCGGCCATTACTCTAGCTGCGGTTGCTTGTCTTTCTTTGGTCTTGTTCATCATGGCTCGTACCCCGGTGGAAGATGATGAAGTGGTCGAGGCGCAAAATGGGCCTGAACAACTCCAGATGTCTATAGTTTTGAGCCCTGCAGCGATTACGACCTGGGGCCAGGGGGAGAATGAGCTTGCAAGCGTTTCTTCTACTTCGGTGACCAGTCAGAAACCTTATGAGATGAAGGCAGAAGAATCGTCTCACGAGGCAAGAGAGCAAGTTGTGGCGCAAATTTTAGAGGATCCGCAGCAATTTTTTGTTTCAGCAGAGGCTACTGCTCGTGCTCTTCATTTACCCGAAGCGGAGTCGTTTATCCCTCTTCAAGAAAATGACTACCTTGCTTCTACTGAGGCAAATCGTACGACTGTTCCCGTGATGGCAGGTCGAACAAGCTTTGCTTGGGTTGAGCGGTTTTTACGCGAGCAGAATCAACTTCCCCCTCGCGATGCAGTGCGTTTGGAGGAATTAGTGAATTATCCCGACTATTCGGAAGATGCAGGAGCGCAAGTTGGAGGGGTTGCTTTGACTAGCGAACTCGTTCCCTGTCCTTGGAATGAAGAGAGTCTTCTTCTTGGGTTGTTGCTGCAGAGAGCACCCGGGTCAGCTGAAAATGAGAAGGTCTCTGTGCAGCTTGAGGTCGATCAAGGTCGTGTGGCGGAATATCGCCTTCTCGGTTTTGCGCAACCTGATGGGGATGTGGTTAGCGGTGCAAATGCTTCGCACCCTCTGGCCGCGGGGAATTCAACTTATGTGTTTTATGAGCTTCGTCCAGGCGATGTTCCTTTTGATGAGACGGCCCTTGGACACGTCGAACTTAAAGTGAGTGGTTTGGACTCTGAACTGACGATTGCCCGTCACCTTGATATCCCTTCGATTCCAGGACGCTGGTTGGATAGCTCAAATTCCTTTCAAACTGCTGCGACCGTGGCGGCTTATGCTCTAGTGCTCCGTGAGTCTCCTCACAAAGGAAGTTTGAGTATGCCTTGGGTGGAGTCTTTGGCTCGTCAAACTTTGCAAAGGATCTCGTCGCCATCTGAGGATATTAAGAAAGTTTTGGAGCTAATTATTGAGACTCGTCATCTCGCGGGTTTGCAAGAGACTGTTTAAGGTTGGGTTCATTGGGCCGAAAGCTGGAGGCAAGATGGTCAGGCAGAGGACCACTTGATCCTTTGTGATTTTTTGTGTTTGCTGTTCAAATTCTTCGCTTCCTAGCCTTTCAAACGAGAAATCCTTAGCTTTTTCGGCAAGATCGTTTATTCAAAGGCAACATGAGCGACATCTGTTACCTCATTACCGACAATGGTTCTTACCGCCCTGAAGCCACCTTTAGTCTTCGTAGTTTGGCTAAGCGTTTAGGTGAGCAAGTTAATCAAACCATCGAACCGGTTTCTCTTTTACATTCTACTAAGATTTCCGCCGATAAACTCGAGGGTAGGCCTGCTGAAATCTTTGAGCCCTTCATCAAGAAAAAGCGCAAAGAAGGTTTCAACAAGTTTCACGTCACCCCGATGTTCTTTGGGCCTAGTGCCGCTATTTTAGAGTACATGCCCCAACGGGTCACCTCTCTTCAGGAAAAATGGCCGGAACTGGAAGTGCTCATCGCCCCCTGTGTTGTTGATATTGAAGACAAGAATGACACTCGCATGGCGCAAATCCTCGTCGATCAAATCAAGGCAACGAAAGTGGAGCAAGGATATCAAGCTCCTGCTATTGCTCTCGTTGATCATGGCGCACCGCGCATTAAGGTTACTGAGGTAAGGAATCATCTCGGGGAACAGGTCCGTCAGCTTCTTTCCAAAGATGAGTTCCCAGAGGTTACGGCTTGTTCCATGGAGCGCCGTGAAGGTGACGATTACGCGTTCAACGAACCTTTGCTAGAAAATCTTATTGGAACAGAAGGCTATCGTGATGAAGTCATTGTCTCCATGCTCTTTGCTTCTCCCGGACGCCATGCAGGTCCAGGTGGGGATGTGTTTAAGATTTGTGAGGAAGCCGCGGAGACTCACCAGGATCTTAAGTGGAAGATGACCGACCTTGTGGCCGGCCATGAGGGTATTATCGAAATTCTTGCTGAACGTTTCCAACAGGGGATCGAGTCTGCTCCAGTGGCTTGGCAGGGGGACATTCCTGAGTGGAGTGTTCCTTGACTTTTAAGAGATCGCGAATACTCCGAGAGTGTTCGCCTGTAGTAGAATCAACAGTTTCTTTGAGTCTTGAGGAGACGGCGTTGGTGAGCTGAAGTGCGAGGAAATTGTTTTCGCCCTTTTCATCGGGGTTTCGCAGAGAAGGTAGCAGGATTCGCGTAAGCGATTTTGTAAC
>CAYUHN010000056.1:16769-16839 GCA_964444495.1 uncultured Roseibacillus sp. | reverse complement strand
TTTGTGATCATGGTCGTCGTGACTGTCGTGAGAGCAACAATCTTTGTGATCATGGTCGTCGTGACTGTCG